>NZ_JAHDTH010000253.1 GCF_018531445.1 Pseudonocardia lacus
CGCTGGCGCGCTCTACGCCACACCACCGCAAGCCCGTCGAGAATCGGTGACATCGTCGCTGCCGCACGAGTGCTCACCCATTTCGAGCAGATCGAGCTACGCAGATCTTGCTGAGATCACCTCAGTGTTTACATTCATTCCGGATCTCCGTAGTTATCATCGGCGCTGACGCAGCGACGGCGAGATCCCGGGCCCGACGACGCCCCGAACTCGGCAGGCAGCACGCGACCGACTGCCGTCAATCCACCCACCAGATTGCCGCCCCGCCGGAGGTCGATTCGTGCCGCCAGAAGTCGAGAGCACCATCGAGACCATGAGCTCGGTCAACAACGAGTTCTTCTACTGGGTCTCCATCGCCTTGATGATGCTGATCCACGCCGGCTTCCTGGCCTACGAGTCCGGGGCGTCCCGGTCGAAGAACGTGCTGGCCACAGCCATCAAGAACCTGCTGGCACTCGCGGTCGTCGTCTCCACCTTCTTCTTCGTCGGCTGGTTCCTCTACAACGCGATGCCCAGTGGCTGGATCGTCCTGGACGACCTCGCCCTCGGCGCGCTGCCGTGGAGCGAGAACATGGGCCCGAACATCCAGGACCCGGCCAGCGGCATCTTCTGGGGGGCATTCGCGCTGTTCGCCGCGACCACCGCCTCCATCATGTCCGGCGCCGTCCTCGAACGGATCCGCACCAGCGCGTTCCTGATCCTGGCCGCGATTCTCGGGTCGGTCGTCTGGATCATCGGTGCGGCCTGGGGATGGCACGGCGCGGGCTGGATGCTCACCGCCATGGGCTTCCACGACGTCGGCGCCGCGGGGTGCGTGCACCTGATCGCGGGCGCCTTCAGCCTCGGCGTCCTGATCAACCTCGGCCCGCGCATCGGCCGGTTCACCGCCTCCGGCGAACCGGTGACGATCCGCCCGCACAACCTCCCGCTGACGATGCTCGGCCTGATGCTGATCTTCGTGGGGTTCTTCGGCTTCCTGATGGGCTGCGTCATCTACTCCGGCGACGGCTACGCCACCATCTACGGCAGCCCGACCACGCTCTCGGCCTTCGCGTTCAACACCCTGATGGGCCTGGCCGGCGGCATCATCGGCGCCTACCTCACCTCCCGGGGCGAACCCTTCTGGACGATCTCCGGCGGCCTGGCCGGGGTGATCGCGGTCGCCGCCGGCATGGACCTCTACCACCCCGCGGTCGGCTTCGTCGTCGCCGGCGTCGGCGGCGCGCTGATCCCCTACATCGGCAAGCTGCTCGACCGGTTCAAGATCGACGACGTGGTCGGCGCGGTCGCCGTGCACGGCGGCGCGGGCGCGTTCTCGCTGATCGCGTCCGGGCTCCTGCTCAACGGCTACCCGAACACCGACGGCAACCCGTCGGTCGCCCTGTGGGGCCAGCTGGTCGGCCTGGTGGTGTTCGCGGCGCTCGGCTTCGTGCCCGGCTACGCGATCTCCTGGGGCCTGAAGAAGGCCGGGATGCTGCGCATCCCGCCGGACGCCGAGGAGCAGGGCCTCGACCTCAGCGAGGTGCCGGCCACCGCGTACCCGGAGGGCATCCCGATCACCCCCGTCCGCAGCAGCAACAACGGCAACGGCCTCGTGAAGCAGGGAGCGCAGGCATGAGCACCAGCCCGATCGACAGCTACGACGGCGCCGGCGTCGTGTTCACCTTCGGCGCGAACTCCGTCGGCGTCTGGATCTTCCTCGTGCTGGCCGTGGCGCTGTTCGTCGGGTTCGTCCTGCGGATGGTCCAGCACGAGAACCGCGCCTACGCCGCGATCGCCGCCCACCAGCCCGTCGAGGCCGGCCCCCCGGTGGAAGCCGAACCACCGGTCGCCTGACCGCCCCGCCGTCGAGAACGAAGTTGTCGTGATCGAATCGTCCTGTTGATCACGACAACGTCGTTCTCGACGGGAGGCCGACCCGGCGTCGACCTACTTTCGTCGGTCCGACGTGCTGCCTCGGTCGCTGGTGCCCGCAGACACGAGCCGCTGGACTCGTCGTCGACGCGGGACACCGCCGACCACGAGGAGGACGACCGGGATGACGGGCAGGAGATGGCGCACACGGCTCGCGCTGGTGGGATCGATCGGGGCGCTGGCCGCCCTGGTGGGCTGCGCCGGGCCGACGGCCGACGCGGCGGCGGCGGGTGGTGCGGGCGGAGCCGATGACGCCGGAGCCGATGCGGCCGTCGTCCTGACCGAGTTCGGCGCTGTGCGGGGTTCGATCGACGGCGACACCCGCGCGTTCCGGGGCCTCCCCTACGCCGCGCCGCCGGTGGGCCCGCTGCGCTGGCAGAACCCCACCCCGCCGGCGACGTGGCCGGGGGTCCGGGAGGCGACGCGGGCCGGACCGGCCTGCGCGCAGCAGCCCGGTGAGCTTCCCGAGGGCAGCACCAGCGAGGACTGCCTGTACCTCGACGTGACGACGCCGTCCGGCGGCACCGGTGCGAAGCCGGTGATCGTCTGGGTGCACGGGGGCGGCTACTTCACGGGCGCCGGCAGCAACTACGACGCGCGGCGCATGGCCGCCCGAGGTGACGCGGTCGTCGTCACGGTCAACTACCGGCTGGGTGTGTTCGGCTTCTTCGGCCACCCCGCGCTGCCCGACTCGGGCACCTTCGGGTTGGCCGACCAGCAGGCCGCGCTGTCCTGGGTGCAGCGCAACATCGCCGCGTTCGGCGGCGACCCGGACGCGGTCACCGTCGCGGGGCAGTCCGCCGGCGGGATCAGCACCTGCGCCCAGTTGACCTCGCCGTCGGCCGCCGGGCTGTTCGACCGGGCCGTCATGCAGAGCGGCTCCTGCGCGCTGAGCTGGCTGGACGGCTTCGACTACCGCAACCAGACCGCGGCCTCGATCTTCCAGCCGGTCGCGGCTCTCGAACGACAGGGCCGGCGGACTGCCGCCGATCTCGGCTGCACCGACCCGGACCCGGCCGCAGCGCCGGCCTGCCTGCGCGCGCTGCCGGTGGACGCGCTGATGGACGTGCAGCAGGAGTTCATCAGGCCCGCCTACGGGACCGCACTGCTGCCGACGGAACCGACCGAGGCCCTGCGCAGCGGGCGGTTCCACCGGGTGCCGGTGCTGTCCGGGCAGACGCGCGACGAGGCCACCCAGACCACGGCGTACTACGACGACGGCACGCCGATGAGCGAGCAGACCTTCCGCACCGCGATGGCCGAGGCGTTCGGCGCGGACGAGGCCGCGGTGCGGGCCGAGTACCCGCGCTCGGAGTACGACTCGGCCGCGCTGGCGTGGTCCGCGATCGTCACCGACCGCAAGTGGGCCTGCTCGCAGCTCGACGACTCCCGCCTGCTGGCCGCCCACGTGCCCGTCCACCACTACGAGTTCGCCGACCCCGCCCCGCCGCCGCTGTCCCCGCTGCCGCCGCGGATGCCCATGGGCGCCGAGCACGCCTCCGACCTCTGGTCGTTGTTCGACCTCGCCGGCATGCCCGCGCCGTTGGATCCGGAGCAGCGGCGCCTGTCCGAACAGATGATCGACTACTGGACGAGCTTCGCGGCGACCGGCGACCCCGGCAACGCCGACGGACCCGCGTGGCCGCGGTTCGACGCGGCGGCCGACCCGCCCCACGTCCAGGCGCTCGCACCCGGCGACGGCGGCATCGGTCCGGTCGACCTGGCCGCCGAGCACCACTGCGGCTTCTGGGCGGCGCTCGGCCGCTGACCGCAGCGGATCCACGCGCCGGTGCGATGATCCGGCCGGCGCGCGCCACCGCGAACGCCCTACCCGCCCCCGAGGAACGCCAGCGAGATCGCCGGGACGTAGGTCACCAGGAACAGCGCGGCCAGCAGCACCAGCGCGGTGGGTATCGCCGCCCTGGCCACCTGCAGCACGCTCATCCCCGACATCCCGCTGGCCACGAACAGGTTCAGGCCCAGCGGAGGGGTCACCATGCCGATCTCCAGGTTCATCACGATCACGATGCCGAGGTGGATCGGGTCGACCCCGAGTTCGAGGGCGATCGGCAGCAGGATCGGGGCCAGGATGAGGATGGCGCTGGAGGTCTCCATGAAGCAGCCCGCCACCAGCAGCAGGATGTTGACCAGCAGCAGGAACGTCCACCTGTTGAGCTCGTAGCTCAGCAGCAGTTCGGTGATCTCGCCCGGGATGCGCTCCGAGGTGAGCACGAAGGAGAACAGGATCCCGTTCGCGATGATGAACATGATCATCGCCGAGGTGCGCGCCGAGGTGAGCAGGATCCCGCCGAGGGCCCGCAGGTCGAGCTCCCGGTAGACGAAGACCGACACGACCACCGCGTAGAACACGGCCATCGCGGCCGCCTCGGTGGGGGTGAAGATCCCGCCGTAGATGCCGCCGAGCACGAGCGCCGGCAGCGCGAGGCTCAGCACCGCGTCCCGGACGGCCCGGAGCTTCTCGGCCCCGGTCAGCGTGATGGCGTGCGCACCGGTGCCGTACCCGCGCCTGCGGGACACGACCAGGACCAGGCCGAGCAGCATGAGGCCGGCGACGAGGCCGGGGAGCAGGCCCGCGATGAACAGGTCGCCGATCGACTCCTCGGTCGCGATCCCGTACACGATCAGCGGGATCGACGGGGGGATGAGGATGCCCAGCGAACCGGACGTGGCGATCAGGCCCGTGGAGAACTGCTTGCCGTAGCCGCTGGCCACCATCGCCGGGATGATCAGGGTGCCGACGGCGACGACCGTGGCCGGGCTGGACCCGGAGATGGCGGCGAAGAACATGCACGACAGCACCCCGGTCATCGCCAGCCCGCCGCGGAACTGGCCGACCACCGCGTTGCACGCGGCGATCAGCCGCCGGCTGATCCCGCCGCGGCTCATGATGCTCGCCGCGAGCACGAAGAACGGGATCGCCATCAGCGGGAAGGTGTTCAGCGAGTTGAACAGCCGCTCCGGCACCTGGGTGAGCGGGATCAGCGTGAAGTAGAAGAAGTAGATGAACGACGTCAGCCCCAGCGCCACCGCGATCGGGGTGGCCGAGAACAGCAGGGCGAACAGGATGACGACCAGCGCGATCGAGGCCACGGTCACCGGTCGCCACCGCCCGGGTCGTCCGGCCGGGGGGCGGGCGGGTCGCCGGGCGTGCGCCGGGTCCGCTCGATGTCGCCCGCCTCGACCCCGGCCACGTCCGCCTCGACCTCCAGCAGCGAGCGGCCGGCCTCGGGGAAGGCCTCGATGCCGCGCGCGGTCCGGACGAGGATCTCCAGCGCGCGCAGGAGCATCAGCGTGAAGCCGATGGGGACGGCCGCCTCCACCACCCACAGCGGGAGCTTGAGCGACGGGGTGGTGGTCGAGGTCGAGAACGGCTCGAACAGCAGCAGCCATGCGAAGACCCCGACGACCGCCAGGTAGACGACGGTGACGGCGGCGGCGATCGTGCCGACGACGCGCCGGCCGCGCTTGCGCAGGAAGGCCCCGAAGATGTCGACGTTGACGTGCTCGCCGTGGCGCAGCGTGATGACGGCACCGAGGAAGGTCGAGTAGATGACCAGGTAGATGATCGCTTCCTCGGACCAGAAGAGGAAGATCCCGAAGAGGTAGCGCAGCAGGACCGCGCCCACCGCGATGATCGTGGCCAGGCCCAGGGTCGAGGCCGCCAGCACGTTCTCCACCCGGGTCAGCACCCGGTCGAAGCGCTGCATGGCGGCCCCCGTCCCGGCGACGGGGACGACCGGCGGGTCGCCCCCGTCCGTGGCGGGCACTACCTGGCGTTCTGCTCGGCGAGCAGGGCGTCGACCAGATCCGGTCCGATCACGTCCGCGTACTGCTGCCAGACCGAGGGCACCACGCGGTCCTTGAACGCCTGGCGCTCCTCGGGGGTGAGCTCGAGGATCGTCGTGGTGCCCGCCTGCTCGATGGTGGTGCGGGCCTGCTCGTTGAGCGTGGCCGCGACCTCGCGGTTGTAGGCGCTCGCCTCGTCGGCGGACTCCTGCACGACGGTCCGCAGGTCGGGGGGCAGGCTCTCGAAGAACTGATTGTTGATCACCAGCACATACCCGATGTAGCCGTGGTTCGACGCGGTGATGTGGCTCTGCACCGTGTGCATGTTCTGCGACTCGATGTTGGAGTACGGGTTCTCCTGGCCGTCGACGACGCCCTGCTGGAGGGCGTTGTAGACCTCGGCGAACGCGAGCGGGGTCGCGCTCGCCCCCCAGCTCTCGAACTGGCTGCGCAGCACGTCCGAGGGCTGGATGCGGAAGCTCAGACCGGCCAGCGACTCGGGGGTGCGCATCTCGGTGTTGGACGAGAGCTGCTTGAGGCCGTTGTCCCACAGGCCCATGACCTTGATGTTGTTGGCCGCGAGCGCTTCGCTCTCGTAGATCGCCTTGCCGGCCGCCGAGTCGGGCGAGACGACCTCGGGGATGTCCTCGACGCTGTCGAACAGGAACGGCAGGTCGAGCACCTGCAGCGCGGGCGCGATGGTGGTGAACTTGGCGCTGGCCGGGGCCAGGACCTGCACGCTGTTGGACTGCAGGGCCTGCAGTTCGTCCTTGTCGCCGTAGAGCTCGGAGTTCGGGTAGATCTCGACGGTGATGCGGCCGCCGGAGCGTTCCTCGACGACCTGCTTGAACTTCTCCGCCGCCTGGCCCTTCGGCGTCGCCGGGGTCACCACGTGCGAGAACTTGATGGAGAAGGTCTGGCCGTCCGCGGCGCCGCCGCCCGCGCCCGCGCCGCGGGCGCCGCAGCCGGCCAGGGCCACCGCCCCGGCGAGCACCAGCACCGCGACCATCGCACGACGCCCTTGTCGTCCCATCGCCATCGCCGTCCCCCGCCCGTAGCGATCGATGCGCCGGTGCACCGAATTGCTGGGATACTCGTGGAGCGCGTGCTGATTGGGAAGCGCCTGCCACCGATCATCGGATCCCGGATCATCAATGGGATCGAGCGATGGAACACGCATTGGTGCATCCGGCGGCGCCGACACCGCCGGTCGAGGGTGACGCTGCTCCGGGGCGCGGGTCGCGGATCATACTCGCGGACGGCGTCGAGGACGCTCGCCGCGCGGCACGTCGCCCGGCGAGCCCGCCGGGACGGATGTGACGCGCGTGACCGGTCAGCGCCCCTCGAGCACGGCGGCCAGGAACTCCTTGGTCCGCGGCACCCGCGGCTCGACGAGCAGCCGCTCCGGCGGCCCGTCCTCGACGATCGAGCCGCCGTCGAACATCAGCACGCGGTCGGCGAAGTCCCGGGCGAACCCGATCTCGTGGGTGACGCAGAGGATCGTGATGTCGCTGCTCTCCCCGATGAGGCGCAGCAGCCGCAGTACCCCGGCCACGAGCTCCGGGTCGAGAGCGGAGGTGACCTCGTCGAGCAGCAGCACCTCCGGCCGCATGGCCAGCGCCCGGGCGATGGCCACGCGCTGCTGCTGCCCGCCGGACAGCCGGGTCGGGCGCTCGTGGGTCTTGTCGGTGAGCCCGACCAGCTCCAGCAGCTCGGCGGCGCGCCGGGTGGCCTCGGCCTCGGACATGCCGAGCACGCGCACCGGCGCCTCGATGAGGTTGCCCAGCACCGTCATGTTCGGGAACAGGTTGAACTGCTGGAACACCATCCCGATGGTGCGGCGCACCGCACGGGCGTGCTTCTCGTCGGCCGGGACGACCGCCCCGCGGCGTCGCATGTGCGTCAGGCAGCGCCCACCGACGTGGATCGTCCCGGCGTCGACGGCTTCCAGGCCCATCAACAGCCGCAGGATGGTGGTCTTGCCCGATCCCGACGGCCCGATGAGCGTGACGTGCTCGCCGCGCTCGACCCGCAGGTCGAGGCCGGACAGCACGGCGGTGTCGCCGTAGCGCTTGTGCACGCCGTCGAGGACGACCATCGGCTCAACCGGCACCGGCACGACGCTCCATTCTCCGCACCAGGATGGAAGCGGGCAAGCTGACCAGCAGGAACAGCAGGCCGGCGAGGGTCAGCGGCTCCACCGGGCGGAAGCTGTCGGCGCTCAGCTGCCGGGCCACGGTGACCACCTCGACCAGGCCGATCGCCAGCAGCAGCGGCACCTCCTTGAACATGGAGATGACGTAGTTCCCCAGCGCGGGCAGCACCCGGGGCACCGCCTGCGGCAGGATCACCCCGAACCAGACCCGGGAGCGCGGCAGGCTCAGCGCCGCTGCGGCCTCCCACTGCCCGACCGGCACGGCCTCGATCCCGGCCCGGTAGACCTCCGAGGTGTAGCACGCGTAGTGCAGCCCCAGGGCGATCACACCCGCGGCCAACGACCCCAGGGTGATGCCGACGTCGGGCAGCACCTGGTAGATCACGTACGCCTGGACCAGCAGCGGCGTGCTGCGCCAGAACTCCACGAAGGCGCGCACCACGCGGTGCAGCACCGGCACGCGGGCGCGCAGCACGATCGCGAGCACCAGGCCCAGCGCGAACGCCAGCACCGACCCCAGCAGGGTGGCCAGCACCGTCACCTGCAGGCCCCGCAGCAGCGCTGGCAGGACCTCGACGGCGTAGCCCCAGTCCCAGATCCCGGTCACATCGCCACCCCGGTCGCGAACCCGCTGCGCGCGGCCGTCGGCGGCCGACCCACCCGGGCCGCGGCTCGCCGTTCCAGCAGCCGCATCCCGCTGGTGACCAGGACGGCGAGACCCAGGTACAGCAGCAGCTCCACCAGGTAGATCGTCAGTTTCTCGCCGACGCCGAGGTTGGGCACCAGCAGCTGCCCCCGGCGCACGATCTCGTCGACGACCACGAGCGACAGCAGCGCGGTGCTCTTGAGCAGCTGGATGAACAGGTTCGTGAACGAGGGCAGCATCTCCACCACGGCCTGCGGGAGGACCACCCGGCGCATCCGGTCCCACGGCGACAGGCTCAGCGCGGTGCAGGCGTCGTACTGCGCCCGGGGCACCGACCGCACCGCGCCGCGGACGATCTCGGCCCCGTACGCGCCGTGGTTCAGCCCGAGCACCACGATCCCCGCCGCCAGCGGGACGATCTGGTAGCCGACCAGCGCCGGCAGCACGAAGAAGATCCAGAACAGCTGGACGACCTCCGAGGTGCCGCGGAAGAACTCCACGTACACCCGGCTGACCGCGCGCACGGCCCGGTGCCGCGACAGCAGGGCCAGACCGGCCACCGCGGACAGCGCGATGGTGAGGGCGATGCCGCCGACCGCGGCGAACACGGTCGGCGGCACCCCGGCCGCCAGTGACGACAGGATCAGCGGCAGGTTGTCGAGCACGTCGGGTCTCGGCTCAGGCGGTGCAGAGGGCCGCGGTGGTCAGGTCGGGGCCGGGCAGGTTGTCCTCGGTGAACCCGAACGGAGCGGTGATCCGCAACCACTCGCCGGACTCCTGCAGCGCGGCCAGCTCGGTGTTGAAGGCGTCGAGGATGTCGTCCTCGCCGGGACGGAACACGAAGCCGCCGGCCGACACGACCTCCGCGCCGTCGATCACCGGGAAGAACCCCGCGGTGACCTCGACCGGTGCTCCCGGGTTCTTGGCGACCACGTCGTTGAGCGAGATGTTGGTCAGCGCCGCGCAGTCGGCCCGTCCGGACACCACCGCCTGCACCAGGGCGTTCTGGTCCCCCAGCACCTGGACCCGGTCGGCCGGGACCCCGCTGTCGGTGGCGTAGCCCTGTTCGACGGCGCCGTTCAGGACCGCGACGCGCAGCCCCTGGTCGCGCACGCCGTCGAAGGCGGTGATCCCGGCGGGGTTGCCGGCGGGGACCAGGAACGCGGTCGGCGCGGTGTAGTCCGGCGCCGAGAACGCGGCCGCCCGGCACCGCTCCGGCGTGATGAACATGCCGGCGGTGACCATGTCGAACTGCCGCGACAGGGTCAGCCCCGGTATCAGCTCCCCGAACTCCACGGTGACGGCGTCGACCTCGCCGATCCCGAGCCTGCCGAGCACGGCGCGGGCCACCTCGACGGACTCCCCGGTCACCCGGCCCTGCCCGTCGGTGAACCCGTAGGGGGCCTCGTTCGCGATGCCGACGGTGATCCGGCCGGCGTCCCGCGCCCGCTGCAGCGTGCCCGGCCCGGCGGCGGTGCCGTCGCCCGCGGAGGGCACCGCCGTGCACGCCGGCAGCGCGGACCC
>NZ_JAHDTH010000254.1 GCF_018531445.1 Pseudonocardia lacus
CGGTGGCGCGCGGTGCGGCGGGGCCCGGGGCGCCGGCGCGCTCGGCCGCCACCAGCTCGCGGACGCCGGGGGCGACCTCGGCGGCGTAGCGGCGGACGAGGTCGGGGGAGTCGGCCATCAGGATGAACCCGGACATCCCTTCGGTCAGGGCCAGCTCGGCGAGCTGCTCGACCCACACCGCGGGTGGGCCCTGCAGGAACTCGCGCCCGGTGCCCTCGAAGCTGCCGACGACGTTGTACAGCCGGCGCACGGCCGACGGCTCCCGGCCCGCCTCGACCGCGGCCGCGTCGATGACGGCGTTGGCCGCGGCCAGGTCCTCCGGCGGCAGGTAGGGCGAGCTGGGCAGCCAGCCGTCGGCGACGCGGCCGGTCAGGCGCAGGGCGCGCGGCTTGTAGACGCCGAGCCAGATGCCGATGTCGTGGACCGGGAACGGGCCGGGCTTGGCGCCGGCGAGCCGGTAGTGCTCGCCCTCGGTGCGTGCGCCGCGCCCGGGCGTCCACAGCGCCCGGATCACCTCGATCGCCTCGGCGAGCGCGGTGAGCGACCCGCCGGGGGAGCGGCGCGGCCCGCCCTGGGCGGCGATGGCGTCCCAGAACGCGCCGGCGCCCAGCCCGAGCTCGACGCGCCCGCCGCTGAGGACGTCGAGGCTGGCGGCGCTGCGGGCGAGCACGGCCGGCGGGCGCAGCGGCAGGTTGGCCACGTTCGGCAGCACCGCGACCGAGCGGGTGCGCGCGGCGATCACCGACAGCAGCGTCCAGGCGTCGAGGTGGGCCGGCTGGTAGGGGTGGTCCTGCACGCTGACCAGGTCGAGCCCGACCTGGTCGGTCAGCTCGGCCAGCGCGAGCACCCGCTCGGCGCGGTCGGCGGCCGGGGTGATGAATGTGCCGAACGCCAGGTCGTGGCCGAGGTCGGGCATCGCGGTGTCCCTCCATAAGTGCTGTGAGTCAGATAGTACCAAACTAGATGTTCTGGCTCGCAGAGGGCTGTGATCGGTTGTGCGCTCGCCGCCGCAATGGTCCAGTGGTGCCCGGATCTGCGGAAGGAGCGGCCATGACGGGCCTGCGCGAGCCCACCGGAACCCCGACCCCGGCGGCCGACGTGCTGCGCGCGGTCGAGCAGCGGATCCTGTGGCTCTCGGCCGCGATCGTGCACCACGCCAACCGCGTGCGCCCCAACCCGGGCGGGCTCAAGGTCGGCGGCCACCAGGCCTCCAGCGCCTCGATGGCCACGATCATGACCGCGCTGTGGTTCGGGCACCTGCGCGCCGAGGACCGCGTGTCGGTCAAGCCGCACGCCTCCCCGGTGCTGCACGCCATCAACTACCTGCTCGGCGAGCTCGACGAGCGCTACCTGGGCACGCTGCGCGAGTTCGGCGGGCTGCAGAGCTACCCGTCGCGGGCCAAGGACCCCGACCCGGTCGACTACTCCACCGGCTCGGTCGGCATCGGCGCCACCGCCCCCATCTGGGGCGCGCTCGCCCGCCGCTACATCGCCGGGTTCAGCGCCACGGCGGGGACCGGCCGGCAGTACTCCCTGGTCGGCGACGCCGAGCTGGACGAGGGCGCCTGCTGGGAGGCGGTGCTCGACCCGATGGTCGCCGAGCTGGGCGAGATCGTCTGGATCGTCGACCTCAACCGGCAGAGCCTGGACCGGGTGGTGCCGAACTTCGGGGCGACCCGGCTGCAGGGCATGTTCGAGGCCGCGGGCTGGCAGGTGCTGACCGTCAAGTACGGGCGGCTGCTGGAGGAGCTGTTCACCCGGCCCGGTGGCGCGGCGCTGCGCCGGCGCATCGACGAGATGTCCAACCCCGAGTACCAGAGGCTGCTGCGCTGCACGCCCGGGCAGTTGCGGGAGCGGCTGCCCGGCCCCGACCCCGCGGTCGCCGAGCTGGTCGCCGGGCTGGACGACGCCACCCTGCACGCCGCCGTGCGCAACCTGGGCGGGCACGACCTGGTGAGCCTGGGCGAGGCCCTGGACGCGATCGACGACACCCGGCCCACGGTGGTGCTGGCCTACACCGTCAAGGGCTACGGGCTGGCCTCCGAGGGCCACCCGCAGAACCACTCCTCGCTGCTCACCGAGGCCCAGCTGGGCGAGCTGGCCGACGCCGTGGGGGCCGCGGTCGACGAGCCGTGGGCCCGGTTCGCGCCCGGCTCGGCCGAGGACGCGCTGTGCGCGGCGACCGCGGCCCGGCTGCGCCGCCCGCCGGTGCCGGCCCCCGCCCCACCGCCGATCCCCACCGACTTCGGCCGCACCCCGGGCGGCACCGCGACCACCCAGGCCGCCCTGGGCCGGACCCTGCTGGACCTGACCCGGTCCGCGCCCGAGGCCGCGCGCCGGGTGGTGACGCTGGCGCCGGACGTCAGCTCCTCGACCAACCTGGGCGGCTGGGTCAACAAGGTGGGCGTCTGGTCGGCGCGCGAGCGCGTCGACTGGTTCGCCGACGACCCGGAGACGATCCTGCACTGGCGCGAACAGCCCGACGGCCAGCACCTGGAGCTGGGCATCGCCGAGACGAACCTGGTCGGCCTGCTGGGCGAGCTGGGCGCCACCTGGAGCCGGTGGGGCGAGCCGCTGCTGCCGATCGGGGTGCTCTACGACCCGTTCGTCGAGCGGGCGCTGGAGCCGTGGTCGTTCGGGATCTACGCGGGCGGGCAGTCGATCCTGGTGGGCACGCCGTCGGGGGTGTCGCTGGCCCCCGAGGGCGGGGCCCACCAGTCGATCACCACCCCGTCGGTGGGGCTGGAGCAGCCGGGCTGCGTGAGCTACGAGCCGGCGTTCGCGGTGGACGTCGAGTGGACGCTGCTGGCGAGCCTCGCGCGGCTCGGGCGCCCCGACGGGACCTCGGCCTACCTGCGGCTGTCCACGCGCCCGGTCGACCAGACGCTGGCCGCCGTCCCGGCCGACCCGGCCGCGCGCGAACGGCGCCGCCGCCAGGTCGTGGCCGGCGCCTACCCGCTGCGCACGACGTCCGCCCCGCCCGCGATCACGATCGCGGTGATGGGCGCGATGGTGCCCGAGGCGCTCGCCGCGGCCGACCGGCTCGACGCGCAGGGCGCGCCGGCCGACGTCGTGTGCGTGACGAGCCCGGGGCTGCTGTTCGACGCCGTCCAGGCCCGCTCGGGCCGGGGGGAGGGCCCGAGCTGGGTCCTGGACGCGGCGTTCCCGGCCCGGCGGGCCGCGCCGATGGTCACGCTGCTCGACGGGCACCCGCACACGCTGGCGTTCCTGGCCGGGGTCAACGGGGTGCGGTCGGCGCACCTGGGCGTCTCCCGGTTCGGGCAGTCCGGCGACCTGGCCGCGGTGCACCGCCACCACGGCATCGACGCCGACTCGGTGGTGCGCGCCGCCCTGGACGTCGTGCGGTAGTGCGGTGATCCGCCCCGGGTCTTCGCAGGGGCGGTGTGGTCGGCGCAGGGTGCACAGCACCTGCGAGGACCACGGGGACTCTGCGAAGACGGCCGGGATCAGCCGTCGTGGATCAGGTGTAGGTGACCGGGAACGACGTGATGCCGTTGAGCCACCCCGAGCGCTGGCGCACGGGCGCGCCCGCCGCGGCGATGCCGGGCATGTGGTCGGCGATGGCCTCGAACATCAGCTCGATCTCCAGGCGGGCGAGGTTGGCGCCGATGCAGTAGTGCGCCCCGCTGCCGCCGAAGCCCAGGTGCGGGTTGGGCGAGCGGGTGATGTCGAAGCGCCGCGGGTCGGTGAAGACCTCCTCGTCGAAGTTGGCCGAGCTGTAGAACATGCCGACCCGGTCGCCCTTGCGGATGCGCTGCCCGCCGAGCTCGGTGTCGGCGGTGGCCGTGCGCTGGAAGGCGACCACCGGCGTCGCCCAGCGCACGATCTCGTCGGCGGTGGTCGCCGGGCGTTCGGCCCGGTACAGCGCCCATTGCTCGGGGTTGTCCAGGAACGCGGCCATCCCGTGGGAGATCGCGTTGCGGGTGGTCTCGTTGCCGGCCACGGCCAGCAGGATGACGAAGAAGCCGAACTCGTCGGCGGTCAGCGCGCTGCCCTCGACCTCGGCCTGCACGAGCTTGGTGACGATGTCGTCCATCGGGCAGCCCTTGCGCTGCTCGGCCATCGCCATCGAGTAGCCCAGCAGCTCCATGGCGGCCTGCTGCGGGTCGCCCTCGACGTCCGGGTCGTCGCCGCCGATCATCTGGTTGGACCAGGCGAACAGCTTGCGCCGGTCGTCCTGGGGCACGCCGAGCAGCTCGGCGATGGCCTGCAGCGGCAGCTCGCTGGCCACGTCCTGGACGAAGTCGCCGGTGCCCTCGGCCAGCGCGGCGCGCACGATCGCCCCGGCCCGGTCGGCCAGCGCGGCGCGCAGCCCGTTGACGGCGCGCGGGGTGAAGCCGCGGGAGATGATGCCGCGCAGCCCGGTGTGCCGGGGCGGGTCGATGTTGAGCAGGATCAGCCGCTGCATGTCGATCTGCTCGGGTCCGGCGCCCTCGTTGAGCCGGATGATCGCGGTGTTCTCCCAGGACGAGTAGAGCGCGCTGTCCAGCGACACGGCCTTGACGTCGGCGTGGCGGGACACCACCCAGAAGCCCTCGTCGTCGAAGCCCGAGCTGCCGCGCGGCTGCGCGTTCCACCAGACCGGTGCCGTGCGGCGCAGCTCGGCGAGCTCGGCCAGCGGCACCCGGTTGGTGTAGAGGTCGGGGTCGGTGAAGTCGAATCCCTCCGGGATGCGGACGTCGGTCACGGAGTTGCTCCCTCGGCGCGGGCGGGTCGGGGTTCGACCGGACCGGATGAGTTGAGCACATGCTTACGTCTGGTCGCCACCGCCGACCGCCGAGCCCCGCTGCGACGGGTGGCTAGGCGCGCACGCCTCGCTGGCCGACCGCGCCGCGCAGGCCGACGCACCCGACGCAGCCCACGCAGTCGACGCAGTCGATGCACCCGACGCAGGCCACGCAGCGCCGGCAGTTGACGCAGGCCAGGCAGGCGATGCAGGCGCTGAGCGCGATGCTCAGCAGGGTCAGCAGGCTGCCGGCGACGGCCACCCCGCCCGCGGTGCCCGCGCTCCCGGCCACGGCCACGCTGCCGACGGTGCCCGCGCTGCCGGCCACCGCGACGCTGGCGGCGGTGCCGGCGCTCCCGGCCACCGCGACGCTGCCGGCCGTCCCGGCGCTGCCGGCAACTGCGACGCTGCTCGACGTGCCGACGCTGCCGGCGACGGCGACGCTGCTCGACGTGCCGACGCTGCCGACGACCGCGACCGAGCTCTCGGTGCCGACGCTCTCGGCGGTGACGATGACGCCGTTGCCCCCGTGATCCATCGGCCCAGCATCGCGGATCGGCGACCGCGGCGGAACGGGGAGCAACCGGGTTCGGCCGACCGCCGCCCGCTTACTCCCCGGGCTGTACCCCACCGGTGGTGTCCTACCCCGCCGGTCGTAGCGCGGCGGCCGCCCGGGGCCGGTTGTGGCCGGGTGAGCACCCGAACACGATCGGTGATCCGCGATCGGGGGAGGACCGATGGGGGCGCGACGGGGACGGGGGCGGCTCGCGGCGGCCGCCGTGACATCAGTGGCAGCGGTGCTGCTGGCGGGGTGCGCCGCGCTGGGCGGCACGCAGGCGGCGGCGCCCCCGGCGGCGGACGGAGGGGCCCCGACGCCGGTCCGGGTGTCGATCATGCCGACGACCGACCTGGCGCCGCTGCACCTGGCCGAGCGCAACGGCTGGTTCGCCGAGGAGGGCCTGGACGTCGAGACGGTCACCGTGCCCAGCGGCCAGGCCTCGATCCAGAGCCTGATCGGCGGCGACGTCGACATCGCCTACAGCAGCTACGGGCCGTTCTTCGTCGCGCTCGACAAGGGCGCGGCCGACCTGCGCTTCGTCGCCGACGCCTCGTCGCTGTCGCCGGACTCCTCGGTGGTCGTGGCGATGCCGGGCTCGGGGGTCGGCTCGGTCGCCGACCTGGCCGGCAAGCGGATCGCGGTCACGGCGGCGGGCAGCATCTCCGACGCGCTGGTCAAGTCGGCCATGCGCGAGTCCGGGGTCGACTTCTCCGGCGTGCAGTGGGTCAGCATCCCGTTCCCGGACACCCCGGCGGCGTTGGAGCGCGGCGACGTCGACGCGGCGTTCCTGACCGAGCCGTTCGTGACGTTGGCCGAGCGGGGCGTGGGCGCGGTCGTGGTGGTCGACACCTCGACCGGGCCGGCCACCGGCCTGCCGACGGCCGGTTACGCCTCGCTGGCCGGGTTCAGCGAGCAGAACCCGGCGACGGTGGCGGCGTTCCGGCGGGTGCTGCAGCGCGCCGTCGACGCCTCGGCCGACCGCGATCTCGTCAACCCGCTGCTGGTCGAGTACTCGAAGGTCGACGCGCAGACCGCGGCGGCCGCGACGCTGCTGGACTTCCACGCCGAGCCGCGCGCCGACCAGCTGCAGCGGGTGCCCGACCTGCTGCTGGAGTTCGGGGTGATCGGCGAGCCCCTGGACGTCGCGCCGTTGATCGCCCCGGTCGACGGCTGAGATGGCCCGGATCGCGCGCAACCTGGGTGGCCTGCTCGGTTTCGCGCTGCTCTGGGAGGTGGCCGTGCGCACGGGCCTGGTGCCCGAGCGGTTCGTGCCGCCCCCCACGGTGGTGCTGGCCGAGCTGGGGGAGCTGGTGGCGCAGCGCGGGTTCCTGGCCGACGTGCTGGCCACCGTGCTGGCCTGGGCCATCGCGCTCGGGCTGGCCGCGGCGATCGCGGTGCCGGCCGGGCTGGTCCTGGGCAGCGCGCCCGCGGTGCGGGTGGCGACCCGGGCCGTCGTGGAGTTCCTGCGCCCCATCCCGTCGGTGGCGCTGATCCCGCTGGTCGTGCTGCTGGTGGGCAGCGGCCCGGAGGCGAAGATCGCGCTGGCCGCCTACGCCGCGGTGTGGCCGATCCTGTTCAACACGGTCTACGCACTCGGCGAGCTCGACACCGTCATGGTCGACACCGCGCGCGTCTGCGGCGCCGGGCGGGCCCGCACGCTGACCTCGGTCGCCCTGCCGCACGCTGCGCCGTTCGTGTTCACCGGCATCCGGATGTCCGCGGCGGTGGCGCTGATCGTCGTGGTGAGCACGGAGTTCCTGGCCGGCGCCGCCCGCGGGATCGGCCGGGTGATCCTGGAGGCCAGCAGCGGCGCCGCCCGGATGGACGTCGTGCTGGCCGCGACGCTGGTCGCCGGCCTGGTCGGGTTCGCGATCAACGAGGGCCTGGAGCGGCTGGGCGCGCGGCTGTTCGCGTGGAGCCCGGTCGCGGCGGGGGCGTTGTGAGGGTGCACCAGTGAGCGCGGCGGGCCGGTTCCTGCGCTCGTGGGCGCTGTTCGCCGCCGGCGTGCTGGTCTGGGAGGTGGCGACCCGGCTCGCCGGGCACCCGTTCTTCCCGCCGCCGAGCACCATCCTGGTCACCGGCGCGCGGCTGTGGTTCGCCGGCCCGGTCGAGCGGGCGTTCCTCGGCGACACCGTCCTGGACGACGTGCTGCCCAGCGTCCTGCGGGCGGTGACCGGGTTCGCGGTCGCGGCGCTGGTCGGGGTCGGGCTGGGCACGGTGCTGGGCCGCTCGCGGACCGGCATGCAGTGGTGCGGCCCGCTGTTCGCGTTCGCCAGGGCGATCCCGCCGCCCGCGCTGATCCCGGTGTTCCTGGTGCTGTTCGGCATCGGCGGGCGCATGCAGGTCGTCACGATCGCGTTCGCCGCGACCTGGCCGATCCTGCTCAACACCGTCGACGGCGTGCGCTCGCTCGACCCCGTGCAGGCCGAGACGGTCCGCGCGCTGCGGATGCCGCCGGGCCACCGGCTGGTGCTGGTCGTGCTGCCGGCCGCGCTGCCCAAGATCTTCGCCGGGCTGCGGCTGAGCCTGTCGATCTCGGTGATCCTGATGGTCGTCTCCGAGCTGGTGGGCTCGGTGGACGGCATCGGCTTCCAGCTGCGCCAGGCCCAGCACGCCTTCGACTTCCCGGTCATGTGGGCCTGGGTCGTGGCGCTGGGCGTGGTGGGGCTCGGGCTGAACGCCGTCCTGCTGGCCGTCGAGCAGCGCGCGTTGCGCTGGCAACCCACGCGAGCGACGGGAGTCCCGCGATGACGCTGCTGCAGGTGCGGCACCTGCGCCACGACTACCGCGGCGCCGCGGCCGTCGACGAGCTGACGTTCGCGGTCGGCGCGGGGGAGCTGGTGTGCATCACCGGGCCGTCGGGGTGCGGGAAGTCGACGCTGCTGCGCGCGGTGGCCGGCCTGGTGGAGCCCACCGCGGGGGAGGTCCGCCTGCACGGCGACCCGGTCCGCGCGGTGCCCGACGAGCTGTCGTTCGTCTTCCAGGACTACGGGCGCTCGCTGTTCCCGTGGCTGTCGGTGCGCCGCAACGTCGAGCTCCCGCTGCGCTGGCGCTCGGTGGGCCGGGCCGAGCGGGCCGAGCGCGCGGCCGAGGCGCTGGCCGGGGTCGGGCTGGCCGGCGTCGACGACCGCTACCCCTGGCAGCTCTCCGGTGGGATGCAGCAGCGCGTGGCGATCGCCCGCGCCCTGGTCACCCGCCCGGCGCTGCTGCTGATGGACGAGCCGTTCGCCTCGGTCGACGCGCAGACCCGCTTCGAGCTGGAGGACCTGCTGCGCCGGGTGCAGCGGGCACGCGCCACGACCGTCCTGCTGGTCACCCACGACATCGACGAGAGCGTCTACCTCGGCGACCGGGTGCTGGTGCTGTCCCGCTCGCCTGCCCACCTGGTGGCCGACCTGCCGGTGGACCTGCCCGCCGAGCGCGACCAGATCGGTACCCGGGGCTCGGCGGCGTTCGTGGCGCTGCGCGGCGAGGTCGCGCGGCGGCTGCGGGCCCCGGGCGATCCGGCGGCGGTGGGCTGAGCGGGCAGTAGCATCGCGCGGGTGAGCGACCGTCCCCCGTTCCACCTCGCCGTCCCGGTCGACGACATCGCCCGCGCCCGTGAGTTCTACGGCGGGGTGCTGGGCCTGGCCGAGGGCCGCTCCGCCGAGCACTGGGTCGACTGGGACCTCGACGGCCACCAGCTCGTCACGCACCGGTCGGCGGGCTCCGGGCCGGTCGGCCACAGCGACGTCGACGGCCACCGCGTCCCGGTGCCGCACTTCGGGCTGGTGGTCGACGTCGAGCGCTTCCACGAGCTGGCCGGTCGGCTGAAGGCGGCCGGCACGACGTTCGTCATCGAGCCGTACCTGCGCTTCGCCGGCGAACCGGGCGAGCAGTGGACGATGTTCCTGCTCGACCCGGCCGGCAACGCGCTGGAGTTCAAGGCGTTCCGCGACCTGTCGCAGCTGTTCGCCTCGTAGCTCCGGAGATGCCTGGAGCGGGTTGACCCGCCGCGGGACACGAGCCGATCCCCGGCCGGGGGCCGACCTCGTCAGACCGAGTCGAGGAACTCCCGCGCGACCTCGCGCACCAGCTCCGCCGCCCCGTCGATCTCGGCGACGCCGGACTCGCCGTTGCTGAAGGCGAGGAACACGCTCGCGCCGACGCGGGTGACGGCGACGCGGTCGCCCGCCGGGGCGAACCCGGGCCCGCCCACGGTGCTCGCGGCCAGCAGGCCCTCGTCGCCCAGGGTCGGCTCCTCCCGGGTGACCCACTCCCACCGCCCGCCCTGCTCGGTGCCGCCGGTGCTGCACGCGGCCAGCGCGCGGCGGAACCCGGCCATCACCTCGGCGGCGTCATCGACGCTCGGGTAGGTCGCGAGCTGGCGGGCCTCGTGGAACTCCGGGCCGGTGCGCGACACCGTCTTGAAGCCGGTGCGCCGGGCGTCGGTCGGGTATTCCGTGGGGGAGCAGGGGTCGAGCAGCCAGGTGCGCGCGATGCCGGTCACGGTGGCCCAGTCGGTGGTCTCCGGCGAGCTGCTGCGCTCACCCTCGTCGGGCAGCGGGACGTCGGGCACGATGCCGCCGACCGGCGCGCCCGGGGTCGCGCGCCGGGTCGGCCCGGTGCCGGCCGTGCCCGCCGG
>NZ_JAHDTH010000255.1 GCF_018531445.1 Pseudonocardia lacus
CCGACCCCGGCCAGCCCGCGGTGCCGGCCCGTCTCGTCCCAGTCGATCCGGCGCGGCGCGCCGGCCGGCCGGTCCGCCCCGGCGGCGCCCGGCACCACCGGCTCGACGGTCGGCTCCCCGGATCCCGGTGTGCTCACCCCGCTGCTCACCCCGCTGCTCACCCCGCTGCCTCCCGACGCCCACCGACGGCGTCGAGTACGCCGTGGCGCGCTTCACCGCCGCTTCACCGGGCGGTCGCGGCAAACGTATCCGCGGGCGCCGGGGGCCACGAGGCCCGAGTGGAGCACGACGCGCCGACCGTGCCGCGGATCGCCGGAGCACTCGACGAGGACGCGCTCGGAGCGTTCCCGGCCGCCCGGCGTTGCGATGGCGAAGCCCGCGGCGGAGATGCCTTCCGCGACGCCGCGCGCCGGCGGTACCGGGTAGATCACCTGTCGGCGTGACCCGCGTTACACGGCGGGAGGAGCGGGAACAGCGGCGGCGAGCCCGACCTTGAGTGATCGGTGACGTCGACCCCCGTTCGCGTGGAGACGGCCGCGCGGGAAACCCCCCGGCTGCGGCTCGTGCTCATCCTGGGCGCGCTCATCGCGCTGGGCCCCCTGACCATCGACATGTACCTGCCGGCGCTGCCCACCATCACCGGTGAGCTCGCCACCACCGACTCCGCCGTCCAGCTCACCCTCACCGGCACCCTGCTGGGGCTGGGCCTCGGCCAGCTGGTGATCGGCCCGCTGTCCGACGCGCTCGGGCGCAAGCGTCCCCTTCTGGCCGGCACCGCGCTGCACGTGCTGGCCTCGGTGCTGTGCCTGGTCGCGCCGAACATCGCCGTCCTGGGCACCGCCCGCCTGCTGCAGGGGCTGGGCGCCGCGGCCGGCGCCGTGATCGCCATGGCGATCGTGCGCGACCTCTACACCGGCCGCCCCGCCGCCACCCTGCTGTCCCGGCTGATCCTGGTCATGGGTGCCGCACCGGTGATCGCCCCGACGCTGGGCAGCTGGCTGCTGTCGTTCACCTCGTGGCGCGGGGTGTTCGCGGCGCTGGCCCTCTACGCGCTGGTGCTGATGCCGGTGGCCGCGAAGCTGCTGCCGGAGACGCTGCCCGTCGAGCGCCGGCAGGCCCCCAGCGTGCGCGGCACGCTGCGCACCTACGGCCGGCTCTTCCGCGACCGCACCTTCGTCGGGCTGGCGCTGGTGGCCGGGCTGACGATGTCGGGCATGTTCGGCTACGTCTCCGGGGCGTCGTTCGTCTTCCAGGAGGAGTTCGGGCTGACCCAGCAGCAGTTCGCGCTGGCGTTCAGCAGCGGCGCCATCTGGCTCATCGGCGCCACCCAGCTGAACCCCGTCCTGCTGCGCCGCTTCGAGCCGCGCCAGATCCTGTTCGCCGCCGTCGCCACCGGCGCGGTCGCGGCCGCCCTCATGCTCGGGCTCGCGCTGGTCGGCGCCGGCATCCTCGGCGTGCTGCTGCCGCTGTGGCTGGCGCTGTTCGCGGCCGGGTTCGCGCTGCCGAACGCACCCGTCGTCGCGCTGGCCCGCCACGGCGACAACGCCGGCACCGCGGCGGCGCTGCTCGGCGCGATGCAGTTCGGCATCGGGGCGATCGTCTCCCCGATGGTCGGGGTGCTGGGCAACGACAGCGTCGCCATGGCCGCGGTCATCGCGGGCGGCCTCGGGCTGGCGCTGGTCGTGCTGGTCTCGGTCGTGCGGCCGTGGCGGTTGACCGACCTGGAGCCCGCCCCCGCGCTGGCCTGAGCGACACCTCGCACCCGATCGGGGAGCGGACCCGTACGGGTCGGTCCGGGCAGGTCGCGGCGGCCGCGCCATGATGGCGTGTTCCCCGATCAGCGGAGGTCGTCGTGCGCAGGTTGTCGCTCCTCGGCGTGGTGCTGGCCGCCCTCGCCCTGACCGGCGCCGGTCCGGCGCCCGCCGAGCCGCCGTTCCGGCTCGACGACCGCGTCACCGACCGGGCCGGCGTCCTCGACCCCGCGGCCACCACCCGGGTCGCCGACGCCGTCGCCCGGCTCGCCGAGCGCCGCGGCTACGACCTGTTCGTGGTGTTCGTCGACAGCTTCGACGGCCTCGACGGCCAGGAGTGGGCCGACGACGCCGCCGAGCGCTCCCAGCTCGGGGTCTCCGACGTGCTGTTCGCCGTCGCCGTCGAGGACCGCGCCTACGGGCTCTCGGTCGCCGAGGACTTCCCCGAGTCCGAGACCCGCGTCGACGACGTGCAGAGCCAGGACGTCGAACCGCTGCTGCGCGAGGACGACTGGGCCGGCGCCGCGGTGGCGCTGGCCGACGGCCTCGGTTCCGGCGGCGGCGTGCCCGTCGGCGTGCTCGTGATCGGCGGGGCGGCGCTCGTCGGCGGCGGGGCGTACGTGGTGGCCCGACGCAGGCGGACCTCCCGGGAGGAGCCCGCCACCGCCCCGCCGACCACCCCCGCCCCGAAGCCGGACGGCCCGCCCGACGAGCACCCCGGCGTCGCCACCAGCGACCTGGCCTACCGGGCCAGCTCGGCCCTGATCGCGATCGACGAGGCCGTGCGCACCTCCGAGCAGGAACTGGCCGCCGCCCGGGCGCACTTCGGCGAGGAGGCCGTCGCCGGGTTCACCGCGGCGCTGGAGCAGTCGCGCGCCGACATGCTGGCCGCGTTCGAGGTCCGCCAGCGCCTCGACGACGACGAGCCGGAGGACGAGCCCACCCAGCGAGCGATGTACGCCGAGATCCTGCGCGCCTGCACCCGCGCCGACGATCGCCTCGACGCCCAGGTCGAGGCGTTCGACCAGCTGCGCGACCTGGAGGCGAAGGCACCCGGGTACGTCGCCGGGCTGGCCGAGCGGCTGACCGCGGTGAACACCGACCTCCCGCGCGCCGAGGCCGCCTGGACCGACCTGCGCGCCCGCTACGCCGACGCCGCCACCGCGCCCGTCGCCGGCAACCTCGACCGGGCCCGCGCCCTGCTCGCCGCGGCCGACACCGAAGTCACCCAGGCCCGCGCCGAGCTGACCGGCGCCGGCCCGACCGCCGCCGTCGTGTCCGGCCGCGCCGCCGAGGACGCCATCACCCAGGCCCGCGCCCTGCTCGACGGCATCCCCCGCCGCGACGCCGAGCTGGCCGAGGCCACCGCCAAGGTGCCGGCCGCCCGCGCGGAGCTCGACCAGGACCTCGCCGAGGCCAGGGCGATGGGCGACGACCTCGCCCCCGCCGTCGCCCGCGCCGAGGCCGCGGCGGCCAACGCGCAGGCCGCCGCGACCGGCGACCGCCCCGACCCCATCGCCGCGCTGCACCTGCTCGACGAGGCCGGCGCCGCCCTCGACCAGGCACTGGCCGCCGAGAAGGCCGACCGCGACCGCGACCGGCGGGCCGCCGCCGCCCTGGAGCAGGCCCTGCTCACCGCCCGCGCCGCCGTCTCGGCCGCCGAGGACTTCATCGCCACCCGCCGCGGCGCCGTCGGCACCCGGGCCCGCACCCGGCTCAGCGAAGCCCGACGCCACCTCACCCTCGCCACCGGCGACGACCCCGTCGCCGGCCTCGCCGAGGCCCAGCGCGCCGACTCCCTGGCCCAGGAAGCCCTCCGCCTGGCCCGCGACGACGTCGCCGGCTGGCGCGAGCCCGGGCAGGGCAGCGGCGGCAGCGGCCTCGCCGTCGACCTGGGCAGCCTGGTGCTGAGCGGCATCCTCTCCGGGGCCGTGCGCGGGGCTGGGCGGTCGGGGGGCGGGCGCGGTCGCGGGGGCGGCGGCTTCTCCCCCGGCAGCTTCGGCGGCTCGGGCACGCGGGGGCGCCGGGGCGGCGGCGGTCGCTTCTGACGCTGCCCCTCCCCACGCCTCTCACCCCCGTGACAGGAAAGCCACGTTCCTGTACCCACAGGGCAGGAAAGCCACGTTCCTGAACCCACAGGGCAGGAACGTGGCTTTCCTGAACCTGCTGGCGGCGAGGGGGAGCGCGTCAGGGGGTGTGGAGGAGGGCGGTGCGGGTGGCGGGGTCGGCCGGGTAGAAGGCTTCGAGGGCCAGTTCGTCGACCGTGACGTCGCGGGGGGTGCCGAAGACGGTGGTCGTCGAGAGGAACGACAGCACCGCGTCGCCCTGGCGCAGCCGCAGCGGCACCACCACCCCGCCCCCGCCGACGCCGCCGTACTCGCCGCCGGGGTAGCCGCGCAGCTCGGCGAGCAGGTCGGTCAGGCCGGCGTCGCCGGTGGTGGCGGCCTGGCGGGCGAGGCGGGCGAGCAGGTGGGAGCGCCACTCCGGGAGGTTCACGATCCGCGGGGCGAGGCCCTCGGGGTGCAGGCTCAGCCGCAGGACGTTGACCGGGGGTTCGACGAGCTCGGGCGCGGTGCCGGCGAGCAGGGCCTGGATGCCGTCGTTCGCCTCGACCAGCTCCCACGTGCGGTCGACCACGACGGCCGGGAACGGCTCGTGCGCGGCCAGGACCGCGCGCAGCGCCTCCAGGACCGGGCCGAGCGGGGGTGAGTCGAGGGTGGACTCGCCGTAGGCGGGGGCGAAGCCGCCGGCCAGCAGCAGCGCGTTGCGCTCGCGCAACGGGACCTCCATCGACTCGGCCAGCCGCAGGATCATCTGCGCGGTGGGGCGGGAGCGGCCGGTCTCCAGCCAGCTGAGGTGGCGGGTGGAGACGTCGGCGATGGTGGCCAGGTCGAGCTGGGACAGGTGCCGGCGCTGCCGCCAGTCGCGCAGCAGGTCGCCGACGGGACGGGTGGGGGCGCTGGTCATGCCGCCACGCTAGCCCGCGGGGTAGCCGGTGCCATGACCTGAGACGTCATCGACCGGGTGCGCGCCCGGCGGCAGTGTCGTCCCCGTCGACGGCGGGCACCCGGCCCGCCTTCCCCGGAGAGGACGTCCACCATGAGCGTCGAGACCACCGTGACCGAGTACCTGCGGGCCTGGAACGTCACCGACCCGGCCGAGCGGGCCGCGCTGCTCGCGAAGGTCGCCGCCGACGACGTGCGCTACGTCGACCCGCTGGCCGACGTGACCGGGCGGGAGGCGTTGAGCGCGGTGATCGGGCAGGTCCAGGCGCAGTTCCCCGGTGTGCCGCTGACCCTGCACAGCGGCCCGGACGCCCACCACGACGTCGTGCGCTTCTCGTGGGCGATGGGCCCGGAGGGCGCCGAGCCGGTCGTGATCGGCACCGATTCGGTGCTGCTGGCAGCCGACGGCCGGTTCGCGCTGGTCACCGGGTACCTGGACCGGGTCCCGGGCTGACCCGGAGCCCGACGCCGCGGCCCTCCCACCCGTCCGACGGGGTGGGAGGGCCGCGCGCGTGTATAGTTGCTTGCCGGTAGGCAACTAGTTGGAGGCGACGGTGACCGACACCTTCGACGCCGACGACCTCGCCCGCCTGCGCATCGCACTGGCCCGCATCGCCCGTGCTCTCGACCGGCAGACCCGCGGCGAGGAGCTCACCCGCACGCAGGCCTCCGCGCTGGCCACGATCGCCCGCCTCGGGCCGGTCCGGATCAGCGAGGTGGCCGAGATCGAGGGCGTCAACCCCACGATGCTGTCGCGGATCGTCGCCAAGCTGGAGGACGCCGGCCTGCTGCGGCGCACCCAGGACCCCGACGACGGCCGCGCGGCCCGCGTCGAGGCGACCGCCGCCGGCGCGGCGGAGGCGGCCCGGCTGCGCACCGAGCGCACCGAGCTGCTGGCCCGCCACCTGGCCGCGATGCCCCCCGACGAGGCCGGCCGGCTGCTGCTGGCGCTGCCCGCCCTGGAGTCGCTCGCCCACCACCTCAAGGGCACGACATGACCGAGGAGATCCCCACGACCGGCTCGATCACCACCCTGCGGCGGCAGATGTTCGCCGCGCTCGCCACCCCCAACTACCGCAGCTACTTCATCGGCAACGCGGTGTCGATGACCGGCACCTGGATGCAGATCGTCGCCCAGGGCTGGCTGGTCCTGCAGCTCACCGGATCGGCGACCGCGCTCGGCGTGGTCACCGCCCTGCAGACGCTGCCGACGCTGCTGCTCGGCCCCTACGGTGGGGTGATCGCCGACCGGCTCGACAAGCGCAAGCTGCTGATCGCCACCAAGTCGGCCATGGGCGCGATCGCGCTCGTCCTCGGCGTGCTCACCACCACGGGCGCCATCCAGCTCTGGCAGGTCTACGCGCTGGCGGTCGTGCTGGGCCTGGCCAGCTGCTTCGAGAGCCCGGCGCGCCAGGCGTTCGTGCTGGAGATGGTCGGCCCCGACCACCTGCGCAACGCGGTCAGCCTGAACTCGGTGCTGGTCAACGCCGCGCGCGCGGTCGGGCCCGCGGTCGCCGGCATCGTGATCGCGGTCGGCGGGCTGGGCGTGTGCTACCTGGTCAACGCGGTCAGCTTCGTGGCCGTGGTGGCGATGCTGGTGCGGATGGACGTGGCGGCGCTGCACCCCTCGACGCCGGCCCCGCGCGCCCCGGGCCAGCTGCGCGAGGGCTTCCGGTACGTGCGCTCCGAGCCGGGGCTGCTGGTGCCGCTGCTGATGATGGGCCTGGTCGGCTGCCTGACCTACGAGTTCCAGGTCGTGCTGCCGATCGTGGCCAGCGAGACGTTCGCCGGCGACTCGACGACCTACGGCTTCCTGACCGCGGCGATGGGCGCCGGGGCGGTGGTCGGCGGCCTCGCGGTGGCCGCCCGCGGGGGCACCGGGATGCGCTCGCTGGTGTGGCTGTCGGTCGCCTACGGGGTGACGATGACGCTGGTCGCGGTGTCGCCGACGCTGCCGGTGGCGCTGGCGGCGATGGTGCTGGTCGGGGTGACCAGCGTGGCGTTCATGTCCATCGGCAACAGCACCCTGCAGCTGGCCAGCGCCCCGCACATGCGCGGGCGGGTGATGGCGCTGTGGACGGTGGCGTTCCTGGGGTCGACGCCGATCGGCGGCCCCATCGCCGGGTGGGTGAGCCAGGAGTTCGGCGGGCGGGCCGGGCTGGGCCTGGGCGCGGTGGCCTGCTTCGTGGCCGCCGGCATGGGCCTGCTGGCCCTGCGCCGCCGACCCGCGGCCCTCGCCGCCGTGCCCGTCGCGCCCCCGCGCCCCGCCACCCCCGAAGCCGCCTGACCGTCGAGAACGAAGTTGTCGTGATTTTGGACCGGTCCAACGCACGACAACTTCGTTCTCGATGGGGGTCAGAGGGTGGCGGGGCCTTCGTGGACGACCATGCCGAGGCGCTCGGCCACCTCGCCCATCACGTCCTGCACCGCCACCGTGTCGGCCAGCGGCATCACCGCGCTCTGCGGGCGGCCGGCGGCGACGCACTCGGTGACCTCGATCAGCTCGTGGCTGTAGCCGCCGCCCAGCGCCGGGCGGGTGATCGTCTCGGGCTCGTGGCCCGCGCGGTGCAGCACGATGGTGTCGGGGTGGTGGAACCGGGGCAGCACGTCGATCCAGCCGGCCGTGCCGTACACCCTGGCCTGGCCGGGGGTGGCGCACAGCAGCGAGGCGAACAGGGAGGCGCTGCGGCCGTCGGCGTAGCCGAGCTGCACGGCCTCCTCGACGTCGACGCCGGTCGCGGCCAGCGAGCCGGTGACGGCCACGGTGTCCGGGTCGCCGAGCACCATCTGGGCGAACGAGATCGGGTAGACGCCCACGTCGAACAGGGCGCCCCCGCCGATCGCCGGGTTGTAGAAGCGGTCGATCGGGTCGACCGGCGGCCGCACGCCCAGGTCGGCGGCCACCGAGCGCACCTCGCCGATCGCGCCGTCCGCGATCAGCTCGCGCATCCGCACCACGGCCGGCTGGAACCGGGTCCACATGCCCTCCATCGCGAACGTCCCGGTGCGCTCGGCGACGTCGACGATCTCCCGGGTGGCGGCCGGGGTGACCGTGAACGCCTTCTCCACCAGCACCGCCTTGCCCGCCCGCAGCGCGGCCAGGGTGACCGCGCGGTGCTGCGGGTGCGGCGTGGCGATGTAGAGGGCGTCGACCTCCGGATCGGCGACGACGTCGGCGTAGGAGGTGTGCACGCGCGCGATGCCGTGGACGGCGGCGAACGCCGCGCCCCGCTCGGCCGACCGCGACGCGACGGCCACCAGCTCCGCACCCGGGACGTGCACGAAGTCCCCGACGACCTTGGACGCGATCCGACCGGGCCCGACGACGGCCCACCGCACGGTGCTCATGTTTCCCATCCTCGCCCGCGGGGCAGCTGTACACAGCTGTGGATGGAGATGTGGACAACTCGAACGGCCGTTCGAATACGCCGTCTCGGCGGTCTCAAGTCACTCTCCGCAGTCAATCATCATCCATCCGTGCAACTTCATCACTCGATTGTTGAGTCTCGTCGAGCGGCTCCGGAGCGAAGATCAGGTATGCCCGCTGTGCACGACCGCCCCGAACAGCGTTCCGGCGCGCGACCGGAACCACTGGCCGACGCACTCATCGCGGCCCTCCCCTCGCAACGCGAACGCCCCCGGCACGAACAGGTGACGCGCGACGACCGGTGGGTCGAGGCGCTGCGGGCAGGCGGCGCGCACGACGCCGACGACCCCGTCATCCGCTCGCTGGCCCGCTGGCGCGCCTCGATCGTCGAGGGCACCTGAGCCCTACTGCTCGAGGCCCTGGGAGACGAAGAACTCCTTGAGCCGGTCCTGGCTGTGGTCCGGGTGGTAGAGCAGCCCGAAGCACAGCGTCTCGCGCCGGTCGTAGTACAGGTACGAGTCGCCGTCGGCGGCCAGCACGTACTCGATCAGCTGGGCCTGCGAGTCCGCCGGGTCGTCGAAGTCGTTCCACGAGCCCGTCCGCACCGTTCCCGGCACCGTGTAGTCCGCCGAGGCGGTGGACGTCCGGTAGAACGTCACCGCCCGGCTGTCGACGAACCGGCCGAAGTCGCCCAGCACCCCGTTCGGGAAGGTGCAGGCGACCTGCTCCACCACGCCCGAGAAGTACTTGTCGCGCGCCGTCGGCTCGCACTGCCCGCGGCCCCCGTCGACGACCGTCGAGGCGAGGTCCCACAGCGCGGGCGAGGCGAACGCCGCCCCCGGCATCTCCGGGCGCTGCACCGCGGTGGATCGGCGCTCGTCGTAGAAGTCCAGCACCTCGGCCAGCGGGCGCGCCGCCGTGACCGTGGCGCTCACCGGCCTCGGTGACTCGACGTCCCAGTACACCGTCGACCCGCCGCCCACGGCCTCGTCCATCGCGAACGCCGCCCCCGCTCCGGTCGTGCTCGCCGAGCGGGCCGAGTCCTGGCCGGGGGCCAGCGCCGCGTCGCGGTGCGCGCGCAGCCGCCCCGTCGAGTCGTAGCCGACCAACTGCACGGTCAGACCGCCGAAGTCGCAGCTCACCCGCTCGGTCTCGCCGGGGTCGGGGGTCAGCGCGGAGCAGCGCAGCACCGCGCGGACGAGGTCGGCGCCCAGCGCCCGGTAGCGCTGCGCGACCTGCTCGGGCGAGGAGGGGTCGACGGCCGGCGGCGTCCCGGCCGACGGGGTCCACACCGCCAGCCCGACCGCGACCAGCGCGAGGACCGCGCCGAGCACGAGCGCGATCCACCGCAGGCGCGGCCGGGGCCGGGCGGCGGCCGTGGCGGGGACGGCGCGGGCGGTCGTCTCGTCCCAGGCGATGCGCGCCGCGGCCCACCCGTCGGTATCCGTCGGTGGCCGCTCGCGCGGGGCG
>NZ_JAHDTH010000256.1 GCF_018531445.1 Pseudonocardia lacus
GGCGGGCCCGGCGCCACGAACCCGGCGGTGGCCAGCCCGGCCAGCACCGGCTCGGCGGCCTCCTGGCCGGCGCCCGGGCCGCTCAGCACGCCCCCGAGCAGTCCGCCCACCAGGCTGCCGGTGTCGGTGGCGGCCGGCAGCTGAGCCCCGGCGGGCAGCAGTTGGGCGGCCAGCTCGCGCAGCTGGTCGGAGCGGGCCGGGTCGCCGACGGCCGGGGTCAGCGCGACCTCGCCGGCCACCACCGCACCGGCCGTGCCGATCAGGTCGAGCACGGCGGCGCGGTCGGCCTGGTCGGCGCCCGAGGTCAGCAGGGTGACCGCCTTGCCCTCCAGCAGCCCGCGCACCGCGGCCGGGCCGATCCGCGCGGCGAACTCCTCCGCGCCGCGCTGCGAGCCGGCCAGCACGTCGCGCTCGGCGGTCAGCCTCTGCACCTGCCCGTCGAGGTCCTCGGACTCGCTCACCGCGGCCGACAGGACCCGGTCGGAGACTCCGCTGGCCCCCAGCAGCACGCCGACCGCCAGCGCCAGGAACACCGCCCCGATCGACACGGCGTGGTAGCGCAGAGAGATCATCTACAACCCCATCCAGGACAGTGCGCCCGCCCACGCCTGGGCGAGCCAGAACAGCACGGCGTCCCCGACGTCGGAGACGAGCAGCGCGGCCACCCCCGCGGCGGCGGCGGCCAGCACCACCAGCCACACCACGCCGATCGGGACGCGGCTGCGGTAGAGCTCGGCCAGCGCCGCGCCGTCCACCAGCGCCCCGCCGACCTGCAGGCGGGTCAGGAACGTGGAGGCGTTGCTGGTGGCCCGGCTGCGGTCGAGGAACTCGGCCATGCTCGCCGACAGCCCCACCGTGACGACCAGCGACGCCCCGCCGTGCGCGGCCAGCAGCAGCGCCATGTCCTCGGGGTTGGCCGAGCTGGGGAAGGTGACCGCGCTGGCCCCCAGGTCCTGCACGCGGGCCAGCCCGGGGGCGTGCCCGCTCGGGTCGGCCGGGACGACGACGTCGGCGCCGCACCCCAGCGCGGCGTGCGAGACCGCGGAGGGGTCGCCGACGATCAGCTGGGGGCGGTGCCCCGCGGCCAGCAGTGCGTCCGCGCCGGCGCCGACGCCGACCAGCACCGGCTTGCACTCCCGGATGTAGTGGCGCAGCCGGTACAGCTCCTCGGCGTGGTCGAAGCCCGCCGCCACCACCAGCACGTGCCGCCCGACCATGTCGACCTCGACGTCGGGCACGCCGTGCCCGTCGAGCAGCATGGCCCGCTCGCGGCGCATGAACTCGATGGTGTTGCCGGCGAACGCCTCCAGCTGGGTGCTCAGCCCGGACTTCGCCTCGACCATCGCGTCGGCCACCGAGTCGGCGTCCTGGACGAACCCGACGCCCAGGCGCTTGTTGCCCGTGTAGAGCACGCCGTCCTCGATGCGCAGGCGCATCCCGTCCTTGACCGCGTGCATGATCTCCGGCCCGAGGGCGTCGACCAGCAGCACGCCGGAGGCGACGAGCGCTTCCGGGCCGAGGTTCGGGTACCGCCCGGTGATCGACGGCGACGCGTTGACCACCGCGATGGCCCCGGCGGCGATGAGCGCGTCGGCCGTGGCCCGGTCCAGGTCGAGCTGGTCGATCACCGCGATCTCGCCCGGCTTGACCCGGCGGGCCAGGGCGTCGGCGCTCCGGTCGACGCGGGCGACGGCGACGAGGCCGGGGAGGTCGTCGGGGGTGGAACGCTGCAGCAGGGCGGGGAGCTTCATGCGCGCACCCCCTTCGTGCGGCGCGCTGTGTTCATGCTCCGCACTGTGACAGCCCCACCCCGGACGGTGACGTCGGCACGCCGGGCCCGATCGGGCGTCGCCGCAGCTCGCGGCCGTGTACGGAGGGTGGCTCAGCCCCTCGTGCGGTTTACCGATCGTGACGACCGGCGGGCACGCTCAGCGGCCGCGGCGGGCCCCGTTCGCGGCGGCGCGGTCGGCCTCGCGGTGGCCCCGCGCGGCGCCGAGGAGCTCCTCGGCGTGGGCGCGGCCGGTGTCGGTGTCGTCCATGCCGGCCAGCATCCGGGCCAGCTCGCCGATGCGCTCGTCGTCGCCGAGTTTGCGCACGCTGCTGCGGACCACCCCACCGCCCCGGGCGGCCTTGTCGACCACGAGGTGGCTGTCGGCGTAGGCGGCGACCTGCGGCAGGTGGGTGACCACGATGACCTGGTGGCGCTGGGCGAGCCGGGCCAGCCGGCGCCCGATCTCGACCGCGGCCCGCCCGCCGACGCCGGCGTCGACCTCGTCGAAGACCATGGTGGGGACCGGGTCGGCACCCGAGAGCGCGACCTCGAGGGCCAGCATCACCCGGGACAGCTCGCCGCCGGAGGCGCCCTTGTGCAGCGGCAGCGGCGCGGCGGAGGCGTGCGCGACCAGCCGCAGCTCGACCTCGTCGACGCCGTCCGGACCGGCCGACAGCTGCTGGCCGGCCACGGTGAGCGCGTCGTCGGCCCCGGACGCGGCGGGCCGCGGCCCGACCGAGACCAGCAGCCGCGCGTCGGGCATCGCCAGCCCACCCAGCTCGGCGGTGGTGTCCTCGGCCAGCCGCTTGGCCGCCTCGGTGCGCGCGGCGCTCACGGCGGCGGCGTGCCCCGCCAGGTCGGCGGCCAGCTCGTCGCGGCGGGCCGCCAGCGCGGCCAGCGCCTCGTCGGAGATGTCCAGGCCGGCCAGCCGCTCCCTGGCGTTCTCGGCCCAGGCGAGGACGCCGTCGACGTCGGCGGCGTACTTGCGGGTGAGCGACTTCAGCTCGGCCTGGCGGGCCAGCGCCTGCTCCAACCGGGCCGGGTCGGCGTCGAGGCGGTCGAGGTAGCCGGTCAGCTCGGTGCCCACGTCGCCGAGCAGGGCGAGCACCTCGCCCAGCCGGGAGTCGAACGCGGTGAGCTCCGGGTCGTCGGTGGCGGCGAGCCGGTGGCGGGCGTCGCCGACCAGGCCCAGCGCGCCGGGCGCGTCCGGATCGGGGTCGTCGGGCCCGACGAGGGCGGCGCGCGCGGCGGCGGCCGCGGCGCGCAGGTCGTCGGCCGCCGACAGCCGGCGCGAGAGCCCGAGCAGCTCCTCGTCCTCGCCGGGCTGCGGGGCGACCGCGTCGATCTCGGTGAGGCCGTGGCGCAGCAGGTCGGCCTCCTGGGCCAGCCGGCGGGCGTTGTCGCGGCGCTCGGTGAGCTCGGCGCCGAGGCGCAGCCACTCCTCGCGGACCGCGCGGTAGAGCTGCAGGGGGCCGGCGACCGACTCGCCGGCGTAGCGGTCGAGCAGGGCGCGCTGCTCGGCGCCGCGCAGCAGCCGCAGCTGGTCGTTCTGGCCGTGCACGGCGATGGAGTGCTCGGCGAGGCGCACGAGCACGCCCGCCGGCACCGAGCGCCCACCCAGGTGCGCCCGGGAGCGCCCATCGGCCGACAGCGTGCGCGAGGCGATGAGGGTGCCGTCGTCGTCGGCGTCGGCGCCGATCTCCTCGACGAGCGCGAGCGCGGCCGCGTCGGCGTGGAACACGCCCTCGACGATGGCGCGCGGGGCGCCGCTCGACACCCGCGACGCCTCGGCCCGACCGCCGCTGAGCAACGTGAGGCCGGTGACGACCATGGTCTTGCCCGCGCCGGTCTCACCGGTGAGCACGGTGAGACCGGGATCCAGCTCCAGGGTGGCGTCCTCGATGACGCCGAGGCCCCGGATCCGCATCTCGGCCAACATGGGTCGAAGGGTACGTCGCCCGCCCGACACCGCGCGTCCTACCCGGTGTGCGGCGCGCCCCGCCACCCGCGCACGGGCAGGTCGAACTTCCGCACGAGGCGGTCGGCGAAGGGCTGGCCGTCGAGCCGGACCATGCGCACCGGCACCGCCCCGCGGGCCAGCTCGACCCGGGCGCCGGGCGGCAGCTCGACGGTGCGCCTGCCGTCGCAGTCCATCAGGGCGCTGGGGCCGTTGGGGTCGACCTCGATGGCGACGTGGCTGCTCGGCGAGATCACCATCGGCCGGGCGAACAGCGCGTGCGCGTTGCTCGGGACCAGCAGCATCGCCTCCACCTGCGGCCACACCAGCGGCCCTCCGGCGGAGAACGCGTAGGCCGTGGAACCGGTGGGCGTGGCGCACAGGACGCCGTCGCAGCCGAAGCCGGAGACCGGTCGGCCGTCGATCTCCAGGACGACCTCCAGGATCCGCTCCCGGCTGCCCTTCTCGACCGCGACCTCGTTGAGCGCCCACGAGCGGTTGAGCACGGTGCCGTTGAGCCGCACGACCGAGTCGACGGTCATCCGCTCCTCGACGGCGTAGGTGCCGTCGATGATCGCCTCGACGGCGGAGTCCAGGGACTCCTGCTCGGCCTCGGCGAGGAACCCGACGTGGCCCAGGTTCACCCCGAGCAGCGGCACCCCGACCGGGCGGGCCATCTCGGCGGCGCGCAGCAGCGTGCCGTCGCCGCCCAGGACCAGGACGACCTCGGCGCCGTCCGCGCAGCCCGGGAGGCCGTCGACGGTGCGCGGGACGAGATCGTCGGGCAGGCCGTCGCACTCGACCTCGGCCCACTCGTCGGCCAGCACCCGCAGCCGGATACCGGCCTCGGCCAACCTGCGCGCGATCGCGGACGCGGTGCGCCGGTTCTTGCCCCGCCCCGAGTGCAGCACCACGAGCACCTCGCGAGCCATGTCGCTCCCTCCGCGAATGCTGGGCCGGAACAGGCCGTGCACGCAGGGCTGCCCGGCAAGGGGAGTGACCGCCCCCGCGCGCGCACCGCTCACGGACTGGATCACGGCATCGGTCACTGCGGACCCTCCTCGACAGCCGCGGCCAGCGCGGCGTCGCCGATGTCGGCGCCGCCGCGGGCCAACCGCAGGAAGAACTCGACGTTGCCCGACGGGCCCGGCAGCGGGCTCGCGGTGGCTCCCCGCAGCACCAGGCCGATGGCCCGGGCCGCGGCCACGACCTCGGTGAGCGCGGCCAGCCGCAGCGCGGGATCGCGCACGACGCCGCCCGCGCCCAGGCGCGCCTTGCCCACCTCGAACTGCGGCTTGACCATCGGCAGCAGCTCGCCCTCCGGTGCGGTGCACGCGGCCAGGGCGGGCAGGACGGTGCGCAGCGAGATGAACGACAGGTCGGCGACCGTCAGGTCGACCGGGCCGCCGAGCGCCGCCGGCTCCAGCGAGCGGACGTTCGTGCGGTCGAGGACCGCGACGCGCTCGTCGCTGCGCAGCCGCCAGACCAGCTGGCCGTAGCCGACGTCGACGGCCACGACGGCCACCGCGCCGCGGTCGAGCAGGACGTCGGTGAACCCGCCGGTGGAGGCGCCGGCGTCGAGGCAGCGCCGCCCGGCGACGGGCACGTCGAGGGCGTCGAGCGCGCCGATCAGCTTGTGCGCGCCGCGCGAGGCCCACTCGCGGCGGCCGGCCTCCCGGACGACGACCGGGGTGTCGCGCTCGACCTGCGTCGCGGGCTTGCCCGCCGGGACGCCGCGCACGTCGACCAGCCCGGCCGCGATCAGCTCCGCGGCCTGCTGGCGCGACCGGGCGAGCCCGCGACGGACCAGCTCGGCGTCCAGCCGCGCTCGGGTGGCCACTGCAGTCGTCCCCGCCGCCACGCCGTCACGCGGTGCCGGCCGGCGAGGCCAGCGCCTCGCCCAGCGCGGCGTGCACCCGCTCGAACACCGCGACGTGCTCGGCCAGCGGTCGGTCGGCGAGCCCGTCGAGCGCGGTCATCGCCCGCTCCACCGCCAGGCGGGGGTCGGCCGGGCGGGCCTGCGCAACCGGCGGCGGGCCCGGCTTGGGGACGGTCATCGATCGGCTCCTGGGTGGCGGTGTGCGCTGCCAACCGTAGCCGAGCCGGACTCACCGCCGCTCAGTCCGAGATCGCGGATCGCCCGGTCGGCGTCGCCTCCGTCGCTGGTCACCACGGCCGGTCCGCCGCCCGCCGCCCAGTGCGCGCCACACAGCGCACGCAGCGCGTCCACCGCGTCGCCGGAGCCGGAGAGACGCAGCTCGCCACGGTCGGCGACGGTGACCTCCCACCCGGCGCGCGGCCCCGGCCGGAGATCATCCGGATCGGCCGCCAGCGCGTTCATGTCGGCGCCGATGTAGTCCGGGCGCCGCTGCGGCGGGGCGGACAGCACCTCGGTGGCGTCGGAGACGCCCGTGAGGACCAGCAGGGTCGCCATGTCGGCCGCCCGACCGCCCTCGATGTCGGTGTCGAGCCGGTCGCCGATCATCAGCGGCGCCGACGCGCCGGCCTGCCGGGCCGCCTCGCGCAGCAGCGCGGGCCCCGGCTTGCCGGCGACCTGCGGCTCGCGCCCGGACGCGATGCGCAGCACCGACACCATCGAGCCGTTGCCCGGCAGCGGACCGCGCTCGGTGGGCAGCGTCGGGTCGAGGTTGCAGGCGACCCAGACCGCGCCGGCCCGTAGCGCCACGGTCGCCTCGGCCAGGATGCGCCACCCGGTGTCCGGGCTGTGCCCCTGCACGACGGCGACGGCGCCCTCGGCCTCCCGGGTGGTGCTCAGCCCGACCGCCTCGACCTCGCCGACCAGCGCCTCGGTGCCCACGACGAGCACCGCGGCACCGGGCTCGAGCTGCTCGGCCAGCAACCGCGCCGCGGCCTGCGAGCTGGTGACGACCTCATCGGCGGTGGCCGGGAAGCCCAGCTCGACCAGGTGCGCGGCGACGTCCCGCGGGGTGCGCGAGGCGTTGTTGGTGACGTACCAGGTGCCCACGCCGCGCCCGCCCGCTGCTTTGACCGCCTCCGCGGCGCCGGGGATCACCTCGGGACCGCGGTAGAGGGTGCCGTCGAGGTCGGCGAGCAGGACGTCGAAGCGGTCGAGCATGTCGGTCACCGCGGTGTGCCCCGCTCCTCGGTCTCCCCGGTCTGGTCGGTCTCCCCGGTCCCGTCTGCCTCGTCGGTGCCGCTGCCGTCGGTCACGACGCCGTTGGAGCCCGCCACGACCTCGCCGTCGGTGTCGGTGTCGATGACGGTGGGGACGTCGGCGTCGGGCGACTCCGGCTCGTCGGCACCGGCCGGGGTGCGCTCGGCGGCGGGGACGCTGGTGCCCTCGATGTCGGGGTCGGCCTGCTCGGTCGAGTCGTCGTCGGCGGGGACGGCCGAGCCGGGGTCGGCGACGGCCAGCTCGGCGGCCGCGTCGGCGGGGGTGCTGTCGGCCGGCGCGTCACCGGCGGCGTCGTCCGCGACGGCGGCGTCCGCGACGGCGGCGTCCGCGACGGCGTCGTCCGCGACGGCGGTGTCCTCGGGCTCGGCGGTGTCCTCGGGCTCGGCGGTGTCCTCGGGCTCGGCGGTGTCCTCGGCTTCGGACTCGTCGGCAGCGGCGTCGGTGTCGTCCACGTCCTCGACGCCGAACTCGATCTCGTCCTCGACGAGCTCCTCGCCGGTGAGCTGGGCGATGCGCTGGTCGGCGTCGGTCTCGCCGGTGTCGTCGACGTCGGCGGCGTGCACGAACCACTGCAGCGCCTCGGACTCGCGGCCGACGGCGAGCAGGTTGTCGGCGTAGGCGTAGAACAGCCGCGCGCTCCACGGCTGGCGCAGCTTCGGGTCGAGCTCGGGGATCTGCAGGCCGACCACGGCCGCCTCCAGCTCGCCGAGGTCGCGCCGGGCCCCGGCGGCCACGATGGCCAGCTCGATGGTCTCGGCCCGGTCGAGCTCGCGGGCCTCCGGACCGCGGCTCAGGTCGAGCGCGCGCTCCGGACGCCCGAGAGCGCGCTCGATGTCGGCCATGACGGCCAGGTGCCCGGGCCCGCCACCCATCCGGCGCGCCGCCCGCAGCTCCCCCAGCGCCTCCGACCACTCGCCGGCGTGGTAGGCCGCGATGCCCGCGGCCTCCCGGACGACGGCGATGCGCGACGCGCGGGACCGCGCGTAGCGAGCGTGCGCGAGGGCCAGCTCCGGGTCGACGTCGACCAGGCTCCCGGCCGCCACCAGGTGCCGGGCGACCCTCTCGGCGGTGTCCTTCTGCAGGCCGCGCAGGTCGCGGCGGACCTCGGCGTCCAGCTGGCCGGGCGTGATCGACTCGGTCAGCGGGGGCTCGTCGACGAACGTGGTCGTGGCCGCGAGCTCGCGGCGCCGCTCCTGGCCGGGACGACCACGCCCCGAGGTGGGCAGCGGCGGCGCACCGACGGGAGCGCGCCGGCCGGGCGTCCGGTCGGTCCGGCGCCCCTGGTCCTGGCGGTCGCGGCTGCCGTAGGGGCGCTCGCCCGAGCGGGGGCCGCGGTCGCCGTAGGACGGCCGGGAATCCGACCGCCCGCGGTCGTCGCGGCGGGGGCGCTCGACCGGGCGCTCGTCGCGTTCGGGACGGGCGTCGGTGGACGACGGGTCACCCGCGTCGTCGGCGCTGTCGGCCTCGGTCCGGACCACGGCCGCCGGGTCCTCGGCAGCCACCGCAGGGGTGGCTGCATCGTCGGCAGCACCCGCGCCGGCGGCGCCGGAGCCTTCGGCGACCGTGTCGGGGGCAGCGGTGTCGGCGGCGGGCGTGTCAGCAGCGGGCCTGTCAGCAGCGGGCGCGTCGGCGGCGGGCGCGTCGGCGCGGTCGGAGTCGACCACCACCTCGTCCGAGCCGCTCACGGCAGGCGCGGGCTGCTCGACGTCGGACGGGGCGGCTACGGGCTCTGAGCCCGCGCCGCTCGACCGGTCGTCGCTCCGGCGGTCGTCGCGGCGCCCCTTGTCGCGGTCGAAGGTCGAGCGGTCGGCGTCGCGGCGGTCGGCCCAGCTGCGGCTGCCGCCGCGGGGGCGGTCGCCGGAGCGGTCGTCGCGCTGCGGGGCGCGCCGGTCACGCGACCAGTCGTCCCAGCCGGTACCGCCGGCGCCGGCATCACGGCGGTCGTCGCGCCGGTCGTCACGGCCGCGGCTGTCCGTCCCGTAGCGGGCGTCGCGGCTCGGCCCCTGCCGGTCGCCGCGGGCGGGCCCACTGCGCTCGCCCGACCGGTCGCTCCGGTTGGGTCCGCGCCGGTCCCCACTGCGGTCGTCACGGTCGTACTTGCGGTCGGGGGCGGGGCGGGACCGGTCGTCCCGGGCGCCGGAGCGGCGGTCGTCGCCGGGGCGCGCCCGGCCGCGGTCGTCGCGGTCCTTCGACCAGCCCGAGCCCTGGCGGTCGCCCCGGTCGCGGGACCAGCCGGACCCCGGGCGGTCTCCGCGGTCCTTCCAGCCGGAGCCCCGGCGGTCGTCGGACCGGCTGCCGCCGCGCCGATCGTCGCGGCCGCGGCGGTCGTCGTCGGACGGGCCCGAGCGGGCGGGTCGGTCCGCCCATCCCGCGCCGGAGCGGCCGTAGCCACCCCGGTCGCCGGGGCGCCCGGATCCGCCGGTGGAGCCGGGGCGGTCGTCGCGGCGGTAGCCGCCGCGCTCCCCGGAGCGGGTGTCGTCGCGGCTGGTGCGGCGGTCGTCGGGGCCGCGGTCGCGCCCGGACGGGCCGCGGTCGTCGCGGAAGCTCCCGCGCCTGTCGTCGCGGTCGCCCCGGTAGCCGCCGCGGCGGTCGTCGCGGTCGCTGCGGTCACCGCGGTAGCCGCCGCGCTGGTCGTTCGGACGGCTCGACGGGCCGCGGTCGCCGGAGCGGTCGTCGCGGTCGCGCCACCCCCCGCCCCGGGG
>NZ_JAHDTH010000257.1 GCF_018531445.1 Pseudonocardia lacus
GCCGCCGCACGACCGCCCGCGCCGCGACCGGGGCGGCGAACCCGCTCCCGGCCCGCGTCAACCGCGCCGCGACCCGCTGGCCCACCGCCGCACCCACCGCGGGCGCGATCAGCCCGGCGTGCACCAGGCGGCGCGCGGCGAGCTGGTCGCAGCAGCACCGGCCGTCGAGGAACAGGTCGGGCAGGGCGCCCACCACGACCTCGGCGCCGCCCCGGCCCACGGCCCGCAGGATGGCCCGGTCGCGGTCGGACAACGCGACCGCCGCTGTCGGGGTGGTGTGCGTGCTCCCGACCCCGCTGTCGTCGAGCGTCTGCATGGTCCTCGATCCCCCCTCGGCGCCACCGCTGCCGGTGGCGGCGCTGTTTTCTCCGCCGGATCGATCGTCGGCGCGTCGGCTCGATCCCTCATCGTCGGAAGAGGCGGTCGAGGCGTGGAAAAATGCACGTCCGCCCCTCCGACACCACTAGGCTCTGGCCCGCACCGAGGTCACCGGCGAAAGGCCGTCATGGAGGATTCGGAGACGGCGCCCGCGGAGTTCATGGCGCAGCTCGACCCGATCGATCGCGCCGCGCTCACCGAGCGCGCCCGCACCCGCCGCTGGCCGGCCGGGGCCTCGCTGTTCCTGGAGGGCGAGCAGTCCTCCTCGGTGCTCGTGGTGGTGACCGGCCGGGTCAAGGTGTTCTCGCTGACCACGCACGGCGAGGAGATCCTGCTGGCCGTGCGGGGGCCCGGCGCCCTGCTCGGCGACATGTCCGCGGTCGACGGCGCGCCCCGGTCCGCGTCGGTCGCCGCGCTCGAACCGGTCGTGGCGCTCGTGGTGGCCACGCCGGTCTTCATCGACTACCTCAGCAGCCGGGGCACCGCCGCCATGGTGCTGATCCGGCTGATCACCCAGCGGTTGCGCGACGCCGACCGCAAGCGCGTCGAGTTCGCCGCGTTCGACACCGCGTCGCGGGTGGCCCGGCGGATCGTCGAGCTGGCCGAGCGGTTCGGCGAGCCGGAGGCGGGCGGCGTGCGGATCACCGTCGCCCTCTCCCAGGACGAGCTGGCCGGCTGGGTCGGCGCCTCCCGGGAGGCGGTCGCCAAGGCGCTGCGCACACTGCGCGAGCGCGGCTTCCTGACCACCGGCCGGCGCACGATGACCGTCCTGGACCTCGACGGCCTGCGCAAGCGCGGGGGCGGGCTGTGAACGAGCCGAGCACGGCCGCCCAGCGCACGGTCGCCCTCGACCGCAGCGCACTCGACCGGCCGGCACCCGCCGGCCCGCCCCCCGCGGCGGCGGCCGTCGACGTGGTCCGCCGCGCCCGCGGCGGCAGCCGGGCCCGGGTCGCGATCTGGCTGTTCCACCTGGCCCTGCCGATGGCCGGGCTGTGGCTGCTGCTGGCCGTGCCCCAGGCCGACCTGCACGTCGAGCACCACCCGTCGCACTTCTGGCTGGTGTTCCTGACCGCCGCGCTCAGCGTCGGGCTGGGCGTGCAGGTCGACCGCTCCGCCCGCCGCCACCACGACGCCCGGCTCACCCTGGTCGCGCTGGGCTTCCTGGCCGCCGCGCTGTTCCTCGGCCTGCACGCCATCGCCACGCCGGGCGTGCTGCTCGACAGCAGCAACGGCGGGTTCGCGCTGGCCACCCCGGTCGGCCTGGTGCTGGGCGGGGCCTTCGCCGCGGCCGCGACCCTCGACCTGGACGGCGGGCGGGGGGCGCGCGTGCTGCGCGTCGCGCCGGGCCTGCGCTGGGCGCTGTTCGCGCTGACCGCCGTCTGGGGCGTGGTGTCGGTCGCGGGGCTGCCCCCGCTGGCCGACCCGACGCTGGCCGAGGGTTCGAGCCCGCTGCTGATCGGGCTCACCGCGATCGCGGTGCCCCTCTACGTCCTGGCGGCCGTGCGCACCCTGCAGTTGCACCGGCGCCGCCGCTCGGCCGTGCTGCTGGCGCTGATCACCGCCGACGCCCTGCTCGCCGAGACCGCCGTCGCCGTCGCGCTGGGCGTCAACTGGCAGCTGACCTGGTGGCTGTGGCACGTGCTGATGGTCATGGCCTTCGGCTACGTCGCCTACAGCGCCTACATCGGCTACCGCAAGGAGGGCACCAGCACCGGCCTGTTCGACGCGGCCGGCACGGAGCAGACGGTGGCCGCCGTGCGCCGCGAGTACGGCTCGGCGCTGGAGACGCTGGTCGGCGCGGTGGAGCGCAAGGCGGCCGGGCAGATCTCCGACGCCGAGATGGCCGTGTTCACCGCCGGTGTGGCCGGCACCTTCAAGCTGACCGAGGGCCAGGTCGCGATGCTCGGCCGGGCCGCGGACGCGCTGCGCGCCGAGCGCGAGCAGATCGGCAGGCTCGGCGTCCTGGTCGCGGTCGGGCACGAGTCCCGGGTGCTGGTCGGCGAGCGCACCCTGCTGGCCCGCTCGGTCCGCCGCGCGGCGGGCTTCGGCGCCGACGTGGTGCGGGTCGGGCTGCTCACCGACGGCCGGCTCGACTTCCCCGCCGAGCTGGCCACCGACCCGGGGTGGATGCCGGGCCCGGCCGCGGTCGCGCACCTGGAGCGCACCTGCGACGGCCGCGCCGAGACCACGGAACTGCCCGACGGCGTGCTGGTCTGCCCGCTGACGGTCAAGGAGCGCGGCGCGGGCGTGCTGCTGGCCCGGCGCGCGGGCGGCTTCTCCGAGCGGGACCGGTCGCTGTTCGCCTCGCTGGCCACGCAGCTGTCCATGGGCCTGGAGAACGCCCGGCTCTACCGCCAGCTCGACGGGCTGTTCCGGCAGTACATGTCCCCCGACGTGGCCACCGCGCTGATCGCCGACCCGCGCCAGGCCGCGCTGGGCGGCGCGGTCGTCGAGGTGACCGCGGTGTTCGCCGACCTGCGCGGGTTCACCACGTTCTCCGAGCAGGCCACGCCCGAGCGGATCGTCGAGATGCTCAACCGCTACTTCGCGGTGGCGACCTCGGCGGTGCTGGCCGAGGGCGGCACGGTCGTGCAGTTCGTCGGCGACGCGATGATGGCGCTGTTCAACGCCCCGGCCCGGCAGCGCGACCACGCCGAGCGCGCGGCCCGCGCCGCCCTGGCGATCCAGCGCCGGATCGTCGACGTCCGCGGCCCGGGCGAGCCGCTGTTCCGGGTGGGCGTGAACACCGGCCCGGCGCTGGTCGGCAACATCGGCAGCGACGAACTGCGCAACTTCAACGCGATGGGCGACGCCGTCAACGTCGCCGCCCGGCTGGAGACGACCGCCGAGCCCGGCCAGGTGCTGATCGGCGACTCCACGTGCCGTCAGCTCCCGGCCGGGACGGTCACCGAGCCGCTGGGCGAGCTGCTGGTCAAGGGCCGCAGCGAGCCGGTGGTCGCCCACCTGCTCCGCGCGCTCCCCTGACTCCCACCGCCCTGACCGTCACCGCCCTGACCGGGCTGGCGGCTACGCGCCGGGCAGGGCCTTCCCGACCTCGGCGGCGGCGTCGGGGCCGAACGCGTCGCTCAGGCGCTGGAGGCCGTGGGCGCGGTCCCATGGCCACTCCTGCGGGCCCTCGACCTCCAGCACCTGCACCGCGATCAGCGAACCGAGCTGGGCGGCCCGCTCCAGCGGCAGCCCCTCGGCGATGCCGGTGAGGAACCCGGCCCGGAAGCCGTCGCCGACGCCGGTCGGGTCGACCTTCGCGGTCTCCGGGACCACCCCGACCGTGATCTCCCCGACCTCCCGGCCGATGATCGTCGCGCCGTGCTCGCCGAGGGTGGTGATCCGCACGTCGACGCGCTCGGCGACCTGCTCCTCGGTCCAGCCGGTCTTCTTCTGCAGCAGCTCCCACTCGTAGTCGTTGGTCATCAGGTAGCGCGCGCCCTCGACGAGCAGCCGCAGGTCGGCGCCCTCCATGCGGGCGACCTGCTGGGAGACGTCGGCGGCGAACGGGATGCCCAGCTCGCGGCACTCCGCGGTGTGGCGCAGCATGCCCTCGGGGTCGCTGGCGCCGATCAGCACCAGGTCGAGCCCGCGCGGCACCAGCGGGGCCAGCGAGATCTCCCGGGAGCGGGCCATCGCGCCGGTGTAGAACGAGGCGATCTGGCGCATGTCGTCGTCGGTGGTGCAGACGAAGCGGGCGGTGTGCACGTCGTCGCACACCAGCACGGCGGAGCAGTCGACGCCGTGGTCCTCCAGCCAGCCGCGGTACTCGGCGAAGTCCGGGCCGACGGCGTCGACCAGCAGCGGGGACTGGCCCAGCACCCCGAGCCCGAAGGCGATGTTGGCCCCCGACCCCCCGCGGCGGATCACGAGGTCGTCGACCAGGAAGCTCAGCGACATCCGGTCGAGCTGGTCGGCGACCATCAGGTCGGCGAACTTCCCGGGGAAGTGCATGAGGTGGTCGGTGGCGATGGAACCGGTCACGGCGATGGGCACGATGAGGGACCCTACCGCCCGCCGACGCGGCGGACCCCGGCCGAGGGAGCACGGGGCTCACCCGACCGGGGTCCGGGAACGCGGAGCGTCGACGTGCGGCCCGGCCGCGCGCCGACAGGGCTAGCTCAGTTGAACGAGTCGCCGCAGGCGCAGGAGCCGCCGGCGTTCGGGTTGTCGATCGTGAAGCCCTGCTTCTCGATCGTGTCCACGAAGTCGATGACGGCGCCGTCGAGGTACGGGGCGCTCATCCGGTCGACCCCGACCTTGAGGCCGTGGAAGTCGCGGAACAGGTCGCCGTCGAGCGAGCGGTCGTCGAAGAACAGCTGGTAGCGCAGGCCGGCGCAGCCACCGGGCTGCACCGCGATGCGCAGGTGCATGTCGTCGCGGCCCTCCTGCTCGAGCAGGGTGCGGGCCTTGAGCGCGGCGGCGTCGGTGAGCTCGACGCGGTGCGTGGTCTCGACGGAGTTGTCGACGGTCATGGCTCTCCCAACAACGAGCGGGGCCCGGGATATTTCCCCAGGATGTTTCTCGGTCCCTGACTTTTCGGCACTGCAGCGGCGTCCGGGGTAGGCGTCCGCTGACGTTCCGATCCACATAGTAGGCCGTCGGGGCGGCGGCCCGCTCCGCGCAGCGGCTCCACCGCTCCCCCGCTCGGTGATCCGCGCCACGTGCCGCCGGGTCGGTACCGCCGGGTCAGCGGCTCCAGCGACCGGCGACCCGCTCGGCCAGCGCCGACAGCGTGCCGGCCGGGTCGGCCATCGACCGCTCGACGCCGCCGGCGTCCTCGGCGACCGAGTAGGCCGAATCGACACCGACCGCCGACGCCTCCCGCCGACCGACCGAGACCTGCCCGGCCAGCACCACGCACGGCACCGCGCGGTCGGCCGCCGCCCTGGCGACCGCGGTCACCAGCTTGCCGCGCAGCGACTGCCAGTCGAAGCTGCCCTCGCCGGTGACCGCCAGGTCGGCGGCGTCCAGCGCGGGCTCCAGCCCGACCAGGTCGCGCACCAGCCCGGCCCCGGACACCCGGCGGGCCCCGCAGGCCAGCAGCGCGGCGCCGAGCCCGCCGGCCGCGCCCGCCCCGGCGTCGTCGCGGACGTCGACGCCGAAGGCGCCGGCCAGCACGTCGGCGAAGCGGGCCAGCGCCGCGTCCAGCTCCGCGACCGCGGCGGCGTCGGCGCCCTTCTGCGGGCCGAACACCGCCGCCGCGCCGTGCTCCCCCAGCAGCGGGTTGTCCACGTCGGCCGCCGCGACCAGGCGGACCCCGCCCAGCGCCGGGCGCCCGTCCAGGTCCGTGCAGCCGGCCAGCGCCGCTCCGCCGGGGCCCACTGCGGCGCCGGCGGCGTCGACGGCGACCGCGCCGAGCGCGGCCAGCATCCCGGCCCCGCAGTCGGTGGTCGCCGAGCCGCCCAGCCCGATCACGATCTCGCCCACCCCGGCCCGGACGGCGTCGGCGACGAGCTCGCCGACGCCGCGGCTGGTGACGCTGGTGGCGACCGCGGGCACCCGCCGCTCGCGGGGCACCAGGTGCAGCCCGCAGGCCGCGGCCGACTCCAGGTAGCCGACGCCGTCGAGCTCCAGCCAGCGCGCCTCGACCGGGTCGCCGAAGGGGCCGGTCACCTCCGGCGTGTGCCACGTCCCGCCGCGCGCGGCGTGCAGGACGTCGACGAAACCGGTGCCGCCGTCGGCCAGCGGGAGCAGCCGCAGCTCGTCGCCGGGGGCGCGGCGGCGCCAGCCCTCGGCGATCGCCTCCGCGGCGGCCGTGGCACTGAGCGTGCCGCCGAACGAGTCCGGAGCCACCACGACGCGCACCCGCGCACAGTAGCGCGCCGACGCGCCCGTTCCGGGCACTTCGGGCACGCGGTCCTCCCCCGCGGACCGGAAGCCGCCCTGCGGAACCGGTGTGGCCTGCGCGTAAGGTGGCGGCCGTGAGGTTCCTGCGCCGTTCCACGCCCGCCACCGTCGGAGGCGACAAGCCCGCCGGGGAGGCGCAGGGGCCCGCGGCCACCGCCCGCCCCGACGGCAAGGGCCGTCCGACGCCGAAGCGCCGCGACGCCCAGAGCAAGCGCCGCGGCCCCGCCCCGCCCCCGCCGCGCACCCAGCGCGAGGCCGCCCGCTACGCCAAGGCCAACCGCCCCGACCGCCCCAACCGCGACCAGCGCCGCCAGGAGGCGGCCGAGCGCCGCGAGCGGATGGCCGCCGGCGACGACCGCTACCTGCTCCCGCGTGACCGCGGCCCGGTCCGGGCCTACGTCCGCGACGTCGTGGACTCCCGCCCGCACCTGATGGGCATGTTCATGCCGCTGGCGCTGGTCGTGCTGCTGTCGCTGGTGGTGCCGATCCCGTCGATCCAGCAGTACCTGAGCCTGTTCAGCCTGATCGTGCTGACCGCGATGATCGTCGAGGGGGTCTTCCTGGGGGTGCAGGTCACCCGGCGCGCCCGGGCGAAGTTCCCCAAGGAGTCGATCAACGGGCTGGGCACCGGCTGGTACGTCTTCACCCGGGCCAGCCAGCTGCGCAGGCTGCGCATCCCGAAGCCCAGGGTCGCCCGCGGCGCCAACCCGTAGGCACCGCGGCGGCCCCCGGCGGTCAGGCCTCCTCGAGCGGGACCGGTGGGCCCACCTCCGCGCCGTCCTCGACGAGGACCACCCGCTTCACGCCGAGCTCGCGCAGCCCCAGCCACTGGCCGGCGAACCAGCCCTCGGCGTCGGCCTTGCTGGTGAACTCCTCCTGCGGGCCGGCCACGTCAACACCGTTCTCGTCCTGATACCGCCAGTGGTAAGCCACCCGGCGGAGGCTAGCGTGCACGGGTGATGATCGCCCCCCGTCGCACGCTGGTGCTGGGCGGCACCCGGTCGGGCAAGTCCCGGCACGCCGAGGACCTGCTGCCGGACGACGCCCCCGTCTGCTACATCGCCACCGCCCGCGTCGATCCCGACGACGACGAGTGGGCCGCCCGCATCAGCACCCACCGCTCCCGGCGGTCCGAGGAGTGGGAGACGGTCGAGACCACCGACGTGGCCGGCATCATCCGCTCCGGCGAGGACGACCTGCTGCTCGTCGACGACCTCGCGACCTGGCTGTCCTGCGTGCTGGACGACGCCGGCGCCTGGGAGGCCGACGCGCTGCCGCCCGCCGTGTTCCGCCAGGTCGTGGAGCTGGTGGAGGCGGTGGCCAGCAGCACCGCCCGGGTGGTGCTCGTCTCGGCCGAGGTCGGGCTGGGTGTCGTCCCGGGCACCCGGGCCGGGCGGCTGTTCCGCGACGAGCTGGGCGCGCTGAACTCGGCGCTCGCCGCCGTGTGCGACGAGGTCGTGCTGCTGGTCGCCGGCATCCCGCTGCGGCTGAAGGAGCCGCCCGCTCCCCGCCCGACCGCGGACTCGATCGACTCGACCGGCCGGATCCCGGTCGTGGGCAGGCCCCCGTCCGGACCGCCACCGCACAACGGCCGCTGGTCCTGACCCTGCGACCCCCGGGGCCGGTGGCGCCCGGGTGGGCGCGGTGGGGGTAGACAGTGCGGCGTGGATCTCCTCGCCGTGCCCGCGCCCGACTTCGAGGCCCGCCGCGCCGCGGTCGCCCGGCACGCCGAGCTGGCCGTGCCCGTCGGAGGGTTGGGGCGGTTGGCGGAGCTGGGCGTGTGGCTGGCCGCGGCGCAGGGCACCTGCCCGCCGCGCCCGCCGGCCCGCCCCCGGGTGGTGCTGGTCGCGGCCGACCACGGCGTCTCCGCGGCGGGGGTGTCCGCGCACGCCGCCGGCACCACCGCCCGCCTGGTCGACGCGGTCCGCGAGGCCACGGCGCCGGTCACCGTGATGGCCCCGGTGGCCGGCGCGTCGGTGCGGGTGGTCGACGTCGGCACCGAGGCCGGGTCGGGGGCGGCCGACGCCGAGCGCCACCACGTGCGCGCCGGTAGCGGGCGCATCGACCGCGAGGACGCGCTCACCGGGGCGGAGACCGACCGCGCCGTCGAGATCGGTCGCGGGCTCGCCGACGAGGAGGTCGACTCCGGCGCGGACCTGCTGGTGCCCGCCTCGCTGGGGGTCGGCGCCACCACCGCGGCCGCGACGCTGGTCGCCGCGCTGACCCGCACCGAGCCGGTCGCGGTGATCGGGCGCGGCAGCGGCATCGACGACGCCGGCTGGATGCGCAAGGCCGCCGCCGTGCGCGACGCGCTGCGCCGCGCCAAGCCGCACTCGGGCGACCCGCTGGCGCTGCTGCGCGTGGCCGGCGGCGCCGACCTCGCCGTGCTGACCGGCTTCTGCGCCCAGGCCGCGATCCGCCGCACGCCGGTCCTGCTCGACGGCCTCGTCGTCGGGGCGGCCGCGCTGCTGGCCGAGAAGCTGGCCCCCGGCGCGCGGGACTGGTGGCTCGTCGCGCAGCGCTCCCCCGAGCCCGCGATGGACGTCGTGCTGGCCCGCCTGGACAAGGAGCCGGTGCTCGACCTCGGCCTGCGCGTCGACGACGGGTCCGGGGCCATGGCGGCGCTGCCGCTGCTGCAGATGGCCGCCCGGCTGCTGGCCGAGACCGGGACCACGACCTCCGCCGACAGCGACGGCGCCACTGATCCCGCCGCTGACCCCGCCGACGACCCGGCCGGGGACGACGCCGACGACGCCGTCCGGGCCTGAGCCGCCGGTGTCGGTCGCGGTGGCCGGCCTGGCGCTGGCCCTGAGCTGGCTGACCGTGCTCCCGGTGCGCACCGGGGCCCCGACGCCCGCGGTGGCGGCCGCGGCCATCCGCTGGGCACCGCTGGTCGGCGCGCTGCTCGGGGCGGTGGCCGGTGCGGCGCTGTGGGGCATGGTCGCGCTCGGCGTGCCCGCGCTCGTCGCCGGGTTGCTCGCCGTGGGCGTACTGGCCGCCGGCACCCGGGGGATGCACCTGGACGGCCTGGCCGACACCGCCGACGGCCTGGGCTGCTACGGCCCGCCCGAGCGGGCGCTGGCGGTCATGCGCGACGGCGGCGCCGGGCCGTTCGCCGTGGTGGTGCTCGTGGTCGCGGTCGGCGCGCAGGCCGGTTCGCTGGCCGCGCTCGTCCCCGGCCCGGGCGCGGTGGCCGCGGCGGCGCTGGCCTGCGCGTCCG
>NZ_JAHDTH010000258.1 GCF_018531445.1 Pseudonocardia lacus
GGCGCGGCGACGGCGCCCCCGGCTCGGGGGCCGCCGGCGACCGCGCAGGAACTGGCCGCCGCGGTCGCCGAGCGCGAGGCGCGGATCGCCGGGCTGCCCGCGGACCGGTGGACCGCCGAGCAGTTGCCGCGCCGCGACGCGCTGGTCAAGCGGCTGCACCGGGTGGTGCAGCGGCTGGGCCGGGTCGGGGCGACCTCGCCGCACCGCGCGGAGTTGCTCGCCCACGGTGCCGGGTTGCTGGCGGCGCTGGACGTGCACGTCGCGACCGCGGCGAAGGCCGGGTGGAAGGCCGACTGGCGCGGGGGGATCTCCCCGTCGCACCGGCGGCTGTACGTGCCGATCACCTTCGCCGCGACCGGCCAGCTGCTGTTCGGCATGTACTCGATGGCGCTGTTCGGGGGAGCGCACCACGTCGCCGAGCTCGTGCCCGACGGGGTGCTGCTCACCGGCGCGCTGTTCGGCCAGGTCGTGGGCATGCTCGCGGTGGGCCCGCTGTGGGACAAGCTGTCCGCCCGGCTGCTCACCGTGACCTCGCTGGTCGGCACCGCGGCCGCGCTCGGGCTGTTCGGGGTGGCCGGCGACTGGGTGCCGGGCTACTACCTGGCCGCGGCGCTGGCCGGGGTGGCCGGTAGCGGCAACTTCTACGTGCTGGCCAACCTGCAGGAGTCGATCGGGCGGACCACCGAGCTGCGCCGCGCGCACGGCGAGAAGCCGCGGCTGAGCGACGGCGTCATCGGCCTGTCGATCCTCGGCGTGGTCACCACGCTCTCGGCGATGCTCACGATCTCGGAGCTGTTGGAGCCGATCTCGTTGCACCTGGCCCTCGGCGTGGCGGCGGCCGTCACCGTCGCGCTGGCGGTCGCCGCGTTCCTGGTGACCCCGGCCGAGCGGTTCGACCGAGCGGCGGCGCCGTCGCTTGCCCAGCTGTTCATCCGGCCGTTCAGCACGGTCCTGCACAACCGGTTCGCGCTGGCCGTGGCCGCGGTCTACGGCACCTACGCGTTCACCCTGGGCGCGATCGACTCGGTGTGGCGGTTCTTCTTCGCCACGGTCGGCGCCCCGGGTTGGCTGACCATCACCGCCGGGTGGGCGTTCGTCGGGGGCGGGGTCCTGCTGGCCGGGCTGTTCGTGCGCGGCGACCTGGGTCGCGGGGCCGGGCTGCTGCAGACGCGCCCGCGCGAGTTCGTGGTCTCCGCCGCCGCGCTGATGGCCGCCGGTGGCCTGGTCGTCGCCCTGACCCAGCACCTCGGGCTGAACCCGGCGATCGGCGCCGTCGTCGGGCTCTACATGCTGGAGGTGACCTCCACCGGCAAGCTGCTCGGGCTCAACGTGGTGATCAAGCAGACCGATCGGCTGGCCGCGTCCGAGAAGCAGGCGACCAAGACGGCGGGCGGCCTGGTGAAGGCCGTCATGCAGGTGCTCGGGTCCTTCGCGGCCACGACCTCGTGGGCGTCGGGCGGCTGGGACCTCGTCTCCGCATTGGTGGCGCTGGGCGGGGTGCTGACGTTCGCCGCGGCGACCACCGTCGACCCGCGTTGGTTGACCGGCTTCCCCTCCCGGCTGCGGGCCGTGGCCGCGTGGGTCGGCGCGCACCGGTCGGTCCGGATCGGGCTCGCGGTGGCCGTGGGCGTGCTGGCGGTGCTGGGGCTGGGTGGCGACGCGCACGCCACCGGCGGTGGCGGTGGGGGCCTGGTGGCGACGCACGACGCCGCCACCGCCCGCACGGCGATGCAGACGCGGGCGGAGACGCTGTACCAGGCGTCAGCGCCCCTGCGGCGGTGGCGGAACCCGCACCTGCCCAGGGGACCGCCCGGTGTGCGGGTGCGGGTCGTACCGGCCGCGCTGCGCCCGGCGGGCGCCGAGGGCGTGCTGGCGTTCGGCTACCAGCCCCGAGGTGTCGTGCTGGTCTTCGACGACGTCCTGGCCGGGATCGGGGCGCTGATCGCGGCGGGACGGCTGCCCGCGCACTGGTGGCGGCAGCTGCTCGTGCACGAGCGCGACTTCCACCTGGCCGGCACCGAGCACACCGGCGACCGGCACGACCGCGACGCCGACCGGTTGGCCGAGCAGTTCGTGGCGGCGGGCCCCGCGCCGCCCACCGGTGTGACGCGCGGGTGGGTGGCGGGTCAGTTGCGGCTCGGCGGGAGCGCGCACGCTGCGCCGGTCGGCGCCGTCGCGGTCGGCGCCTCCGGCGGGGTGCGCATCGGCGACGAGGTGTGGATCGCGCTCGCGGCGAGCTCGGTGTTCGTGACCGGTTTGCTGGCGATCGTGCTCAGGCCGCGGTCCGGGTCCGCGGCGGCGGACTCCGCGCAGGGCGCCGGAACCGGGCAACCGACCGGGTGGCGCGTCGGCCGGACCGCGCGGCGGTGGGCGGCCGGGGTGGCCGCGGTCGTGCTGCTGGGCGGGGTGCGGGGCAGCGCGCCCGTGGTGATCGACTACCTGCCGGCGCCGGACCCGGCCGTGGTCCGCGCGGAGGAGGCCGAGCGGCGGGAGCTGGCCGCGGAGTTCACCGACCGGGGGTTCGTTTCCCGCGGCGCGGTGGCGGGTCGCGGCGAGGTGCTCGCACTGCCCGACGCGCGCGGTGACGAGCTGCTGATCGGAGTGGCGCGCGACCCGGTGATGTCGCTGCTCGACGAGTTGCGCGCGTTGACGTTCTCCCGGGACCTGCCCACCGACGGGCTCAGCGCCCCCAGGGCCCTCGGGACGTCGGCGGATCCGTGGCAGATCGTGCGGGCGTGGCGGAACCGCCCGGAGCTGCCCTACGCCCGGGCGGGAGCGCTGGAGCAGTACCTCGTGTCCTACGAGCTGCTGGCCGGTTCGAAGACGACGGTCGCCCTGCTGGTGGTGCGCACCGAGCTGGGGGCGTGGCTGGTGCAGTCGCAGCGGGTGACCGCCGCCTACGCCGCGGCGGCCGCGGGTGCTGTCGGGGCGGGCCCACAGACGGCCGGCGACCTGGTCGAGCGCGTGGCGCGGGCGGTCGTACGGCTGCGGCTGGCCGGTGGTCGGAGCCTGGGCAGCGGGGTGCTGGTCGACCCCTCGGGCACGGTGCTGACCGCCGGGCACGTCGTCGACGGGGCCCGCAGGCGGGGCGAGGCGATCGTGGCCGAGATGTGGGACGGGCGCACGGTCGGCACGCGGGTGCTGGACATGCCCGACGCCGACGCGGTGCAGCGCCGGATCGAGCGGGTGCACGGACCGGGCGCGTTGTCCGGGCCGCTGAGCTACTCCGGTGCGGACCGGGTCGACCTCGCTGCGCTGCGGCTCACCCTCGTCCACGACCGCGGGCCGCTGCCGTCGCTGCCGGTCGCCCGGACGCGCCCCGCGCTGGGCGAACCCGTGTTCACCGTCGCCTACCCCGGTGCCACCGACACCACCCAGTACCTGACCGTCGTCGGTGGGCCGGTCGCCCCGTTCCGGGCGTTCGGCGAGAACGACCGGCCCGACCTGAAGGACCTCGGCTTCCTGGGCTGGTCGTACGGCGGTGCCTCCGGTGGTGCCGTGGTCAACTCCCGCGGCGAGCTGGTGGGCCTGCTCACCGGCGGGCTGCTCGACGAGGCCGGCGTGACGTCGGTGCACAGCCAGGGCGGTCCGGAGATCACCGCCGTGGTGGTCGACATGCTCCGGCAGCAGCGGCGCCGGCAGCCCGGTTCCGGCCGACGCGTTCCGGGCCACGGGGCGTCCGGTGCCGGAAGTGGGTCACCGACCGGCGGACCGCTGGCCGTGCTGTACACCCCGGACGAGGTCGATCTGGTCGGTCGGGCGCTGGCTGTGCTGGCCGAGGGCTCCGCGGCGCGCTGGGCGGGCGACCCGGTGTCGGCCCGCGGGCCGCCCGAGCTGGGCCTGCGGCCGCACGAGCGGCTGCTGGAGGTCGACGTCCCGGCGCTGGCGAGCGCGGCGGGCATCGACCCGGTGCGGGCCGAGGACCTCCTGGCCCGGATGGTCGCCTTCGGCGTCCGCCACGGCGACGTGCACGTGATCGCGGTGCCGGTCGGGCGGGTCGACGACCTGCTGGGCGCCCGGGCCTGGGCCGACGTGCTCGACCACGAGCGCCGCTTCCACCTCGACCCGGACGCCGTGCACGACGACGCGGCGCACACGACCGCCGCCGCGGACGTGCTGCTGCGCATCGCGGCCGAGCAGGGCCGGCACGCGGAGCGGGTCGCGCGGCTGCTGCTGCAGCCGGAGCAGTTCGGCCCGGACACCGCGGACGTCGACCGCTGGCTGGTGTGGAGGAGCCTGGGCCTCGGCCAGGCCGTCGGGCTCCGCCGCGAGGTGTGGGAGATCGTCTCCGACACCGCGCTGCTGGACGAGGCGCTGGCCGGTCCGGCGGGTCGGCTGGTGCCGGCGGACCGGCGCGCGGAGCTCGTCGACTGGGCGCGGCGGGCGCGGGTCGACGGCGAGTTCCTGCGCGACGCGCAGCGGGCCCTCGAGCGGGCGGCGTCGTGGCCGCGGTCGACGCCGGGCCTGCTCGACGACCTGCGCGGCCTCCTGGTTCGCCTCGACGCGCTGCCCGATGGCGACTTCGCGCGCAGCGACCTGCGCCGGATGCTGCTCGTCGAGATCGCCGAGCTGTCGGTCCGGCCGACCCCCGAGCTGCCCGCCGACCACTTGCTGTTCGCCGCCGCCCCGCCGGCCTGGCTAACCGACCCCACCGCCCTCCCGGCGCCCGACGGGCCCCCGGTCGCGCTCGACCACCTGGCCGCGCAGGTCGCAGGCGCGCTGCGCGACGGCGCGCCCGAGCGCCTCCGGGAGGTGCTGGAGCAGGTCTGGTCCCCGGTCGAGGCGGTGCGTGATGCCCTGATGGGCGAGCTGTCGACCGGCGAGCGGCACCGGTTGCCGGAGACGCGGCTCGACGAGGTCGCCCACGCGCTCGACCTGCTGGGCAAGCTCCCCGGCTGGGGCGTCGCCGTCCCGGCGGGCCTTCCCGATTCGGTGGCGGCGAAGGTGTCCGCGCTGCGGGAGACGGCGGTCATCGGCCGGATCGCCGACGCGCGGTCGGCCGGCCTGTCCGTCCCCCGCTACTGGCGCGCGGTCTTCGGCGAGCTCGGTGCGCTCGCCGCCGAACCGCCCCGGCGTCCTTCGCGGTTGCGGTCGACGGCGCTGCGCGTGCTGCTCGAACAGCTGGACGTGCCGCTGGATCAGGAAGCCGACTGGGACTGGTTGCGGCAGCGGCCCGAGTGGCTCGACCGGGCGCTCGGCTCACCCCGTTGGCTGCGGGGAGCGTGGCGGCAGGCCGCGCGCCGCGAGCAGCTCGCCCTCGTGCTGGCGGTGGCGGCGACCGGTGCGCCGTCCTGGATGACGTTGCTGCCGCACCGCGCGCGGTCCTACCCGTACCTGGACGCACTGGTCCGCTACCACATCTCCTGGCAGACCGAGGACGTGCGCCCGGCGGTCGCCGAGGTGATCGCCGCGATGCCGGCGGAGGGCTGGCGCTCCGAACGCCCCGGCTTCGTCGGGGCGTGGGCGGGCCTGGTCCGGGAGATCGTGCGGGCCTTCCAGCTGGACGGCCGGGTGGTCCCCGCCGAGGTGCGCGCGATCGCCGCGGATCTGGCGGGCACCGTCGCCGGGACGGGCTTCGGCAAGGCCGTGACGGCCGAGGTCGACGCCGCGGCGGCGCGCGTCCGGGCCGCCACCGACCGGGCCTGGTTCGACCGCGTGGGCCTGGCCGGTCAGCCCATGGCGGCCGGGTCGGACGCGATGACCGTGCTCGTCGGCCACCACCGCCACAGCGGTGCGGTCTTCTCCCGGCTGATCGCCGTGTACGCGGCCGTGAAGGGCGGCGTCCCCGGCAGGAGGGCCTTCGAGCGCGCGTGGAAGGCGCTGCTCAGGGGGCGGGACGGGCGGATGCCGACCATCGCCCGGGCGCACGTCCCCGTCGACCTGCCGCGCCGGGTGCCCGGTCCACGCGGCGACCTGGACGTGCTGATCGGCGTGTCCCGCGACCCGCTGGAGATCCTCGAACTCGGCTACCCCGACCTCGGCTCGTCGTGCCTGGACTGCGTGTACGGGGTGATGCGCCAGCACGCCCAGCAGTACGTGCTGCACCCGGCGGTGGTGGTGCTCTACGCGTGGCAGGCGTTGCCCGACGGCACGCGCGGCGCGCGGCTCGCCCGGATCGCGGTGGCGCGGACCGACGCGGGGCTGCTGCTGCTCGGCAAGCGCGTCCAGACCGACCTGCAGCTCGTCGACTTCGGTCCCGCCTTCCGGGACTACCTCGGCCGGTGGGCCGCGAGGGTCGGCCTACCGGTGCTGTCGGTCGGCGAGAGCTACCGCCAGCTGGGCATCGAGCGCAGCGACCTCACCCGGAGCAGCCGGACGGTGCGGCTGCCGGCCGCGCCGTCCGTCGGGGTCCACGAGTTCTACGCCGACGGCCTGCAGGGGTACCGGGCGGTGCGGCTGCCCTTCACGGTGACGACGGACCTGCTGTGGGAGTGGCGGCCGGAGGGCGCGGTGGGAGCGCTGTCGACCAGTCCGCTCTCCACCGAACACCGGCAGGCGCTGCACGACGCCCTGGTCCGGTTGCGGGCGGCCGGTGGCGTGGCGGTGGGCTCCCCGCAGGGGCGCGGCCCGCCGGAGGCCGACGAGGTCCTGTTCACGCCGACGGCGGCGTCGGCGGCGCGGGAGCTGCGGGCCGGCGGGATGCCGGCGGCCGAGGCGTCGGCGCTGGTCGATCGCGTCCTGGCGGTCAGCTGGCGCGACGGCTCCGTCGCGGTGATCACCGTGTGGGCCGAGCGCCTGCCCGAGCTCAGCGCGTCCGGTGGCTGGGAGCTGGTGCTGGCCCACGAACGCGGCCTGCACCTGGACGCCGCGCCGGACGGGACCCGGACCGGGCACGACGAGCACGCCCGCGAAGTGCTGGACGTGCTCGCCGTCCTCGGGTACCCGGCCACCCCGCCGTCCCCGGTCGCGCCGGCCGCGGTCGCGCCGCGCAGCGCGCTGGGGCTGCTCGGGCCATCGGTGCTGCTCAGCACGGCGCTCGCCGCACCGACGATCGCGGAGCTGCTGGGCGCGCCGATCGCGGTGCAGGCGGCGGGGCGCTGGCTGCTGATCGGGCTCGCCGCGTGGGGCCTGCTCAGGTGGGTCGCGGAACCGCAGCGGGCCGCGCCGACCGTGCCCGCGCCGCGACCGGCGCACCTGATCGCCGCCGAGCTGGTCGCCCGCCCGCTGGGCGCCGCCACGGTCGCGGAGCTGGCCGAGGTGCTGCGGATCGGGCCCGCCGATGTGGTCGCCGCCGTCCGCGGGTCGTCGCTGCTGCTGCTGGCCGGCCCGGGGGAGCCGGCCGGGGAGCAGCTCGTGCTGCTGGGGCGGGGCCGGGCCGAGGCGGCGGCCCGGACGGCGCCCGCGGCGGACGTGGACCTGGTCCGGGTCGAGGACGGCGCACGGCACCGGCTGGCGCACGACTCGACCGTCATCGGCTCGCACCCCCGCGGCGCCGTCCGCACGGCCGGGGACGGGCTCGGGGTGCTCGAACACCGCGCGTCCGGCTGGCACCTCGTCGCCGGGGCGGTGGGCGCGCCGGCCCGGGTGGCAGGGCGGCCGGCCGCGGCGGTGCTGCCGGTGGCGGTCGGGGACGAGGTCGTCGTCGGCGGGGAGCGGTTCCGCCTGGAGAGGGCCGGTCCGCCCGTCGCCGACGCGTCCGCGCCGCCCATGACGACAGCACCGGAGCAGGCCCCGGAGCCCTCGTTCGTGCCGACGGCCTTCCAACTGCTCGTGGGCGGCGCGCCGCTGCTGGTGGTGGCGCTGTTGGCCGGCCACCTGCCCCCGGTGGCGTCGCTGCTCGCGGGGGTGGGGGCGCTGCTGCCGGTCGTGGCCCTGGTCGTGCGGACGCGGCTGACCCACCGCCTCCCCCTGCTGGCGATCGCCACGGCCAACCTGCTCGTCCCGCTGTGGATGGCGCTGACCGGGCGGCTGCCGCTGCCCGAGGTGGTCACGGGCGCGCTGGGCGTGGCGGTGCAGCTGGGGTGGCCCTTCGCCGCCGCGTACCGGGCGCTGCGGTACCGGGGCCCGCCGGCGGACCCCGCGCCGCCGCGCGAGGAGGGGGACGGCCCGGCCCCACCGGGGCGCGCGCCTCCCCGTGCGCTCGCGGCGCCGGTCGTCCTCGCCGACCCGTCGCTCCCGCAGTGGCTGCTCGACGGCGTCGCGGCCGCGGCCAGGCCCGTGGTGCTGGTGGGCGCGGCCCTCGGGGTGCTGGCCGTGGTCGTGCGGACGGGCGCGGTCCGGCGGCTGGAGGACGTGCACGACCGGGTCGAGGACCTGCTCGACCGGATCGACGACGATCGCGACCGCGTCCTACGCGGCGCCGCCCCGGCTGAGCTCGGCGGGGTGGCCAGGGCGCTGGACCAGGTCGCGGCCGCGCTGCGCTCACCGCTGCTCGCGGCGGCCCCGCGGCGCCAGCGCCACGACGAGCGCGACTCCGTCGCCCTCGCGAGGGCCCGGCTGACGGCCGTGCGCGCCGCGCACGTGTTCCTGCGGCAGGCCCGAGGCGCGGCGTCGCGTTCCGAGGTGCGGCCTGGTCGTGCCGCCGCCGTCCACGCCCTGGACGGCGTGCCCGATCCGGTGGACTGGACCCGGCGGCTGCGGGCCCGGGTCGACCGGGCGTTCGCCGGGCTCCCGGCGGGGCTCGGACGCGCAACCGCGGCCGAGCGGCGGGCCCCCGCGCCCCAGCGGCCGGCCGCCGTCGCGGACCGGGTGCCGGCCCGGTCGTGGTGGCGGCTGCTGATCGTGAGCGGCGTCGTGACCGCGGTCGCGGTGATCGCCCTCATCGCGACCGGGAAGGACGCCCGCGCCGACCCGCCGGGGCGGTCCCCGCCGGCCGCGGTGGTGGTCGCGCCCGCCGCGGTGGGTTCGCCCGCCCCCGCTCACCGGGTGGTCGTGACCCAGCGCGGCGACACCTACTCCGGGCTGCGCCGGTTGCTGGGGCTGCCCGCCGCCGCCTTCGGCGGCCGGGACGGTCGGATCCGGCCCGGCACCGCGCTGGCGATCCCGGACGGGGAGTTCCGCGACGGGCGGGTGGAGGTCCGCCCGGGCGACAGCCTCGACTACTACCGCCGGCTGTTCGACCTGCCCGACTACCGGGCGATCACCGCCCTCGACCCGCGGCGGTTCGGGCCGGGCTCCGACCCGGACCTCATCCGGGTCGGCGAGCGGCTGCGGGTCGTGCCGGCGCTGCCCCGGGCCCCGGCCCGCCCCCACCCCGCCGACCCGGATCCGGGCGCCCCGACCGCGCCGCCGGGAACGCCCGGGGTGCCCGGCACACCGTCGTCGCCGTCCGCCACGGCCCCCACCGCG
>NZ_JAHDTH010000259.1 GCF_018531445.1 Pseudonocardia lacus
AGAAGTCAACCTGCAGGCCCGGCGGCAGCCGCAGCGGGTCGGTGATCCCCTGCAGGTCCTTCCACGCGCGGGGGTCGAGCCCCATCCGGCCGGCGAAGTCGGGCGCGCTCTCCCCCGCCAGCGCGGTGCCGGTCCGGTCCGGCGGTGGGGGCGGCGGACCCGGCTGGGGCGGCGCGATGCCCGTGCCGGGGCCGGCGGCGTTCGGCGGGACGGGCGGCACCGCGCCGGCCCCGGTGTTGGCGCCCGACCCGACCTTCCCCGCGTCGAACTCCGGGCGCTGTACCTTGATCGTGACCGCGCACTTGGCGCGCAGCGGGACGCCGTCGCGGGCGAAGTAGTCGAAGTCGGTGTTGAGCGCGGTCATCGCGCCGACCACCGACAGCGCGCCATAGGTGAACCGCACCCGGGGCGGCACCGACTTGGCCTGATCCATCTGGGGCAGCACGTAACGCTCGAGGTGGCGGGTGCGGGTGCGGACGTCCAGCGGCTCCTCGGTGGAGCCCTCGTCGGCGGTGTCGAACACGAGGTCGAACGACAGCGTCGACGTCGAGCCCTGGTACTGGATCTTCGAACGGCCCGCGTCCTTTCCGAAGTCCACCGTGCTCGCCATCTGCAGGCGCAGCGTTGCCGGGTTGATCTGAACCTCGATCCGGTGGCGGTCGTTCTCCGGCTTCGCGTCCGGCGTGTCCGCGACCTCGGCCAGCGTCGCCTTCTTGAACTCGATCACGGCGTCACCCGCAGGCGCAGGCCCTCGTGGGCGATCTGCAACTCCTCGACGGCCACCTCGCCGGTGCGGGCGTTGAGCTGCGGGCCGACGATCTTCGCCGGGAGCCCGCGGTCGAACGTCCACGCGGCCACCACGCGGCCGGTCTCGTCGAACACCTCGACGGTGCCGTCGTAGCGCCGCAGCGGCAGCACGCCGTCGACGCAGTCGGCGAACCACCGCCACAGGTCGGCGTTCACGGTGCCGTCCGCCGGGTGCAGCATCCCGCGACGCAGGGTGATCCGGGTCAGCTTGGCCCGGCCCCCGCGCTGCAGGACACCGTTGTTGCGCCCGCCCTCGACGTACTCGCCGACGTCCATCTCCAGGTCGAGCCCGCTGCACTCCTGGAAGGCGCCGTCGCCTAGCGGCGGGCCGGGGTCGCGGCGCACCCCGTCGCTCCCGCGCGGCGGTGCCGGGGGCGACGCGCTGAGCGTCACCCGGAAACGGAATGTTCGGGCGAGCTGGTCAGCCATCGTGGACCACCGCCTCCCCGAGGTCGAGGACGGGCTCGTTCGCGCCCGTCACGTCGAGCGCCACACGCACGACGACGAACTCCAGCGGCGCCGACGGCGCCATGCCGATCTCCACGACGACCTGCCCAGGCGGGGTCGCGCCCGACTCGGCGATCCGGACGAACCACGACTCCTCCGCCGTCGCCCCGGCGAACGCGCCCCCGTCGAACAGCGCGCCGAGCAACTGCTCGAGGTGGCGACGCAGCCCGGCGCGCAGCGCCGGGCTGTCGGGTTCGAACGCCGTCCAGGCGAGCTGGCGCCGGACGGTGCGGCGCACGAGCAGCAGCAGCCGGCGCGCGGTCAGCTGGCGCAGCACCGGGTCGGCCGACAACGTCCGGGCCGCGGTGAGGAACACCCCGCCGGGCAGGGCGCGGAACACGTCGACTCCGAGGCGGTGCAGGGTGGCGTGCTCCTCGTCGTCGACCGGCTCGGCGACGTCGACAACCCCGGCCGCGACCTCGTTGGCCGGGGCTCGGGAGATGCCGCGGGCCAGCTCGGTGCGGGCGAGCACACCCGCGGCCACGGCCGAGGGCGGCAGGGTGGACAGGGGCCCGTCGGGGTCGGGGCCGGGGGCTCGCAGCCACGGGTGGTAGGCCGCCGCGTAGGTGGAGTCGAATGCCGCGCGCCAGCGCAGCACCTGCGGCGGCGTCAGCCCGGGCGGCACGTCGAGCAGCGCCACCAGCTCCAGCCGCGGCGCCGCCGCCACGAGGCGGGCCTGCCGAGCGAGGATCCCGGCCAGGTCGTCGGGGTCGGTGGGGTCCAGCGCGAGGCCGGTGAGCGGCCCGGACGCCGGCGGCCGGGGGCGGGGCGGGAGCGTTCGGTCGGCGCACGGCCGGAAGGCGGGGTCGCCGCCGGGGACGACGTCCGGGTCGGCCAGCGGGGGGGTGGGCAGCGCGTACAGGTCGGGCACGACCACCGTCGCGGCATCCAGCGCGCCGCCGAGGGCGCCTATCCCCGCCGTGGCGTCGAGGTCGGCGGCGACCGGGTCGCCGAGGACGTCGTCCTCGGTCACCAGGGCGAAGCGGTCGAAGCCGGGTGGGTCTGCCGGCCCGCTGACCAGCGTGGGGAGGGTAGGGGCGGGGTCGAAGCCGACGTCGTCGCCGGCGGTGAGGGGCCGCTCGAGGGGCGCGAGCAGTCGCGACCGCCGGCGGAGCACGTCGGCGAGGTAACGCGGGTGGGCCGGCCGCATGCCGAGGCCGGTGAACCGCTCGCGGCGGGGCCGCTCCGGGTCGGTGTCAACGACGGTGAGCTCGCCCTCCACCAACTCGGTGACCGTGTCCGCACCGGTCACGACAGCCCGGTCGAGCGTGGCGACGAGGTCGCTGCCCACGCCGCCGCGGCGCCCCTCGCGCTCCAGCCGAGTGACGACGGCGAGCGCGTCGGCCCTGCCCGGCGTTCGCAGCCGCAGCAGGGTGCCGACCGGCATCCCCGATCCGGGCGCCAGCACCAGCGCCCCCTGCCGGTGGGCGGCCACGGCGAGCGCGCGGGTGGTGAACGACAGCGTCAGCCGCAGCCCGTTGCCCCACGCGCCCTCGCTGCGGGCGCGCAGCGGCGGCACGCCCGAGCCGAGGTCGTGGTGCGCGCAGCCGGGGGGCACGGCCGCGGGGCGGTGCGCCGCCCCGGACACGATCCGCACGACGACCGCGCGGCGCCCGCCCTGGGCGAAAAACGCTGCGACAGCGTGCGGCAGCAGACCGGGCCCGGAGAAGCCGCCGAACGCCTCCTGGTACTCGTCCCAGCTGTCCACGGTCACCGGCACCGACCGGGCGTGGGTGATCCCCCGGTCGCGCAGAGTCGGGTCGTCGACGGGTTCGAAGGCGGGCCCGCGCGGGGTAACGCCGACGAACCCGACCACGTCCATCGGCTCCGCGGCGAGCCGCCGGGCGGGCACCTCGGGGGCGAGGTACACCCCGGGCGCGCCCAGCACGACCTGGCGCACCGGGTCGTCGGCGCCGTCGGCGTCGGGGATCGACAGCTCGGGCGTATGCAGGGTCATCGCGGCCCGCTCACTCGTAGTCGATCTGCTCGTAGACGACGTGCAGCTCCTCCATCGCCACCTCGCCGCCGCCCTTCGCGGCGAGCGTCGGCCCCACCCACTTGCTGGCCTGCGCGTTGGTCAGCCGGATGTGCAGCACGTCCGTGCCCGCCTCGTCCAGCACGACGATCGTCACGGTCCGCGGCTGCTGGCCGCCCTCCCGGATCGCCTTGATCCAGTCGAACAGGTCGGTGGCGCCGACCAGGCCGCGCTTGAAGGTGACGGCGTCGTGCTTGAACGTGTTGGGGATCTTGCGCACGGTGTTCGTCGCGTCGGTGCCCTCCCGGTAGTCCGAGTAGTTCATCTCCATGCCGAGCCCCGAGACGTCGGAGAACCCGGCCGAGAAGGCACCCGGGCCGTCCTGCACAGCCCCGAACTCGACCTGGAACTTGAAGGCGCCGTAGGGGTTGCGGCGGGTGGTGGCCATCGCCTGCTCCTTCGTCCGCTCAGCCGCGTGCGTCGGCGGTGAACTGGCCGATCCGGAAGATCACGAACTCGGCGGGCTTGACCGGGGCCACCCCGATCAGGCAGATGAGCCGCCCGTTGTCGAGGTCGTTCTGGGTCATCGTCGAGCGGTCGCACCGCACGAAGTAGGCCTCCTCTGGCGTGCGGCCGAGCAGCGCGCCCGCGCGCCACTGGACGTCGAGGAAGTCCCGCACCGTCTGGGTGACGTTGCGCCACAGGGCGTCGCCGTTCGGCTCGAACACCGCCCACTGGGTGGCCCGGTCGATCGAGTGCTCCAGGAACAGGAACAACCGCCGAACGTTGACGTAGAGCCACTGGGGGTCCGAACTCATCATGCGAGCCCCCCACACCCGGTTGCCCCGGCCGGGGAAGAACCGCAGCGCGTTGATGTTCTCCGGGTTCAGCACCTCGTTGCGGCCCTGGTTGATCACGCTCTCGAAGCGGGTGAGCCCGAACACGACCTCGTTGGCCGGCGCTTTGAACACGCCTCGGGTGACGTCGGTGCGGGCGTAGATCCCGGTGACGAAGCCGGACGGCGGCAGCAGCAGCCGTGGCGTCGGCACCCCGGGAGCCGGCGGCCCGGCCGGGTCGAGCACCTCCAGCCAGGGGTGGTAGATCGCCGCGTAGGACGAGTCGAAGTTGCCGCGGAAGGCCCGGATCTCGTTGAGCGAGGCGCCTTCCGGGCCGTCGACGACGGCGATGCGGTAGCGGGCGGCTTCGGCGTGGCGGATCAGGTTCTGGGTGGCAACGACGCGCTCACCCTCGTCGTCGAGACCGCCGACGTCGGGCGCGGCGACGATCGCGATGTCGTCCACCTCGGCCAGCGCCTCCAGCCCGGTGGCCTTGGCGTCGACCCGGTCAGGGTCGGCCGGGTCGCCCATCAGCCGGTCCGCGGACAGTGGCCCCCCGTCGGTGCCCCCGGCGAGCCGGACGACCTTCGTGGTCGGGTCACCGTCGCCGACCAGCGCGATCAGCATGTCGATCGGGTTCACCGCGCCCGCACTACCCCGGTCGAACCAGATCACGGCGTCCTCGTCCTGGGGGTCGTCGCGGCCGAGCACCCGCTCGATCGCCCGGGGAGCGTCGACCCCGACACCGAGCCGCGAGTACACGTCGACGCGTTCCGGATCCACCGTGACGGTCACCGTGACCTCGACGGGCAGCAACAGGGCGGTGACCGGCGGCGGGTCGGGCTGGCCGGCGGCGTTGTGGAACACCTGCCGGTCGTTCTCGATCCGCAGCACCCGCAGGTTCGCCGCGACGAGCGGCGTCGTCGACGGTGGCATCGGCTGGTTCGGCGGCGGGGGCGGGACGACCTCCAGGATCGTGCCGGGCTGGACGCCCCGGGCCTTCGCGCCCGCCGGCTCGCCCGGGACCTCCACGTGCACGCCGACGTCGCCACCGCGCACCGCGGTCAGCCCTACGGCCACCCCGCCCATGTGGCCGGGCCAGCGAGCCCGCAGGTGGGCCAGGCCGGCCTGCGCTACCGGCAACTCGGCCGACGCCACTCCCCCTTCGCCGACGTAGACACGGGAGACGTAGAGCCGCCGGCCGCCGTTGAGGAAGAACGCCCGCGCGGCGTGCGCGAGGAAGGGCAGGGTGACGTCGTCGTCGAAGGGTGCCAGTCCACCGTAGACCCGCTCGAACTCGGAGAACCCGGTGACCAGCCGCGGCTCGACGGTGGTGGGGCCGCCCGGGTACCGGACCGGCCCGTAGTGGGTGCGGCCGGCGTACCCCGTGGTCGAGGTCGCGACGCCGGCGATCGAGCTCGCCCGGAAGCTGACCTCTTCGACGAAGACACCGGGAGCCAGGTACTCGGGCATGTCAGCCTCTCCGTGGGTCGGGCGGAATCGGGCGGGCTCAGGTCAGGACGAGCAACGGGGCCACCGTGGTGGCGCCGCGGCGGCAGACGACCGTGCGCGTGGCCATCGCGGTGTAGCCGGGCGGCAGCACCGTGCCCGCCGCGACCGGGTCGGGACCCAGCGCGCCCACCCGCTCCACGGGCAGGTGCCACAGCGCGTCGGCGCGTGACCCGGTCGGCGAGTCGGGGGGCGTCGCGGGCGGGGGCAGGGGGCGGGCCCGCACCGTCAGCGTGACGTCGACCGTCGCGGTGGGGCGGCGGGCCTCGACCGGGCCGAGCGGGCCGACGAGCAGGAGGAAGTCGCCGTTGACGTCGCCGTGCGCGCGCCACGGGACGGTCTGGGTCGCCGACGCGGTGGCATCGATCCGCGTCCACGGCGCCGGAGTGCCGTCGGCGAAGCGGGCGGTCCCGCGCACGGCGGTCGCCCCGGGCGGCACGGGGTAGGCGGCCCCCGGGAACATCGCCGCGCGGCACCCCCGCGGAAGCGGGGAGTTGGTGCGCTCGGCCGTGAGCACCGTGGCCAGGTCGGGGGCGGGCAGCGAGAGCCGGCGCGGGGCGTAGGAGCGTGACGGATCGACGATCCGCAGCTCCAGGCGATGCGGCGGGTCGGTGCGCGGGGAACCGAAGACGATCGCGAACCGACCGCTACGGCTGCGGCGCAGCGGCGGGAGGCCGACCGCGTCGTTGAGGTCGGAGGGCAACGGATGCGGCCGCGGCACCCGCTCCAGGTGCACGCGCAGCGCGGGCAGCGGGGCAAGTAGGCCGTCGGGTTGCAGGGCGTCGACGGGTTCGACGCCCACCCGGAGCCGGACGACCCGCTCCTCGAACGGCGCGGCCACGAACTCGTTCACGGCGTGGTCCCGATCCGCGCGCCGCGCACGGCCGTCACGACATCCGGGCCCGCAGCGCCGTCGTCGGTCGACACGACGACGACCCGGGCGATGTAGGGGACGCTGAGCCGGAAGTCGCACCGGAGGCTGTCGAAGGTCCGCATGAGGTTGTCGGTGGGCATGTCCTCGAGGTGCAGCTGCACGGACTCGCCGATGTCCCAGTCGCCGTCGGGCAGCAGCTGCGCTCCTCCGAGCCCGCCGAGCCGCTCGAGGATCTGCATACTCCGGCCGATCACCCGGTGCTCGTCCTCGGCGTTGCGCGCCCAGGCCGTCGCCAGGTAGTGCAGGTCCAGCGGCAGGTGCGACCGGCCGTCCCGGACGCCGACGTCGGCCCACGTCGCCCGCATGGTCTTGCTGAAGTCCACGCGGTACAGCAGCAGCGACAGCCCGGGCCGCTGGATCTTCTGGTCGGGCTCGGCGAGGTCGTCGGTCTGCACGAGCCGGGCGACGGTCGGTCCCGACGGGGTCGGCTGTGCGACGGCGTAGCCAGCGTTGAGCACCGTCTCGATGCTCTTGCCGACGGCGGCGACCGCGCCGAATCCTGCCATGACGACGAGGCTCCGAGAACGGCGTCACGCGTGCGTCACCACCACCCAGCACGGACCACCCGCATGCCGCTTGCTCTGTGATCCCGGCGCAGTCCAGCAGGTCCGCGTGATCTCCGCCCATTGCCCATCGGACAGGACACGGACGGCGAGGGCGAGGGCGAGGGTTAAGCCTGAGCTTGATCTTTAACCTGTGCGCTGCTGGTGAGCGGTGATGGTGCGGTCGCGTTTGACCGTCTTGCCGACATCGTGGCTGGGTGCGGGTCGGTGGTTGCGCGAGCCGAGCGGGCGTGTCCCGGACCGGGGCGGGTGGGTTTCGGCGCGCTGGCGGGCTGGGCCGTCCTCGGGCGGATGTTCCGAAAGCTGCGCCGGACCCGAGCGGGCGTGAGTCGGCCGGGAGCGGCGGGGCGTTCCCAGGGCCGGCGGAGGTCCGCGGCGAGGGGGCGGGCCAGGCGGAGTTGGGTGTGGGCGGCGATCAACAGCCAGGTCCAGCGGTCCGCGGCTGCAGGGGTGCGGATCTTCGGGGTGGTCCAGCCGAGGGTCTGCTTGAGCAGTCGGAAGGTGTGTTCGATGTCGAACCGGCGCAGGAAAGCCTGCCAGAACCGGTCGACGTCAGCGGCAGTTGCGGCGGTGGTCGAGGTCCACAACCACACCGGCTTCGGGTCACGGTCACCGGGTAGATGCTCGACCTGCAACCGGATCAGGGTGCCCTCGATGATGGGCAGCTCCGCGTCGTGGTCGAGCCAGCAGCCGCGGCGGGTCAGCCGCGGATGGACCCGGTCCCAGCTGGTCGCGACCGCAGCGCCGTAGCGGGTGGTTTCGGTGCGGGTGGTGTGCTGCGGGGTGGGCCAGGTGGTGGGCCTGTCCAGCGCGATCTCCGGGCCGTGGCGCGGTGGGCGCCCGTTGGTGCCGGGCAGCCGCGCCGGTGTGGGCAGGCGCAGGACTCGGTCCGAGCGGATCCGGCCGGCCAGCTCGACCGGGAGGTCGGACAGGACGTAGGCGAGGCGGGTGATGTCGTAGCCAGCGTCGGTCACGATCAGGATTGGTGGATCGCCGGACTGCCATTGCCCAGCATCGGTCAGCCGGGCGATCACGTCGCGCAGTTGGGTGGCGGTCACCGCGGTGGCGTCGTCGGCCGGGCCGAGCCGGACCGCGTCCAGCAGCGCGGTCCACGAGCTGGCACCGGCCTCCTGGGCGGCGATGAACGAGTACGGCCAGCCCGGGATCAGCTGCGCATTGCCCTTGCCCCGGCCATAGACGTGGCAGAACAGCCGTTCCGGGCTCGTCGGGGCGTCCGGGCGCAGCCACGGGCTGACATCCACGGTGAGCACGATCCGCCCGTCCGCCGTCTTGGGCAGCGGTAACGACGCCAGCGTCCGGCGCAGCCGCTCGGGCTCGACCCGACCGTGGTTGATCGCGTCATACATCGCCCCGTGCCCGCGACGGTGCTCGGCGACCAGGGTCAACTCGACCAGCGAGGTCACCGGCCCATCGACACACAGCACCGCTTCGGTCAGCTCGAACAAGACGTCCGCTCGAGCGGTCAACGACGTGTGGAACTCCCGGCGGAACCGGGACAGCTCCCCGAGCGCCGAGGCTCGGCCGTGATCGTGCAGACTACCCACCGCAGCCCTTGTGTTGATCTTCTTCCTTCGTCAGAAGCATGATCAACCAAGGGCTGCGTCCATGATCACCCGGGGCCGCCGCGCGAGCACAGCCAACCCTCGAGGTTAAAGATCAAGCTCAGGTGCGGGTGATCGCCGACAACGGTTACCGCGGGGCGGGATTCGTCGTCCCGCAACGACGCCGGCCTGCCGACCCGAGACCGGTGATCGCCAGCGCTTGTCTCGCAATCAGAAAGCGGTGAACTCCGCTCACGCCCGTCAGAGCGGACCCGGTGAACGAGCCAACGCGCAACTCAAGAGCTGGAAGGTCCTAATAGAGCAGGATCCGCTGCTGTCCGCACCGGGCCACCAGCCTGGTCAAGGCCGTCCTGGTCCTCATCCTCGCTGGCTGACGCCAAGTGGAAAGGGCTCACTGAGGTGATCTCAGCAAGATCTGCGTAGCTCGATCTGCTCGAAATGGGTGAGCACTCGTGCGGCAGCGACGATGTCACCGATTCTCGACGGGCTTGCGGTGGTGTGGCGTAGAGCGCGCCAGCG
>NZ_JAHDTH010000260.1 GCF_018531445.1 Pseudonocardia lacus
CGGCGACGTGCTGCGCTTCCGCGGCGTCCCGTTCGCCGCCCCGCCGGTGGGTGAGCGCCGCTGGCTGGCGCCGCAGCCGCCCGAACCGTGGGACGGGGTCCGCGAGGCCACCGCCCCCGGGCCGCGGTGCGCGCAGGGCCCCGCGGTCGCCGACGCGCCGCACGCCACCGCCGCGAGCCTCACCGAGGACTGCCTCACCCTCGACGTCACCGTCCCCGCCGGCACGCCGAGCGACGCGCGGCTGCCGGTGCTGGTGTGGCTGCACGGGGGCGGGTTCAGCGCCGGGTCCGGCGGCGACGTCGACCCGCGGCGGCTGGCGCTGGCCGGGCCGCTGGTCGTCGTCGCGGTCAACTACCGGCTGGGCGCGCTGGGCTTCCTCGGCCTGCCGGGCCTGGCCGACTCCGGCTCGTTCGGGCTGCTCGACCAGCAGCGGGCGCTGCGCTGGGTGCAGCGCAACGCCGCGGCGTTCGGCGGCGACGCCGGCAACGTCACGCTGGCCGGCGAGTCGGCGGGCGCGGACGGCGTCTGCGCGCAGATCGCCTCCCCCGCCGCCGAGGGCCTGTTCCGGCGGGCGGTCATGCAGAGCGGGGGCTGCGGCTCGGCCAACCTGACCGACGCCATCCGGCCCGGCACCGGGCCCGGCGGCGACACCTGGAAGCCGCTGGCGCTCGTCGAGGACGCCGGGGTCGAGGCCGCCGAGGGCCTCGGCTGCCCGGACGCGGAGTCCGCCGCCCAGTGCCTGCGCGCGGTGCCCGTCGAGCGGCTGCTCACCACCGGCGACACCTACTGGAGCCCGGCGGTGGGCACGCCCACGCTGCCGCGCCGGCCGTCGGACCTGGTCGCCGAAGGCGCGCTGCGCCCCACCCCGCTGCTGGCCGGGACGACGGCGGCCGAGGGGACCCTGTTCACCGATCTGTTCTTCGTGCGCGGCGAGGGGACGATCACCGAGGACCGGTTCGACGAGCTCCTCGACCAGGCCGCCGGCCGACGCACCGCCGCCCGCCAGGCGTACCCCACCGACGGCCGCTCCCCCGGCCGCACCTGGTCGGACGTGATCACCGACCGCGCCTACGCCTGCCCGGCGCTGCAGACCTACCGGGCGCTGGGCCGGCGCGCGCCGCTGTTCGCCTACGAGTTCACCGACCCGACCGCGCCCGCCACGTTCACCGCGCTGCCGCCCGACCTCGCCGGGGCGGCCACCCACGGGGCCGAGGTGGCCTACCTGCTCGACCTCGTCCCGGGCCAGCCGGTCCTGACCCCGGCCCAGCGGGAGCTCGCCGATCGGATGGTGGCCGCGTGGGCGCGGTTCGCCACCGCGGGCGACCCGAGCCCGCCCGACGGTCCGAGGTGGCCGCGCTGGACGGGCGAGGGGCGGATCACCACCCTGGCCCCGGGCTCGCCGCCGGACCGCACCGGCCCGGAGTTCGCCGGCGCCCACCACTGCGAGCTCTGGACCGGCTGACCTGCCGCGAAACCGCCACTGACCTGGCAGTTTCTCGCCACCGCCAACCCCGCCGCTCGGTCGCGCCCGGGCGTAGCGTGCCCGGCGTGATCGGCTGCCCGCCGCAGGCCCGTCCGGGCGATGCGCACAGACCCCCGCGCGGTGCGCCGTGCTGAGGTTCCTGGAGCCGGCGTGGCTGTGGCTGCTGCTCGTCGTCCCCGTCCTGGTCGTGGGGCACCTGCTCGGGCAGCGCCGCCGGCGGCACGCCGACGACCGCACCGTGCGGCTCCCGGTCGTGGGTCCGAACCCGACCCCACGCCGCACCCGCGCGCGGACCTGGCCGAGGCACCTGCGGGCCACGGCGTTCCTGCTCGCCGTCGTCGCGGTCGTCCTCGCGCTGGCGCAGCCGGTCGGCGTCCTGCCCGGCCTCACCAGCCGGCAGGGCACGATCGTGGTCGCCCTGGACGTCTCCAACTCGATGGAGGCCACCGACGTGGCCCCCTCACGGCTCGTCGCGGCGGCGGAGGCCGCGCGCGGCTTCGTCTCGGCGATGCCGGCGGAGTTCCAGGTCGGGCTGGTGCTGTTCGCCGGCACCGCCGACATCACCGTGCGTCCCTCCCGCGACCGCGCCGCGGTGCTGGCCGAACTCGCCGAGCCGCGGCTGCGGTCCGGGACCGCGATCGGGGAGGCCGTGCTCACCTCGGTCGACGCGGTCCGCGGCACGCTGATCGACCCCTCGGCCGAGCGCCCCCCGGCGCGGATCGTGCTCCTCTCCGACGGCGACAGCACCGAGGGCCCCACCCTGGACGAAGCCGCCGCCGCGGCCGTCGCCGCCGGCACGCCCGTCTCCACCATCGCCTACGGCACCCAGCAGGGCGTGACCAGCACCGGCACGCCCGTCCCGGTCGACGTCGACGCCCTGGCCGCGCTGGCCACCGCCACCGGCGGCCGGCCCTACCTCGCCGAGACCGCCGACCAGCTGCGCTCGGCCTACGCCGACATCGGCCGGACCATCCAGCAGGGCGGCGAGCAGCCGCTCGTCACCGCGGTGCTGCTGGTCGCGCTGGGCGCGGCGCTGCTGAACGCGGCTGGATCACTGGTGACCACGCCCCGGCCCGCGTGACGACCTTCCCGCGCCCAGGTCCTCGTCCCCGAGGTGGTGCTGAAGGGCCTCCGGCGGCCCTGTGCGAGCGGCTCAGCAACACCTCGCGCGCGGCGCGGCACCGGATCGCCTACAGCGCGCTCAGCGCTCCGAGGAAGATCGTGGGCGGCACTCCCAGCAGCCGCTGCACGAGCACGCACAGCGCCACCACCGCGACAGCCCCTATCCCGCCCACCACCGCGACCACCCGGGCCTGGCGCCTCCGCGTCGCCGGATCGCCCTCGCACGACCGCACGGTGATCGCCGCGCAGCAGACGAGGAAGCAGAGCAGGGCGGAGAGGGCGCTCCCCCACGAGCAACGACGCGAACGTCGCGGAGAGCACCCCTAGCCCGGTCGACCGGCTCGGCGCGGACGACGGCACCGGACGACCGTCGACGTGCAGCACCCAACCCGCCCGCAGCGGGCTGGGTGCCGCCGAGACGCGGACCGGGGCGCCGTCCGGGCCCGGTGCCACGCGCTCGCCCGCCGCGTTCCTGGCGAGCGGGGTCCCGTCCTCCCGTTCCAGGTCGGGGCGGAACCACGGGCGGCGGAGGAAGACGGGCTCGGCGAGCCGGACGGACGTCATCCGGATGCGGGTCGGCGGATCCTGGGAGACCGCGCGCATGGGTGGAGCCTAACCAGGGCGGTCACGCTCCGCAGCGCTTCCGACGCGGTCCTCGCGTGCCCCCGCTGCGCTCGTGCGCGGGTCGGGCCCGCCGCTCGGTTCGGCCACCTCGCGTACCCAGCGGTGTGCTCGCGGCGCGCCGGCGGGCTGCAACGACCACCTCACGCTCCGACGACCCACCGACGTCTGCGAGACGGGCCCGCCAGCATGATCGGCTCGGCCGAAGGGCGCCCGCGCACACCCGAGGGGCCACTTCGCAGAGTCCCCATGGTCTTCGCAGCGTCTACGGCACCTGCGAAGACCACACCGCCCCTGCGAAGACGCCCCACCCTGCCCGAGACCGAACGGGGAGCCCGGCACCCTCCCACGCCCCCTGCTCCATCAGAGGTCGCCCGCCGCGGAGGCGCCGCCGGAGGCCCTCGAAGGAGGCCCCAACAGGATCAGCTCGCGCTGGTCACCCGGTACACGTCGTACACACCCTCGACGTTGCGCACCGCCCGCAGCACGTGCCCGAGGTGCTTGGGGTCGCCCATCTCGAAGCTGAACCGCGAGACCGCGACCCGGTCGCGCGAGGTGGTCACCGAGGCGGAGAGGATGTTGACGCGCTCGTCGGCGAGCACCTTCGTCACGTCCGACAGCAGCCGGTGCCGGTCGAGCGCCTCGACCTGGATCGCCACCAGGAACACCGACGCGGGCGACACCGACCAGGCCACGTCGACCAGGCGCTCGGAGCGTGCCCGCAGGTCGCCGGCGTTGGTGCAGTCGGTGCGGTGCACCGAGATGCCGCCGCCACGGGTGACGAAGCCGAGGATGTCGTCGCCCGGGACGGGCGTGCAGCAGCGGGCCAGCTTCGTGTACAGGTCGGCCAGGTCGGTGGACTCGCCGCGCACGACGACCCCGGAGTCGCCCTGGGTGCGGCGCTGGCGCACGGTCGAGGGCGTGGCCCGCTCGGCCAGTTCCTCCTCGGCCTGCTCGACACCGCCCAGCAGCGCGACCAGCCGCTGCACGACGTGCCGCGCGCTGATGTGGCTCTCGCCGACCGCGGCGTACAGGCCGGACAGGTCGGGGAAGTGCAGCTCGCGCGACAGCGCGGCCATCGCATCGGCGGAGACCAGCCGCTGCAGCGGCATCGAGGTGCGCCGGGCCTCGCGGGTGATGGCCTCCTTGCCGGCCTCGATCGCCTCCTCGCGGCGCTCCTTCGCGAACCACTGCTTGATCTTGGTCTTGGCCCGGGGCGAGGCCACGAAGGCCAGCCAGTCGCGGCTGGGGCCGGTGCCCTCCGCCTTGGAGGTGAAGATCTCCACGACGTCGCCGGACTCGAGCTTGCGCTCCAGGGCGACCAGCCGGCCGTTGACCCGCGAGCCGATGCAGCGGTTGCCGACCTCGGTGTGCACCGCGTAGGCCAGGTCGACCGGGGTGGAGCCGGTGGGCAGGGTGATCACGTCGCCCTTCGGCGTGAAGACGAAGATCTCCTCGCTGGCCAGGTCGTAGCGCAGGGCCTCCAGGAAGTCGCCGGGGTCGGCGGCCTCGCGCTGCCAGTCGAGCAGCTGGCGCATCCACGACATGTCGTCGACCTCGACGGAGCTGCCGTTGTGGGAGCCCCTGGTCTCCTTGTAGCGCCAGTGCGCCGCGATGCCGTACTCGGCGGTGCGGTGCATGTCGTGGGTGCGGATCTGCACCTCGAGCGGCTTGCCGTCCGGGCCGATGACCGTGGTGTGCAGCGACTGGTAGACCCCGAAGCGGGGCTGGGCGACGTAGTCCTTGAACCGCCCGGGCATCGGCTGCCACAGCGCGTGCACCATGCCCATGGCGGCGTAGCAGTCGCGCACCTCCTCGACGAGCACCCGCACGCCGACCAGGTCGTGGATGTCGTCGAAGTCGCGGCCCTTGACGATCATCTTGCGGTAGATCGAGTAGTAGTGCTTCGGCCTGCCCTCGACGGTGGCGGTGATGCGCGCGGAGTCGAGCTGCTGGTCGACCTCGTCGATGACCTGCTTGAGGTACGTGTCGCGGGAGGGGGCGCGCGTGGCGACCAGGCGGACGATCTCGGAGTACTTCTTGGGGTGCAGGATCGCGAAGGACAGGTCCTCCAGCTCCCACTTGACCGTGGCCATGCCCAGCCGGTGGGCCAGCGGGGCGAGCACCTCCAGGGTCTCGCGGGCCTTCTTGGCCTGCTTCTCCGGCGACAGGAAGCGCATCGTGCGCATGTTGTGCAGCCGGTCCGACAGCTTGATCACCAGGACCCGCGGGTCGCGGGCCATCGCCACGACCATCTTGCGGATCGTCTCGGCCTCGGCCGCGCTGCCCAGCTCGACCTTGTCGAGCTTGGTGACGCCGTCGACGAGGACGGTGACCTCCTCGCCGAAGTCGGCGCGCAGGCGTTCGAGCGAGTAGTCGGTGTCCTCGACGGTGTCGTGCAGGAGGGCGGCGACCAGCGTCGTGGTGTCCATGCCCAGCTCGGCCAGGATGGTGGCCACGGCCAGCGGGTGGGTGATGTAGGGGTCGCCGGACTTGCGCTTCTGGCCCTCGTGCTTCGCCGCGGCCACGTCGTAGGCGCGCTGCAGCAGCCCCAGATCGGCCTTGGGGTGCATGCCCCGGTGCACGCTGGCCAGCGGTTCGAGCACCGGCGCGACGACGGCGACCCGCTGCGGGGTCATCTTCCGGGCGATGCGGGCCCGGACCCGCCGGGTCGCGGACGGCCGCGCCGCGCCGTCGGCGGCGACGGGCGCGGCCGTGGACTGCTGCACGTCAGTCATCCGCGGGGAGCCTCACGCACGTCAGGATAGTCCCGCCCTCCCGACCGCGTGGCCCCCGCACACCCGCTCGGCGCGTTCAGGCCCGCAGCAGGGTGTGCAGCGGGATCGCGCCCAGGCGGTCGCGCCCGCCCAGCGCGGCCAGCTCCATCAGCACGCCGACCCCGGTGACATCGGCGCCCGCGTCGGTCAGCAGCTCGACGGTCGCCGCCGCCGTGCCCCCGGTGGCCAGGACGTCGTCGACCACGAACACCCGGGCCCCGGGCCGCACCACGCCCTGCGGGAGGTCGAGGGTTGCGGTGCCGTACTCGAGGTCGTAGGTGCGCGAGCCCGCGACCCGGGGCAGCTTGCCGGCCTTGCGCACCGGCACCACGCCGGTCCCGGCGACCACCGCCACCGCCGCCGCGAGCAGGAAGCCGCGGGCCTCGATACCGGCCACGAGGTCGGCGTCGCCGGTCAGCGCGGCCAGCTCCGTGGAGATCGCGGTGAACGCCTCGGCGTCGGCCAGGACCGGGGTGACGTCGCGGAACAGCACACCGGGGCGCGGGTAGTCCGGCACGTCGACGACCAGGTCGAGGACCCGGTCGGCGACGTCCGCGGCGTCCCACTCGACGGCGAGGCGGGGGGCGCCGGTCACCGGGCGCGCTTGCCGCTCGGCCGGGCGGCCTTGCCGGACGGGCGCGCGCTGGAGCCCGATCGGCCGCCACCGCGCGGGGTCGACCGGGCGTGCCGGGCCGGCACCCCGGAGGCCGCGGCCATCGCCCGCTCCTTGCGCATCTCGACGCCGGGGTCGTCGCCGGGGGCGCCGCTCTCGTCGTCGGACCGCTCGCCCTCGGCCCGCGTGGCGGCCGCGCGCTTGCGGCGGGCCGCGACCTTCGCGGCCTGCTCGACGTAGCGGCGGTCGCGCATCTTCAGGTCGACCAGCAGCGGGGTGGCCAGCAGCAGCGACGACAGCGCCCCGGCGATGATGCCGACCATCTGCACGAGCGCCAGGTCGGCCAGCGTGCCCACGCCGAGGACGCCGACGCCGACGATGAGCAGCCCGGCGACCGGGAGCACCGCGATCAGCGAGGTGTTGATCGAGCGCATCAGGGTCTGGTTGAGCGCCAGGTTGGCGGCCTCGCCGTAGGTGCGGCGGGTGAGCTGCAGCAGGCCCGCGGTGTTCTCCTTGACCTTGTCGAACACCACGACGGTGTCGTAGAGGGAGAACCCGAGGATGGTCAGCAGGCCGATCACGGTGCCCGGGGTGACCTCGAAGCCGATGATCGAGTAGACGCCCGCGGTGACCACGACGTCGTGCACCAGCGCGACCAGTGCCGCGACCGCCATGGACCGCTCGAAGTAGAACGCCAGGAAGATCGTCACCAGGACCAGGAACACCACCAGCGCGATGACCGCCTGGGTGGTGATCTGCTGGCCCCAGCTGCCGCTGACGGCGCTGTCGCTGATCGCCGCGATGTCCGCGGTGCCGTCCGGGCCGAGCGGGTGGAAGGCGTCGAACAGCGCCTGCTTGAGCGCGAGGAGCTGGGCCGGGTCCAGCGCCTCGGAGCGGATCACGATCGAGGCCGAGGGGCCGGTGCCCACGGACTGCACCACGGTCTGCTCGTTGCCGGTGACGCCCTCGTACACCGCGCGCACGGCCTCGACGTCGGCCGGGGCGGAGGTGCCCGAGCTCGGGAACTGGATCTGGGTGCCGCCGCTGAAGTCGATGCCCAGGTTGAACCCGCGCAGCAGGATCGACCCGATGCAGATCGCCACGAGCACGGCGAACACGACGTACCAGGTGCGGCGCCTGCCGACGACGTCGAACGCGCCGGTGCCGGTGTAGAGCCTGCTGAACACGCTTGCGCGCGTCTTGTCGGCCGCCATCTCAGGCTCCCTTCGAAGCGCCGGCGGTGGCGGCGGCGCGCTTGCGTTCGGCCCCGATCCTGGCCATGGAGCCCAGGCCGGACATCGCCGGGCTGCCGAAGACCCGCGAGTTCGAGGCCAGCGCGACCAGCGGGTGGGTCACCAGGAACACCACGATCAGGTCGAGCACGGTGGACAGGCCCAGGGTGAAGGCGAAGCCCTTCACCTGGCCGACGGCCAGCAGGTAGAGCACGGCCGAGGCCAGGAAGCTGACCGCGTCGGCGGACAGGATCGTGCGCCGGGCCCGGACCCAGCCGCGCGGCACCGCCGAGCGGAACGTGCGGCCCTCGCGGACCTCGTCCTTGAGCCGTTCGAAGAAGATGACGAACGAGTCGGCCGTGATGCCGATCGCGACGATGAACCCGGCCACCCCGGCGAGGTCGAGGGTGAACCCGATCCAGCGCCCGAGCAGCACCAGGACCGCGTAGACGACCAGTCCCGACAGGATCAGCGACAGGATCGTCAGCAGGCCGAGGACCCGGTAGTAGATCAGGCAGTAGATGAACACCAGCAGCAGCCCGACGCCACCGGCGATCAGCCCGGCCTCGAGCGAGGCCAGGCCCAGGGTCGCCGAGACCGTCTGCGCCTCCGAGGACTCGAACGACAGCGGCAGCGACCCGTAGCGCAGCACGCCGGCCAACTGCTGGGCGCTCTCCTGGTTGAACCGGCCGGAGATCTCGGTGGTGCCGAAGATCGGACCGTTGATCGTGGGGGCCGAGACGACCTCGCCGTCGAGCACGAACGCGGCGTTCTTGCCGACGTTCTGGGTCGTGTACTCGCCCCAGATCGCCGCGCCCTCGCTCTTGAAGGTCAGGCTGATGACCCAGCCCACGCCCTGGGTGTTCTGCTGGGCCTGGGCGGTGTCGATCTGGGTGCCCTCCAGGAACACCGGGCCGAGCACGTACTTCTCGGTGCCGTCCTGGTTGCAGGCGACCAGCGGGAGGGTGGGGTCGTCGTAGCCGCGCAGCGGGTCCTGCGCCGCGCAGTCGAGCTGGGCGATGGCGGCTTCCTGGACGACGGGATCGGTGCTCTGGCGCAGCTCGCGGGCCGCGCTGATGGCCGCGGCCAGCTCCGGGTCGGCCGGGCCGGCCGGGGTGCTCGACGACGGCGGCGTGCCGGCCCCGGGCGTCGGCGCGGGTGTCGGCGCGGGCGGGGTCGGCTCCGGGGTCGGCTGCCCTGCCGGGTCGGCTCCGGTGAGCGGTGTGGCGTAGGAGATCGGCGCGACCGGCGCC
>NZ_JAHDTH010000028.1 GCF_018531445.1 Pseudonocardia lacus
GGGCGAACCGCGCGGGCGCCGGGCCGCTGACCGTCCTCGGCGCCGCGGCGGCGATCGCGTCGGCGAGCGCCCGCGCCCTCGGCCGTCCGCGGTCGGCCTCGACCAGCCCGGTGCGCAGGTCGGCCGTCGTCACCGCGCCGGTGGTGCGCAGGTGCACGGTGCCGATCCCGGCCGTGGCCAGCCCCAACGCGACCCCGACGGCCAGCGGCCCGGCCCCGTCGACCAGGACGCAGGCCTGGCGGCGGTGCTCGCCGCGGCGGCGCAGCGCCGTCGCGTCCACGACGACGCCGGCCTCGTGCAGTCGCGAGAGCAGGTCGAGCGCGTCGGACCGGCGGGCGCCGCGGGCGACGGCCCGCTCGACCAGCTCGTCGCGCCCCGACGGGGTGGCGAGGTCGTCGACCAGGGCGGCGAGCCCGGCGGGCAGGCCCTCCACGACGACCGCGGCCCCCGGGTCGAGGCCGACGAACCGCTCCTCGGGTCCGGTGCGGAACACCCGCCGGTGCGGGCGCAGACCCAGCACAGCGGGCAGGCCGGCGGCGGTGGGCGCGGCGTCGGGGACCGCGGGCGGCGTGGTCGCGGTGGCGGTCGTCCCGGTGGTCACAGCGGTATCGGTCATGGCGCCGATGGTGCCCCCCGCCGCCGACCGGTGCACCCGGCTATCCACAGGCCCACAGGGCCTGTGGACAACTGCCGCGTCCGCCGCGGCGCCGACCGCGCCCGACTAGTCTGGGGTGATGGCGCAGCCCGCGGTCGTCGAGGTCCGCCGCAGTGACCGCCGTCGGCGGATGGTCAGCGCCCGGCGCGAGGGCGACACCGTGATCGTCTTCATCCCGGGCTGGATGAGCGACTCGGAGGAGCGCCGCTGGGTCGACGAGATGGTGCGCAGGCTCGAACGCAGCGAGGCCCGCCGCCGCTCACCCGCCCGCAAGGGCGACGAGGAGCTGAAGCGGCGCAGCGTCGAGCTGTCCCGCCGCTACCTGGACGGGCGCGCTGTGCCGACCACCGTGCGGTGGGTCCCCCCGATGCGTACGCGCTGGGCGTCCTGCACACCCGTGGACGGCACGATCCGCATCAGCGAACGCCTGCGCGACGTGCCCGGCTGGGTCGTCGACTACGTGCTCGTGCACGAGCTCGCCCACCTGCTCGAGTCCGGCCACGACGAGGCGTTCTGGGCCTGGGTGCACCGCTACCCGCGCGCCGAGCGTGCGATCGGGTACCTGGAGGGGCTGTCGGCCGCGGCCGGGCTCGGCCTGGTCGGCGTCGACGACGAGCGGCCCACCGACGACGACGCGGACCCGGTGGTCGGCGCGGAGCCGGCCGCCGAGACCGCCTGAGCCGGCGCCGGCCCGGTCAGCCCTTGGCGCCGGGGTCCTCCGGGTCCTCGGGAGCGTCCTGACCGGCCAGCTTCTCCAGCTCGGCGATCGGGTCGCCGATCTCCTTGCGGGCCACGAAGGCGGCCGGGTCGTCCAGGTCGTCGGCCGTCGGGACCAGGTCGGGGTGGGCCCACAGCGCGTCGCGCCCGGAGATGCCGCGCTGCTCGCCGAGCAGTCGCCACAGCTCGGAGGCGGCCCGCAGCCGGCGCGGGCGCAGCTCCAGCCCGACCACCGTGGCGAAGGTCTGCTCGGCCGGGCCGCCCGAGGCCCGCCGGCGGCGCAGCGTCTCGCGCAGCGCCTCGGCGCCGGGGAGCCGCTCGCCCACGGCCTCGGCGACGACCGCGTCGACCCAGCCCTCGATCAGCGCGAGCAGCGTCTCCAGCCGGGCCAGCGCGGCCTGCTGCTCCGGGGTGGTCTGCGGCTCGAACAGGCCGGACTGCATGGCCTCCTCGATGGCGGCCGGGTTGGCGGGGTCGATGCCGCGGGTGAGCTCCTCGATGCGCGAGGTGTCGACCTGGATGCCGCTGGCGTAGGCCTCGACCGCGCCCAGCAGGCGCTCGGTGAGCCACGGAACGTGCGCGAACAGCCGCTGGTGGGCGGCCTCGCGGGCGGCCAGGAAGATCATGACCTCGCTGGCGGGGCGGTCGAGGTCCTTGGTGAACTTCTCGATGTTCTCCGGCAGTAGGGCGGCCGTCCTGGCCGGCCCCACCGGGATGCCGATCTCGGTCGAGGTGAGCACCTCGGCGCCGAGCTGGGCCAGGCCGTTGCCGAGCTGGCTGCCGAAGGCGAGCCCGCCCATCTGCCCCAGCATGGCCAGCATCGGGCCCGCGGCGTTGCGCACCTCCTCGGGCATGGCCTCGACCCAGGCCCCGGACATCCGGCGGGCGACCGGGTCGCACAGCCGCTTCCAGGTGGGCATGCTCGCGGTGACCCACTCGGTGGCCGCCCAGGCCTTCGTCTCGGTGGCCCCGGCCGGGAACTCGGTGACCGGGTCGAGCCACAGCTCGGCGAGCTTGACCGCGTCGCTGACCGCGGCCCGCTGCGAGCCGGTCAGCGACGAGGTGGTGGCCGCGAGCCGCTGGCGGGCAAGCTGCGCGGCCAGGTCGTAGTTGACCGGGCCGCCGTCGCCGGAGCTCTGGGCCTGGCTGAGCATCTGGCCGAGCTGGGTGAGCATCTGACCGAGCTGGCTCACGTCGAAACCGCCCGCGCCACCCGGGCCCCCCGGCATGCCGGGGATCCCGCCGGGCGGCATGCCAGGCAGGTTGCCCAAGCCGAACGGGTCGTTCGGGCCGTCGTCGCGGCGCTCCCGGTCGTCGTCGCGGTCGCGGTCCTTGTCGCGGTCGGCGGGTCCGAAGCCGAACGGGGTGTCACCCATGGGTTCACGGTACGCGGGTGGCGCGCGCCCCGCGTTCGCCCTCGGCGTGCGGATGCGCAGCGCCTGGCCACACGCCGGGCGGACGCCGCGTGGTCATAGGCTCGCGGCGTGAACCGCAGCACGTGGAACATCGCCGCCGCCGCCCTGCTCGCGGTGGTGCTCGGCGTGCTGGGCGGCACCCTGCCCGTGCCGTTGGTGGCGCTCGGGCCGGGACCGACCTACAACACCCTCGACACCGTCGACGACGTGCCGGTGATCCGAGTCGACGGCCTGTCGACCTACCCGACGTCCGGCCACCTCAACATGACCACGATCGCGGTGTCCGACCAGCTGACGATGTTCGGCGCGCTCGGCGCGTGGGCGTCGGGATACCGGCAGGTCGTGCCGCGCAGCACCATCTACCCGCCGGAGAAGTCCGACGCCCAGGTCCAGGAGGACAACTCGGCCCAGTTCGCGGCCTCGGAGGCCAACGCCGAGGTCGCCGCGCTGGCGCAGCTGAGCGTGCCCACCCGCGTCGTGGTCGGCGAGCTGACGGAGAACTCGCCCGCCGGGCCGTCCCTGCAGGTGGGCGACGAGCTGCTGTCGGTGGCCGGCAAGGCGGTCGACTCGCCGGTCGCGGTGGCCGAGGCGCTCCTCGACACCGTCCCCGGGCAGGCGATCCCGGTGATCTACCGGCGGGCGGGCCAGGAGGGCAGCGCCGAGGTCGTGCTGGGGTCCAGCCCGGATCGCCCGCAGGGCCTGCTGGGCGTGCGCCCGGGCATCGAGCCGCTGGGCGGCGACATCACGATCAGCCTCGGCGACGTCGGCGGGCCCTCGGCCGGGCTGATGTTCGCGCTGGCGGTGGTGGACAAGCTGACGCCGGGCGAGATCACCGGCGGGAAGTTCGTCGCCGGCACCGGCACCATCACCCCGGACGGGCAGGTCGGCCCCATCGGCGGGATCCCGTTCAAGATGGTCGCCGCGGCCGAGGCGGGCGCCGAGGTCTTCCTGGTGCCGGCCGGCAACTGCGAGGAGGCGGTCTCGACCGCGCCCTCCGCCCTGCAGCTGGCCAGGGTGGCCACCCTGGCCGACGGCATCGCCGCCCTGGACGCCCTGCGCGAGGGCCGGCCGATCGCTTCCTGCTGAGGCCGCCCGCCACACGACGCGGAACCGCAACGATCCGGACATTCGGGGCCCCAACGGGAACTCCACAGCTCATCCGTAGAGTTGGGTGGGCAGGGCGTGCCGTCGGGCCGGCTGCCAGGGGTGATCCGGAAGGGTCGCCGCGCGCGGGCCGGCGCGGCCGCCCGGCGCCCGAGACCCGAATTCAGGAGCGTGCCCTGTGGCCATGCGGCCCCCGGTGGGAGCCCCCACGCTGACCCGCCGTACCCGGATCCTGCTGATCGTCGCGGGCATCCTGGTGCTGCTGCTGCTCGGTGGTTCCCGCCTCATCAGCTTCTACGTCGACTGGCTGTGGTTCGGCGAGGTCGGCTTCCGCGACGTCTTCACGACCGTCCTGTTCACCCACATCGTGCTGTTCCTGATCGGCGGGCTGCTGATCGGCGGGTTGGTGGCGCTGTCGCTGGCCATCGCCTACCGGTCGCGGCCGGTGTTCGTGCCGGTGTCGGGCCCGGAGGACCCGATCGCCCGCTACCGCACCGTGATCATCCAGCGGCTGCGGCTGTTCGGCATCGGCATCCCGGTGCTGGTCGGCGTCATCGCGGGGGTGGCCGCCCAGGGCAACTGGGAGACCGTGCAGATGTTCCTGAACTCGACGCCGTTCGGGGTCACCGACCCCGAGTTCGGCATCGACATCGGGTTCTACGCGTTCCAGCTGCCGTTCTACCGCTACGTGCTCGACTGGCTGTTCGTCGGCATCGCGGTGAGCTTCGTGGTCGCGCTCATCGCGCAGTACATCTTCGGCGGCATCCGGCTCACCGGCCGCGCGGGCCAGGTCTCGGCCGCCGCGCGCGCCCAGCTGGCCGTCCTGGCCGGGGTGTTCGTCCTGCTCAAGGCAGTGGCCTACTACCTCGACCGCTACGAGCTGCTCTACAGCGACCGGGCCCAGCCCATCTTCACCGGCGCCACCTACACCGACCTCAACGCGGTCATGCCGGCGAAGCTGATCATGCTGTTCATCTCGATCATCTGCGCGGCGGCCTTCTTCGCCGCCGTGTTCCGCCGCAACCTGCAGCTGCCGGCCATCGCGACGGTGCTGCTGGTGCTGTCCAGCGTCCTGGTCGGGGCGGCGTGGCCGCAGGTGCTGCAGCAGTTCGTGGTCGCGCCGAACGCCAACGAGCGCGAGGCCGTGCCGATCGAGCGCAACATCGCCGCCACCCGGGAGGCCTTCGGCATCGACGAGGTCAAGCAGGTGGACTACAGCGGCACCTCGGAGGTCGACGCGGCCCAGGTCCGCCAGGACAAGGCCACCGTCTCCAACATCCGGCTGCTCGACCCGGCCAAGATCTCCCAGACGTTCACCCAGCTCCAGCAGCGGCGGACGTTCTACGGCTTCCCGTCCAACCTCGACATCGACCGCTACGAGGTCGACGGCGAGCTGCAGGACTACGTGGTCGCGCTGCGCGAGCTCGACAGCACCGGTCTGGCCGGCAACCAGCAGGACTGGATCAACCGGCGGCTGGTCTACACCCACGGCAACGGCATCGTGGTGGCCCCGGCCAACCAGGTGAACGCGGTGCTGGAGGACAGCGGCGGCCAGGGCGGCCTGCCCAACTTCACCAGCATCGACCTGTCCAACCACGAGTCGCCGTCGATCCCCGAGCCGCTGCGCGTCACCGAGCCGCGGGTCTACTACGGCGAGCTCATCGAGGGCTACTCCATCGTCGGTGGCGAGCCGGGTGGGGCGCCCATGGAGTACGACTCCGACACGGAGCGCTCCACCTACACCGGCCAGGGCGGCGTGTCGGTCGGCAACGTCTTCAACCGGATGGTCTTCGCCCTGCTCTACGGCGAGCGGAACATCCTGTTCAACGGCTCGATCAACGAGAACTCGAAGATCATGTACGTGCGCGACCCGGAGGAGCGGGTCAAGAACGTCGCGCCGTGGCTCACCACCGACGCCGACCCGTACCCGGCGGTCGTGGACGGGCGGATCACCTGGATCGTCGACGGCTACACGACCCTGGAGAACTACCCGTACAGCCAGAAGATCTCCCTCGGCGAGGCGACCGCCGACACCCTGGGGCAGAACCAGCTCGACGCCAACAAGGACGTCAGCTACGTGCGCAACTCGGTGAAGGCCACCGTCGACGCCTACGACGGCACCGTGAAGCTGTTCGCGTTCGACGAGTCCGACCCGGTGCTGCAGACCTGGATGAAGGCGTTCCCGGGTACGGTCGAGCCGACCGCGGCGATCAGCCCGAGCCTGCGTGAGCACCTGCGCTACCCGGAGGACCTGTTCAAGGTCCAGCGCGAGCTGCTGTCGAAGTACCACGTCGACAACCCCAGCGAGTTCTACGGCGGCGTGTCCTTCTGGGACGTGCCCTCCGACCCGACGGTGCAGGCGCCCAACACCAGCGGCACCGGCGACGCCCAGCCGCCGTACTACATCGTGGCCGGCAGCCCCGACGGGCAGAACCCGGACACGGCGACGTTCCAGCTGACCAGCGCGCTGGTCTTCCAGCAGCGCCAGTTCCTCTCGGCGTACATGTCGGTCAGCTCGGATCCGGACACCTACGGCGAGATGACCGTGCTGCAGCTACCCCCGGACACGACGACGTTCGGTCCACAGCAGGTGCAGACGAGGTTCCTGGGCGCGCCGGAGGTCAGTGAGCAGCTCAACATCCTGCAGCGCAACCAGACCACGATCGAGTACGGCAACCTGCTCACCCTCCCGGTGGCCGGCGGCCTGCTCTACGTCGAACCGGTCTACATCGAACGCGCGAACCAGGAGTCCAGCTACCCGCAGCTGGCCCGGGTGCTGGTGAGCTACAACGGCCGGGTCGGCTACGACGCCAACCTCGCCGACGCGCTCGACGAGGTCTTCGGCCCCGGCGCAGGCGCCGACACGACGTCCGTCCCGGGCGCCGAGACGCCGACCACACCGACGACACCGCCGGCCGGGAGCCCGACGGCACCGTCACCGGGTGCGCAGAGCCCCGACGTGGCCGCCGCGGCCCAGGCCATCCAGACGGCCATCACCAACCTGAAGACGGCCCAGACGGCCGGCGACTTCGCCGGTCAGGGCGCCGCGCTGCAGGCGCTGGACACCGCCGTCCAGCAGTTCCAGGCCGCCCAGGCGGCCGCCGGCGCCGCGACGCCGCCCCCGGCCCAACCCGGCGGCTGACGCCCCGACCGCCCGGCTCCCCGCCAGGGGAGCCGGGCGGTCCCGCGGGGGACCCCCCCTGCGCGGGAGCGTTTCCGGGGGGTGTACTGTCGTAGACACAGCAGGACAGCAACACAACAGCAAGACCGGTGAGACACAACAGAATCACCACGGCGCGGGGTGGAGCAGCTCGGTAGCTCGCTGGGCTCATAACCCAGAGGTCGTAGGTTCGAATCCTACCCCCGCTACGAACGACGAAGGCCCCTGACCAGCACGGTCAGGGGCCTTCGTCCTGCCCGGGTAGCGATTGCGGCCGATCGGATGATTACGCCCGTGGTCAGGCGTGCGCGATGCCGGCGATCTGGGTGTTGAAGGTGATGAACGGGGAGTGCAGGCGGTAGGGCTCGACGTCGAGGCGGGCGAAGCCGGCGTCGCGCAGCGCGCCGGCCAGGTCCCGTTCGCACGAGCAGCCCTCGAAGGTCCACGCCCACGGCCGGCGCAGCGCCCGTTGGAGGGCGCGGGTGGGGGTGCCGGCGGGGGCGGCGACGTGTTCGACGAAGCGGTAGGTGCCGCCCGGGCGGAGGATGCGGCGGATCTCGGCGAGGACCGCGGCGGGGTCGGTCACGGTGCAGAGCACGAGCGAGGAGATCACCGCGTCGACGCTGTGGTCGGGGAGGCCGGTGTGCTCGGCGACCCGGTCGCGGAGGTCGAGGTGGACGCCGCGGCGGTCGGCGGCGGCGCTCAGTTGCCTGTGCATGTGGGGGTTGGGCTCCACGGCGACCAGCGTCGACCCCGGCGCCAGGTGGCGGAGGTTGGCGCCCACCCCGGAGCCGATCTCGACGACGGTCGGGGGCAGGTCGGCGAACACGCGCCGTTTGTGGCGGCGCACGCTCCACTCGATGTAGGGGCCCATCACGCGGAAGAACGCGGCGTTGAAGGGGCCGCGCGCGCTGTGCACCTCGAAGTCGGTCGTTGCTGTCATACGCGCACTCTCCGCCGGCCCTGAGGGCGTGTCAGGCGTGGAACTACCCCAGTTCGCGCCGGGCGCCGTACCAGGCGGCGATCTGGGCGCGGGAGCGGAAGCCGAGGCGCAGCCGGATCCGTTCGACGTGGCCCTCGGCCGAGCGCTCGTCGATGCCCAGGCGCGCCGCGATCTCCCGGTTCGTGCACCCCTGGCTCACCAGGTCCGCCACCTCGTGCTGGCGGGCGGTCAGCCCGTCGGTGCGGCGGCGGGCGACGGGGAGGCCGAGGAAGCGGCGGACCACGGCCACCAGCTCGTCGCGGTCGCCCGCGTAGGGGATGTGCGAGCGGCCGGGCAGCAGGGTCAGCCGGGCGCCGTCGATGCCGGCGGTGAGGGCCTCGGCCTGGGCGACGGGCGCAGCGCGGTCGCCGGTGCGGTGCACCACCAGCGTCGGGGCCCGCACCCGGGCGAGCTGGTCGGTGACGTCGAGCTGGTAGCTGAGTGCCAGCAGCGCACGGGCGGTCGCGGCGGTCGAGCAGGCGCGCTGGTAGCGGGCGAGCTCGGCGCGCGTCGCGCGGTCGGCATCGGGGGCGAAGATGTCGGTCAGCACGTCGGAGCCCAGACCCCAGTGCGACTCGACCAGCCCCAGGACGTGGTTCCGCACGGCGGGCGGGGACAGCTCGTCGCCGCGCGCCCAGCCGCCGTAGAGCACCAGGCGCCGGACGTTGCCGGGGTGTGCCGCGGCGTACGCGGCGGCAACCGGGGCGCCCATCGAGGTGCCCATCAGGTCGAAGGGTTCGTCCAGCACGGCGGTGATCGCGGCCAGTTGTTCGAGCTCGAACTCCAGGGACGCCGGGCGGTCCACCGCAGGCGACAGGCCGCACCCGGCGCGGTCGTAGCGCACGAGCCGACAACCCCGCGCCAGCGCCTCGTAGAGCGCCCGCTCGGCGGGCAGCTCCCAGCCCAGCCGCAGGTGCGTGAGCCAGCCCATCACGTACACCAACGGCCGGCCCGCGCCGACCGAGGCGTACGCCACGGCGGTGCCGTCGGCCAGCACCACGTGGTCGAGCCGCTGCTGCACCCCGCGATTGTCGCCGATCCGCGACCGGCTCAGCGTCCGACGCGTCCGGTCACGGGCGGTCGGGGCGGTAGCCGCCGACCCCGGTAGTCGAGCAGGACGAGGCGGGAGAGGCTGCGGACCAGGGACCGGCTCCCGATCGTGCGCATGGGCTTCCACCTCGCCTTCCGTCGGACACCGGTACGTCGAACGGCCGACGGCGCGGATCGGCGCCCGGACCCGTCCGGATCCGAGTGGTTCCGGTCCTGGGCGTGGCGGTCCCGGCGGGCCAGGATGGGCCCATGACCGCAGTGTTCGTGCACGGCAACCCGGAGACGTCGGCAGTCTGGGGGCCGCTGCTCACCGAGCTCGGGCGCACCGACGTCGTGCTGCTGTCGCCGCCGGGCTTCGGCGCCCCGCTGCCCGACGGCTTCGGCGCCACGGTCGGCGAGTACCGCGACTGGCTGGTCGGCGAGGTCGAGGCGCTGGGCGAGCCGGTGCACCTGGTCGGGCACGACTGGGGCGGCGGGCACGTGGTCAACCTGGCGATGACCCGTCCCGACCTGCTGCGCAGCTGGGTGACCGACATCATCGGCGTGTTCGACCCCGACTACGTCTGGCACCCGCTCGCGCAGATCTGGCAGCGGCCCGGCGAGGGGGAGGAACTGGTCGAGCGGATGATCGGCGGCCCGGCGGACGAGCGCGCCGAGCGACTCGTGGGGCGGGGGATCACGCGTCCGGTCGCGGACCTGCTCGTGGCCGGCCAGACCGCGGACATGGGGCGGGCGATCCTGGCGCTGTACCGGTCGGCGGCGCAGCCGGTCATGGCCGAGCTCGGCCGCGACCTGCCGGCCGCCGCGGCCCGTCCCGGGCTGTGCCTGCTGGCCACCGCCGACGACATGGTCGGCACCGACGAGCAGCGCAGGCGCTCGGCGGTGCTGGCCGGCGCCCGCGTGGAGGTCCTCGACGGCCTCGGGCACTGGTGGATGGTCGAGGACCCGGCCCGCGGCGCGCGGGTCCTGCGTGACTTCTGGGACGAGGTCGGTTAGACCCCGCCCAGCGCCGCCACGATCTGCTCCTCCAGCAGCCCCGACATCGAGGTCGTGTAGCTGGCGGTGAGGTGGTTGTCGTCGAGGTAGACCAGCACGTTGCCGATCACGGCCGGGCAGCGCGCGGCGTCGCAGACGGCGTCGGCGATGTCGAGGAACGACACGTTCGCCGGCACGTCGTCCAGCTGCGCGTACGGCGGGACGGCCGCGTAGACGGCTTCCCGGTCGGCACCGCAGTCGGCGCCGTCGGTCTGCACGCAGTCGGGCACGGAGTAGTCGAAGCGGGGGTTGTCGCGCACGGCCAGCACCGGGATGCCCAGGTCGTCGAGCTGGCGCCAGCGCTCGACGAAGCCGGGCGGGGTCTGCTCGGTGAGCCCGGCGCGGACGTCCCGGCTGGCCAGGGTGACCACCGCGTCCGGGTTGAGCTCGGCGATCTCGGCGGCGGCGGCCTCGCCCCAGTTGAGGCAGTCGAGCTCGTCGGGCACGACCTCGGAGACGGTGGAGAAGGGGCAGGCGCCGCGCACGATCGCGGTCACCTGCCAGTTGCGCTGCTGGGCCACCGGGAGCAGGGCGCCGGTGAGCTGCTGGACGTGCGAGTCGCCGACCACGACGATCCGCCGCTCCGGCTCGCCCTCGACCGGCTGCGTGCAGCGGTCCATCGGGAACTGCGCCAGTGGAGCGCAGTCCCAGTACTCGATGCGGACCCAGTCCTCGTAGACGGTGACGGGGGCGGGCAGCAGCGGGGCGGGCGAGGCGTCGGCGCCGACCAGGGCGAGCGCGCCGGGGTGGAAGGCGTCGCCGACGGCGCCCGGCTGCTGGGCGCGTTCGGCCAGGGCCACCTGCCAGCCGCCGGCGACGAGCAGGACGGCGACGAGCCCGGCCGCGGCGAAGCGGCGACCGGCCGCGGGCACGCCCTTGGCTCCGGCCAGCACCGGCTTCTCGACGAGGTGGTAGGTGAGCACCGCCAGCACCAGTGACAGGGCGATGATCGCCGTCCCGCCGAGCGCGCCGACCTCCTCGCGGTCGCGGGTGACCAGGTAGAGCACCAGCAGCGGCCAGTGCCACAGGTAGAGCGCGAAGGAGATGTCGCCGAGGTAGCGCATCGGGCGGGCCGAGAGCAGCCGGTCGGCGCCCAGGGGCGAGCCGCTGTGGCCGGCCAGCAGCACGAGCCCGGCGCACACGGTCGGCCAGAGCGCGGCGTAGCCGGGGAACATCGAGCCGACGTTCAGCACGATCCCGCACAGCAGCAGCCCGACGACGCCGATCCAGCCCATCGCGACCCGGACCGCGCGGGAGAGCACGACCCGGTCGATCCACAGCGCCAGCAGCCCGCCGAGCGCGAACTCCCAGAGCCGGGTCAGCGTGTCGAAGTAGGCGAGCACCTGGTCGGAGTCGGTCAGCGCGACCGAGTAGCTCAGCGAGGCGACGAACACGCCGAGGACGGTCAGGGTCAGCCGGCCGTGCAGGCGGTGCGGCTGGGCCCGCACGGTCAGCAGGACCAGCGCGATGAGCAGCGGCCAGGCCACGAAGAACTGCACCTGCACCGACAGCGACCAGAAGTGCTGCACGACGCTGGCGATGTTGTTGCGCGCCCCGTAGTCGACGGCGTCGGCGGCGAGCTGCCAGTTCTGCACGAACAGCGCCGAGGCCAGCAGCTCGCGGATCGTCTGGCCCCACCGCCCCTCGGGCAGCAGCGTGGCGCCCGCGAGCCCCACCGACAGCAGCACGACCAGCGCGGCCGGGCCGATCCGCAGGACCGTGCGGCCCCAGCGGCGCCGCACGTGCAGCGCTCCGCCCTCCGCGGCCCGGACCAGCTGCGCGGTCAGCAGGAACCCGGAGACCAGGAAGAACACGTCGACGCCGCCGGAGACCCGGTTCAGCCAGACGTGGTAGACGACCACCAGCGCGACGGCGAGCCCGCGCAGGCCCTGCAGCTCAGGGCGGTAGCGGCGCTCGCTCGCGCGATGGGTGGCGGTCGTCGTGGAGCCGTTCAGCGGTGCGTTCATGCGTCCTTCCGGCCGGACGAGGGGGACCCGGCCAGGACAGGTTAGGAACGCGGAGGTCTCGATGCGGTGACGGGGTGCGCTCGATCAGTGCGCGGTCGATTCGGCTCAGTACCCGGTGTAGCCGCCGGAGGCGTTGGTCCGGCCGCCCTTCTCCAGGGTGTCCACACCGTAACGGTCGATCATGTAGTTGACGCCGGCGGTGATGTTGGCGACCGGGTCGGTGATCGGGCGGTCGGCCAGGCTCGGATCGACGTAGTGGTCGAACGTCGAGGGGATCGTCTGCATGAGGCCCTGCGACGGCGTGCCGGCGCGGGCGTTGCTGTCCCAGTTGTTGATCGCCCGCGGGTTGCCGCCGGACTCCTTCATGATGACGTTCTTCACACCGGGCGCGAGGTCCTGCGGGAGGTCGAGGATGTCGAGCGCCTCGGCGATCCAGCCGTCGACGCCACCCTCGGCGATGATCCGGTCGAGGCGGGCCTGCTCCTCGCGCTCGGCCTGCTCGCGGGCCAGCTGCTCGGCGAGCTGCTGGGCCAGGTCGGCGCCCTTGCCCAGCCGGGCCAGGTGCTCGTCGGCGGCGCTGAAGCCGTCCGACTCGCCGATCTCGTAGACGACCGGGGCCAGCGAGCCGATGGTGGTCGGGCCCGGCTCGGCGGCGTCGACGACCGGCGCGATCAACGCCGCGCTGCTGGCCGCGAGCGCGGCGTTCAGCTTGGGGGCCTCGTCGGCGTTGGCCTGCGGGGCGACGTCCTCGGCGAAGGTCGGGACGAACGCGCTGAACGTGCCGGTGGCGACCGCGCCGACCGCGGCGGCGGTGGCCAGCACGCTGGTGCGGAGGGTCGGGCCCTTCGGGCCCGAGGCGCGGGCGATCAGCTGGGTGGCCGGGATGGAACCCGACCCATGCGCACGCCGACCACGGGGGGAGCGGTGACCTGACACGGACCTGCCTTCCAGCGCTGGGGAGCGATCCGATCACTGCGCCACCGGTTCGGGGGGACCGGACGAGCCGCGCGGAGTGGGGGAGCGGCGGCTCGTTGCGCATGTGATCGGATCGTGACGCCTGTCGAGAACCTTATGAGGATCGTCGAGCGTTGGACAAGGTCCACAGGCGCCTGTGGGCGCTGGTGGGCGGCCGTTCACCGGGTCCGCCGCCGCCGACGGCGCCCGGCGACGGCGGGATCAGCGGTCAGCCGGCGCGCCGAACGGGGATCCGCCCGGCGAGCAGCAGGCAGGAGTCGCCGAACTCGTGCCAGAGGTAGCCGCGCCCGACGGCGGCGGCGTAGGCCCGGTCCACCAGTTCCGCCCCGGCGACGGCCTGCAGCAGCAGCAGGTGCGAGGCCTGCGGTTCGTGCCAGCCGGTGACCAGTCCGTCGACCACGCGGGCCGGGCGGTCGGGTCCGAGGACGAGGTCGGTCCACCCGGAGCCCGGGCGGACCCGGCCCTCGGCGTCGGTGGCGGTCTCCAGGGCGCGGGTGGCGGTGGTGCCGACGGCGACGATCCGCCCGCCCGCGGCCCGTGCGGCGTGGACGGCGACCGCGGTGCCGGCGGGCACCGCGTACCGCTCGGGCAGGGGCAGCTCCCCGGCCTCCAGCGACGAGACCCCGGTGTGCAGCACGACCCGGGCGACGCCGACGCCGCGGGCGCGCAGGCCGTCGAGCACGTCCTTGCTGACCGGCCGCCCGGCGCTGGGCATCTCGGCGCTGGCGAAGTCGCCGTCGGGCTCGGCGTGCACCGTCCGGTACGCCGGCAGCGGCGGGTGCCCGACGAGGTAGGGGTAGCGGATGGGGCGGCCGACGGTGCGCAGGTAGGCGGGCAGCGGCGCGGTGGTGTCGAACTCGGCCAGCCACAGCCGGCTGCCCTCGACGGGCGCCGGGTCGGGATGGGCGGTCCGCAGGTGGGCGGCTGCGCCGCCCGGCAGGGCGATGCGGTCTCCGACTCGCCCGTCCGGGACCCGTTCGCCGCGCTCGGTGCGCAGCTCGACCACCCAGCCGCGGCCGTCGCGGGCCGGCCCGGAGACGTGCACGGTGACCGGGCGGCCGTCCTCGCGGGTGCCGTCGACGGCGGCGGGTTCGGTGTCGGAGGTGTTGACCACGAGCAGGTCGCCGGGGCGCAGCGTCGAGGGCAGGTCGCGGAAGCGCAGGTGGCGCAACGGCCGTCCGGCTTCGGCGACCATCAGCCGGACCCCGTCGCGGGCCAGGCCGCGCTCCTCCGGCGGGCCGGTGGCCGACAGCTCCGCCGGCACGCGCGGCAGCGCCGTCCCCGCCGTCACGCGGGCTCCCCGGCGGCGAGGTCGACGGACCTGTGGCGACCGCTGTCGGGCCGTTCGGCGAGCAGCCGCAGCAGTGCCGGGACCACGGTCTCCGGCTCGGGCCGGTCGGAGATGTCCTCGCCGGGGAAGGCCCGCTGGTGCATGTCGGTGCGCATGTCGCCGGGGTCGAAGGCGTAGACGCGCAGGTCGGGCTCCTCCACCCCGAGCACGGCGGCCAGCTGGTCGAGCGCGGCCTTGGCGCTGCCGTAGCCGCCCCAGCCCGGGTAGGCCTCCACCGCGGCGTCCGAGCTGAGGGTGACGACGGTGCCGCGGTTCGCCCGCAACGCCGGTAGGGCGAGCTGGGTCAGTGCGAGCGGGGCCAGCACGGTCGTCTCCAGGACCGCGCGCAGGGCGTCGAGCGGGTAGTGCGCCAGTGCGGGCAGCGGCGACGGGCCGAGCTCGCCCGCGTTGTGCACGAGCAGGTCGAGCCGGTCGCCGGCGGCCGCGACGAGCTCGGCCCGGAAGCCGGGGTCGGTGACGTCGCCGGCGAGCGCGAGGACGCCGGGGAGGCCGTCGGTGGCCGCGCGCAGGCGGGCCGGGTCGCGGCCGCAGGCGACGACGGTGCGGTCGGCGCCGGCGATGGCGGCGGTCAGCGCGCGACCGAAGCCGCGGCCGGCTCCGGTGACGATGGCGGTGTGCGGTGTCATGGTCGTACAGTGCGACCTGAAGTCAGCTTCAGGTCAAGGCGACCGGACGAGGGGGAACGGGATGGATGCGCACGACCTGCTGACCATCGGCGAGGTGGTGCGGCGCAGCGGCTTCCCGGCCTCGGCGCTGCGCTACTACGAGCGGGAGGGCCTGCTGAGCACGACCCGGACGTCGGGCGGGCAGCGCCGCTACGAGCGCTCGGTGCTGCGCAGGCTGGCGTTCATCCGGGCGGCGCGCACGATCGGGGTGGGCCTGGACGAGGTGCGCGACGCGCTCGCGCGGCTCCCGGACGGGCGCACGCCCAACAAGGCCGACTGGACGCGGCTGTCGCGGGCCTGGCGCGGGCGGCTCGACGAGCAGATCGCGGCGCTGGAGGCGATGCGCGACGGGCTGGACTCGTGCATCGGCTGCGGCTGCCTGTCGCTGCAGCGGTGCAAGCTGTCCAACCCGGAGGACTGGATCGCCAGCCGCGGGCCCGGGGCGCAGATCTTCCCGCCGCTGCTGCGCCGCGCTCCGACCGACGGCCCCTAACCCGGCGGGCGGGCGATCAGGGCGGATTGGACGAGAGCCGCGCTCGTGCGGCCGGCCGCGGCGGGGGAGGGGTCCTCGCAGGGCTGGCGTGGTCTCGCAGCGCCAGCGGGCGACGTCGCAGCGCTGGCTGGGTCGTCGCAGCCCGCCGGCGGGCTGCGACCACAACCCTCGTGCTGCGAGGGCGCCGTAGCACCCCACCCCAGTGCTCCCCTGCCGTCGCGTCGGCGCGCACGGCGCAGCGCAGGGGGTGCGCTACGCGCGCCCCGGGCTCGCGCCTGCGGCGCTCACCCACAGCACCCGCTCCGCGGGCACGCCGCACGAGGGTGGCTTTCGTCCAGCCTGGCCGCACGAGAGTGACTCTCGTCCAACTCGGCGGCGTCGCCAAGGACGAGCAGCGCCGAGCGAGAGTGGCTTCGTCCGACCTGGTCGCACGAGCGCGGCTCTCGTCCGATCCCGCCGGTACGCGTGCTCGACGGGGGTGTGTCAGGAAGACAGCAGGCGGGGGCGGGCGGACCAGCGGGCCGGCAGGGTGCGGTCGACCCAGGCGTGCAGGTCCTCGATGGGCGGGCGGGTGCTGATGGAGGACTGCTCGTGCTCGGCCAGGAACGCGGTGGTGCGCTCCTCCCAGCCCACGCCGAGGCACGGCACGCCGGCCGCCACGGCGAAGATCAGCGCGTGCAGTCGCAGGCCGAACAGCGCGTCGGACTCGGCGACCACGGCCTTGGCCAGCGCCGGGGGCAGCTGCGGGCCGAGCACGGGCACCCGGCGGCCCAGCCGCTCGCCCAGCTCGGTGATCAGCACCTCGTCGCGGCGGGGCAGGCCGAGGCCGTAGTCGGCGTGCGTGCTGATGGCCAGGCCGGCCACCGCGCCGCCGCGGTCGATCCAGCGCCGGGCCAGCGACTCGGCCGCGTCCTGCAGGCAGTCGACCAGGATCGGGTTGGGCAGCGCCTTCGGGGCGACCAGCAGCAGCGGCACGGCCGGGTCGACGCCGGCGGCGCTCAGCGCGCGGCGGGCGTCGGCGCTCGGGGCCGGGGTCAGGCCCATGGCCAGGTCGCCGACGACCGGGGCGACGATCTCGTCGCCGAGGGTGGCGGCCGAGACCTCGTCGCGGACGGTGATGCGCCCGGGCTTGCGCACCGAGCGGCGCAGCAGGTCGAGCACGCGCTCGGGGGTGCCGGGGTAGACGCCGATGGCGACGTAGGTGATGTCGCGGCCGCGCGCCGTCGCGGCCCAGACGATCGCCGGCAGCGCCTTGACCAGCGGGGAGGCGCCGGTGCCGAACAGCCCGCCGCCCACCACGGCGATCCCGTCGCACCACTTGAGCGCCTTGACGAAGGCGACGCCCTCCATGGCCACGGCGGCGACCTTGTGCAGGGCCTCCACCATGCGCGGGTTGCGCGAGACGACCTTGATCTCGGTGTCCTCGGGCAGCTCCTGCAGCGTGCGGGCGAGCATGGCCTCGTCGCCGGTGTTGCCGTTGCCGAAGTTGCCGATGATGAGCACCCGCGTCGGCCGTGGCGTGACCGCGTCGCGGTTGTCCTCGGCGGCGTGCCGCCGACCGAGGTCGGCGAGCTGCTGGCGGATCAGGCTGGAGCGGGGGTCCGTCATCGAGATCCTCGGGTTCGGCGGGCAACTCTCCATGATCGGCGGCCGGACTGCGGTGGGGAGGTGGCCGCCGTTCACGGGCAGCCTACGGGGTGGGCGCGGGCCGTTCGACAGCGCGTTGCGGGGTGCGGGCCGGGCCGGGGCAAGATCGGCTGTCGGATCCCGTGGGGCGGCTGCACGCGCACGTGGTGCTGATCTGGGTGCCGCACGGCGCGGACGCCTGAACGTCAGCGGACGACGGAGCCCGGACAGGGCAATTTTCCGGAGGAGCACGTACAGCCGAATGGTCTAGGAGCTGGTGTGTCGGGCCGTTCACCGGCGGTGATGCCCAGATCCGCGGCCCCTCCGTCCGCTGTACGACCCGTACGATCGGCCGGTGATCGACACGCTTGCCGGGCGCCCCGCCCGACCCGGTCGCGCGGGCGTCGCGCCGACGGCCGTCCCCGCACCGGCGCGCGATCCCCGGCGGGCGTTCGCCGGGGCCGCGCTCGTCCTGCTGGCACTGGGTGTGTCCGCGTGCAGCAGCGAAGTCGCCGGGCGGGCCGACGCCGCCACGGCCCCCGCGCCCGCCACGTCCGCCCCGCGAACGCCTGCGGCCGAGCCGACGGCGTCGGCCCCGTCGACCGCGCCGACACTCGCCGAGGCCGCCGAGGGGCTGCGCCCGTTCCTGCTGGTACCCGCCGAGATCGGGCCGGGGTTCACGCAGGGCGAGGAGCCGAAGCCCGATCCGCAGGCCCCCGCGTTCTGCGGCGGCCCGGGGGTCGTCGCGCAGTTCCCGGCCGCGGTGCGCGTCGGGGCGGGCTTCACCGGGCCCACCGAGGGGATGTTCGTCCAGCAGACGGTGAGCGTCTACGGCGACGCCGCGACCGCCCAGGCCGCCTTCCTGGCCAACGAGCAGGGGCTGGCCTGCAGCCAGGGCGAGGCGTCCGGCTCGCCGGTGGTGATCACCCCCGCCGAGGACCTCGCCGTCGACGTGCCGGCGGACGAGTCGACCGGCTGGCAGATCGGCGGTCAGGGCTTCGACCTCATCCTGATCGCCGTGCGCTCCGGTGAACTCGTCGTGAACTTCGCGTTCGTCGCCCCGGAAGGGCGGTCGGCGGACCTGCCCGATCCGTTGGCGATCTCACGTGCGGGGGTCGAGAAACTCGCCGGTTGAGAATTACCGTGGCCGGGTGGACACCTCCGTGGACCGATGGCTCACCTTCGAGGGACTCGACAACGTCCGGGACGTCGGCGGCCTGCCGGTGCGCGGCGGCGGGCGCACCCGCAGCGGCGTGCTGCTGCGCAGCGCGGCGCTGCGCGCCGTCACCGCGACCGACGTCACCAGGCTCGTCGACGACTTCGGCCTGCGGCTGGTCCTCGACCTGCGCAGCCCCCGCGAGACCGAGGCCGACGGGCCGAGCCCCGTGGCGCGCGCCGGCGTGGAGACGCTGGAGCTGAACTTCATCGGCGCCAGCCGGGAGATCCTGCCCGAGGCGGGCGACACCACCGACCCGGTCCTGCGCAACTACCTGGGTTACCTGGCCGACCACCCGGCGAACGTGGCCGAGGGCGTGCGCAGGCTGGCCGCCGAGGACGCCGGTCCCACCCTCGTGCACTGCGCGGCCGGCAAGGACCGCACCGGTGTGCTGGTCGCGATGGTGCTCGACGCCGTCGGCGTCGAGCGGGAGGCGGTGGTCGAGGACTACGTGCTCTCGGCCACGCAGGTCGAGGCGATCTTCCGGCGGCGCGCCGAGGTCCTCGGCGAGCCCGTGCCCGACGACATCGACGTGCACAAGCCCCGCGCCGAGGTGATGGTCGCCGTGCTCGACCACCTGGACGCCGAGTACTCGCGGGTGCCCGGCGGCGTCGGCGCGGACGGCGGCGCGGCGGGCTGGCTGCGCGCCAACGGGTTGTCCGACGCCGACCTGGAGCGCCTGCGCGAGCACCTGGTCGCCCCGTCCTGATCGCGAGGCGTCAGGGCAGCTCTTCGATGGTGACGCTGGTGTCGAGCTTGCGCAGCGAGCCCGGCTCGCCGGTCACCGCGGGCCAGCCCCGACGCCGGGCGCTGGCCGCGACCTGGCCGGGCACGATGTCGTCGAGCCCGGAGGCGGCCAGCAGCAGCCCGGACTCCAGGGCGGCGGCCGGGTCGAGTTCGTCGATCACGGTGATGGGCAGGTCGAGCAGCACCTGCAGGGCGGCGTGGTGCTCCGGGCCGAGCAGCGCCCATGCGCGGCCGAGCGCCGCGCTGGGCACGGCCAGGATGATGTTCTCCTCGACGGCGGCCCAGACCAGCGCGCGGACGTAGACGGGACGGCCGGTGGCGAAGGCCTCGAGCGCGGTGACGTCGAGGACGCGGCCGCCGATCACCGGGCCGCCCGGTCGCCGCGGACGGGGGCGGCGGGGACGGCAGCGACGGTGAGGGTGAGAGCGGTGCTGGTGAGAGCGGTGCTGGTGCGGCGCGGGCCGGGTGCGGCCGCCATCAGACGGCGGTCGCCAGCGTCCGGCGGGCCTGGGCCAGCTGCTCGGGCGGTGGCGGCCCGCCGTACAGGTCGGCCAGCACCGCGAGCGAGCGCTCCCGCTCCTGGCGGGCGGCCAGCGCCTCGGAGATGTAGGCCGAGACGCTGGCCGCGGTGCCCCGGTGCACGGCGCGGCGGGCCTCGGCGACCAGGTCGGCCGGCAGGCTCACCGTGATCCGCTCGGTGCGCATGCCGGCAGAGTAGCGGTCCGGTCACCGCGCAGCGCACCGCGATGGCGCGGCGGGGGCGGTGCGCGAGAATCACGGTCCCGACCGCGACACGCGCGCACGACCCCACGGGAGGACACCGATGAAGGCAGCCGAGATCGTCGGCCTGCTGGCCGAGCCGGAGCGGCTCAAGGTGCTGTCCGCGCTCGCGCTGGGCGCACGCACCCCCGCGGCGGTGGTGGCGGCCACCGGGCTGGGTGCCCGCGAGGTCGGGCGGGCGCTGCAGAAGCTGCAGGCCGGGGGCCTGGTCGACGGGGCGCTGGCGGTGCGCGTCGAGGTCATCAAGGAGGCCGCGATCGCGGCCGCCCCGCCCGGCGGGGCCGACCCGGACGTCGCCGACGAGGTCGTGGGCCGGTTCGTGCGCGACGGCCGGTTGCTGTCGATGCCGGCCCAGGACGCCAAGCGCCGCCAGGTGCTGGAGTTCCTGGTGCAGAGCTTCGAGCCGGGGCGCCGCTTCCCGGAGCGGGAGGTGGACGCCGTGCTGCGGGCGTGGACGGAGGGCGGCGGGATCGACCACGTCGCCGTGCGCCGCTACCTCGTCGACCACGGCCTGCTGGCCCGCGAGGGCGGCGACTACTGGCGCATCGGCGGCTGGGTCGACGTCCGGGCGTGAGCGGGCTCAGGAGGGGTCGGAGCCGCGGAACGCGCCCAGCCACAGGCCCAGCGCGGCGGTGAGCGCGGTCGCCGACGCCCAGGTGAGCACGCCGCCGCGGTCGACGTAGGTCCACAGCAGCCCCAGGAACGGCGCCGGGACGACGAGCGGGAGGTCGGCGCGCAGCTGGCGCGCCAGCCGGGCCAGCGCCGCCGACCGCTGCCCGACGGTGTCGTCGGGGCGGCTGGGGTTGTCGGTGCGGTGCCCGCGGGGTTCGACCAGCCGGACGGGACCGGAGGGCACCAGCGGGTGGTCGCCGTCCGGGCCCGGCACGACGGCGGCCACGACCCGGTCGCGCAGCGGGTCGCCGTGCAGCCGCACGGTCGTCGGGGCGGGCAGCCCGACGAGCACCGGGTCGAAGTGCACCGGGATCCAGCGCTGCGGGTTCGACTCGGTCTCCAGGTAGGAGCGCGTCCACAGGCCCTGCTGCCAGCGCACCCGGCGGACCCGCGCGGTGCGCGCGGGCAGGGCGAAGGCGCGCCTGCGGCTGAGCACCTGCCAGCCCAGCACACCCAGCACGAGCAGGGCGACCACCACGGCCAGCGAGAGCACGGTGAGCCAGCGGTCGCCGTCGACGAGGACCTCGGCGCCGGGGATCAGCGGCGAACCCGGGTCGGCCGGGTCGAACGCGACCTCGGTGCGGGTGCCCGGCGCCGGGACCGGGCCGCCCACCGCGACGGCGTCGACCCGCTCGGCGGCGCCCGGCGGGGTCCAGCGCAGTCGCACCGCCGGTGCGTCGCCGCCGTCGACCGGTCCTTCGACGACGCCGACGGACCGCCCGGTGGCCGCGCCGATCCGGTCCGCCGTGGCCGCGAACGACACCGCCGCCGTGCCGGCGAGCAGCCCGCACACCGCCAGCACCAGCCCGGTCGCCAGCAGGGCGTGCCGCAGCGGGCGGAGGGCCAGTGGCCCCCCGCCCGCCGCGGTCCTGCCCGATCGCTCGCTCAGCGACGGCTCACTTCGCGAAACCGATCTTGGTGTAGTCGTACTCGGCGAAGCCCTTGGCCCCGAAGTTGACCACGTTGCTCTTCACCGCCCAGGCGTCCGGGCGCTGGTACTGCAGCAGCGAGTGCCCGAGGTTCCAGATCTCCTGGTCGATCTCGTTGACGATCTCGGCCTGCTTCACCGGGTCCAGCTCGGCGTTGGCCTGCACCAGCAGCTCGTTGATCTTCTCGTTGCCGATCCGGCCGTAGTTCTGGTCGACCGAGTCCGGCGTGAGCCGGTAGATCCCGCTGGCCGAGCTGATCGGCGAGGGGGTGCCCAGCCACGAGAAGTGCGTGATGTCGAAGTTGCCGACGTTCACGAACTGCTCGAAGAAGTTGTCCAGCGGCACCGACTCGATGTTCACCTGGACGCCGATCGCGGCCAGCTGCTGCTGGACGATCTTGGCCTCGGCCTCGCTCACCGCGGTGCCGGTCGGGATGACGTCGCGGATCGCCAGCTGCTGGCCGTCCTTGGCCCGGACGTTGCCCTGCAGCGTCCAGCCCAGCGCGTCCAGCTCGGACTTGGCCTTCTCCGGGTCGTAGGCGACCACGCCGGAGTGGTCCTCGTAGCCGGCCTGGCCCTCCACGAACAGGTGGTTACCCAGCGGCTTCGCGTCCGGCACGATCGGGCCGATCTGCGACTGGGTGAGGATGTTGCGGTCGATGCCCTTCATGATCGCCAGCCGCAGCGCCGGGTCGGCCAGGATCGACGTCGGCGCCCCGTTGAACGTGATGTGCCGGAAGTTCGGGCCCTTCGCGGTGCGGATGACGGTGTCGGGCACCTGCTGGGCCCGCTGGAACGTCGACACGCTCGGGCCGATCTCCAGCACGCTCAGCGTGCCGTTGGCGTAGGCCTCGGGCTGGGCGGAGGAGTCCAGCGCGACGTAGATGATCCGGTCGAGCTTGGCCGGCTGACCCCACCACTTCTCGTTCTTCACCACGGTGACGCGCTTGGCGGTGGTGTCGATCTGCTCCAGCTTGAACGGGCCGGCACCGTCCAGCGGGCCGTTGCGCCATCCGTCGTTGAAGACCGCCGGGTCGGACATCGTCTCGCGCGGGTAGAGCGGCAGGAAGTTGCCCTTCCAGTCGGCGAACTTCGACGCGAAGGTGACCACGACCTCCTGCGGAGTGGCGCCCTGGGCGACCGACTGGATCACGTCGTAGCCGGTGGTTCCGGATACGGTGTAGGCCGGGTTGGAGCCGTTGAGCGCCTTCCACTGGGCCTCGAAGTCGGTCCAGTCGATCGGGCGCCCGCTGTTCCAGGTCGCCTCCGGGTTGAGCTTGTAGGTGACGACCTGCGGGTCGGTGCTGGTGAGCTCCGCCGACTCGAGGTAGTTCGGGTCGATCTGGTACTGGCTCTCCGCGTCGCCCTTCATGATCTCGGGCATGAACGAGTCGAGGATGTTCTTGGCATCCCGCTCGGTGCCGTCGAGCTGGTGGTAGTTGTACTGCGGCGGCAGGCTGGAGATCGCCCAGAAGAAGTCGCCGCCGTCGCGGACCTGGTCGTACTCGACCGCGTTGATGTCGTTCCCGGCGGCCGGTGGGACCCCACCGGACACGTCACCCGCGCCGCCGCCGGCACCGGCACCACCGCCTCCGCCACAAGCACTCAACACGAGCGCGGCGGTCGCGACCAGCGCGACCAGCCCTGCTCCCCGACGTGACGGTCTCATCGGCGTTCCTCTCATCGTTTTCCCGGGGTTGGGGGGTACTTCCGGGTCACACCACGGTGCGGATCCGCGCCCAGTGGCAGGCGACGTCGTGGTCGGGCAGGTGGGCACCGACCGGCGCGTCCGGCTCGGCCGGCAGCGCGCTCTCGCGCGGGGGCTCGACGTCGATGCAGCGTTGCTGCTGGTCGGCGCCGAGGGTGGCGAACAGCTGGCAGCGGGTGCGGAACCGGCAGCCCGACGGCGGGTTCGCCGGGCTGGGCAGGTCGCCGGTCAGCAGGATCCGCTCGCGGCGGCGCTCGACCTCGGGGTCGGGCACCGGGATCGCCGACAGCAGGGCCTGCGTGTAGGGGTGCTGCGGGGCGGCGAAGACCTCCTCCACCCCGCCGATCTCGACGATCTTGCCCAGGTACATGACGGCCACCCGGTCGGCGATGTGGCGCACCACCGACAGGTCGTGGGCCACGAACAGGTAGGCCAGCCCCAGGCGGGCCTTGAGCTCGTCGAGCAGGTTGAGCACGCCGGCCTGGATCGACACGTCGAGCGCGGAGACCGGCTCGTCGAGCACCAGCACCTTCGGCTCCAGGGCCAGCGCGCGGGCGATGCAGATGCGCTGGCGCTGCCCGCCGGAGAACTCGCCGGGGTAGCGGTTGATCTGCTCGCTGCGCAGCCCCACCAGCTTCATCAGCTCGGGCACCCGGCGGGTGATGTGGGCCTTGTCGAAGCCCTGGACCTCCATCGGCTCGGCGATGAGGTCGCGCACCGGCAGTCGCGGGTCGAGCGAGGCCATCGGGTCCTGGAAGACGATCTGCAGGTCGCGCCGGATCCGCTTGCGGTCGGCCCGGGACAGCCCCTCCACCTGGGACCCGAGCACCTGGATGGACCCGCCCGTCGGCGGCTCCAGGCCCATGATCTCCATGATCGTCGTGGACTTGCCGCAGCCGGACTCGCCGACCAGCCCGAGCGTCTCGCCCGCCCGCACGTCGAAGGTGACGCCGTCCACGGCCTGCACCGCGCCGACCTGCCGGCGGAAGATCCCGCCCGCCCGCACCGGGTAGTGCTTGACCAGCCGGTCCACCCCGAGCACCACCTCGCGGTCGATGCGGGTCGCGGAGTCGACCGGCTCGGCCTCCACGACGTGCGCGTCGAACAGCTCGGCGGCCAGCTCGCCGCCCTCGGCGTCGGCGGCGGCCAGCTCGCCGGTGCGGATGCAGGCCGCCCGGTGGTCGGGCGCCGCGCCGGGTGCCGGGAGCAGCTCCGGCTCGGCCGCGTCGCAGGCCGGCTCGTGCAGCGGGCAGCGCGGGCCGAACGGGCAGCCCGGCGGCAGCGCGACCAGCGACGGCGGCTGGCCCTCGATCGGCACCAGCGGCTGGCCGCGCCCGACGTCGAGGCGGGGGATCGAGCCGAGCAGCCCCAGCGTGTAGGGCATCCGCGGGGTCGCGAAGATCTCGTCGACGGTGCCGGTCTCCACGGCCTTCCCCGCGTACATGACGATCACGCGGTCGGCGGTGCCGGCGACCACCCCGAGGTCGTGGGTGATCAGCACGATGCCCGCGCCGGTGACCTCCTGCGCGGTCTTGAGCACCTCCAGCACCTGCGCCTGCACGGTGACGTCCAGCGCGGTCGTCGGCTCGTCGGCGATGATCAGGTCGGGGTCGTTGGCGATCGCCATCGCGATCACCGCGCGCTGGCGCATGCCGCCGGAGAACTCGTGCGGGAACGCCTTGACCCGCTCGGCCGCGTTCGGGATGCCGACCAGGTCGAGCAGCTCGACCGCGCGGTTGCGGGCGGTGCTCGCGGTCGTCGACCTCCCGCCGTGCACCAGCAGGGCCTCGGCGATCTGGTCGCCGACGGTGTAGACGGGGGTCAGCGCGGACAGCGGGTCCTGGAAGACCATGGCGACCCGCCGGCCCCGGATGCGCGACAGCTCGGTGTCGGACAGCCCGAGCAGCTCCTGCCCGCGCAGCCGGATCGAGCCGCCGATCCGCGCCGACGGCGGCAGCAGCCCCATCACGGCCAGCGACGACACCGACTTGCCGGACCCGGACTCGCCGACGATGCCGAGCACCTCGCCGGGCGACACCCGGTAGCTCAGCCCGCGCACCGCCCGCACCCGGCCGTCCTCGCTGGGGAACGACACCTCCAGGTCGGCGACCTCCAGCAGCGGCGCCGCCGGCTCCCCGGCCCGGCCGGGGTCGGCCAGCACGTCGGACTCGGCCTCGTACGCGGTCACGCGCGCTCCACCTCGACCTCGGGGTCCTCGTCCTCGCGGACGTTGCGACCGCGCCTGGCGTTCGGGTCGAGCGCGTCGCGCAGCCCGTCGCCGATGAAGTTGACCGCCAGCACCGAGACCACCAGCAGCCCGCCGGCGAACAGGAACAGCCACGGCGTCGTGAGCGCGGCGGTGCTGCCGTCGCGGATCAGCGTGCCCAGCGAGACGTCCGGTGGCTGCACGCCGAAGCCGAAGTAGGACAGGCCGGTCTCCAGCAGGATCGTCGAACCGACCGTGATGGTCACGTCGATGATCATCAGCGAGGCCATGTTGGGCAGGATGTGGCGGCGGATGATGAGCCCGGAGGGCGCCCCCATGAACCGGGCCGCCTTGACGAACTCCCGCTCGCGCAGGGTGAGCGTCATGCCGCGCAGGATCCGGGCGGTGATCATCCAGGCGAACAGCCCGAGCAGCAGCACGAACAGGATCCAGCTGCTGCCGCGCAGCGCGGGCGAGATGACCGCGATGATCAGGAACGAGGGCAGCACCAGCAGCAGGTCGACGATCCACATGAGGCCGCGGTCGACCCAGCCGCCGAAGTAGCCGGCGCACGCCCCGACGACCGAGGCGATCACGATCGAGATCGCCGCGGTCAGCAGCCCGATCGTCAGCGACCGCTGCAGCCCGCGCATCGTCTGCGCGAACACGTCCTCGCCGATCTGGGTCGTGCCGAACCAGTGGCTGGCCGAGGGCGGCTGCAGGAAGGACAGGTAGTCGTACTCGTCGTAGGCCCACGGCGCGAACAGCGGGCTGGTCAGCGACACCGCGTAGAGCAGCGCGAGCACGACGAGCCCGGTGAGCGCGAGCTTGTTGCGCAGGAAGCGGCGCAGCACGAGCGTGCCGCGGGTGACGCCCTCGGTCTCGGCCTCGATGGCGTCCAGCGGCACGTCGACCGGGTTGGCCCCGCCGGTCGGCACCGACTTGCCGGTGCCGCCGGTGACGTCTGTGGTGGTCATCGCAGGGTTCCTGTCTGCCGGGTCAGCGGAGCCGGACGCGCGGGTCGAGCAGCGCGTAGAAGACGTCGGACAGCCATCCGGAGACCAGCACCAGCACCGCGACGAACAGCGTCACGGTGGCGGTGATGTTGGTGTCGTCCTGCTCGATGCCGTAGACGAGCCAGTCGCCCATCCCGTACCAGCCGAAGATCCGCTCGGTGAACGTGCCGCCGGTGATCAGCAGCCCGAACCCGAAGGCGAACAGCGTGGCCATCGGGACCAGCGCGGTGCGCAGACCGTGCTTGAACAGCGCTTTGCGCCGGGTCAACCCCTTCGCCTGGGCCGTGCGCAGGAAATCGCTGCCCAGCACGTCGAGCATCGCGCTGCGCTGGTAGCGGCTGTAATAGGCGATCTGGCCCAGCGCGATGGTCAGCGTGGGCAGCACCAGGTGCTGGACGCGGTCGACCAGCGCTTCGAAGAACCCGCCCTGGAACCCGGGCGTCGTCTCACCGGTGAACACCAGCAACTGCGCCCCGGCGGCGGTGTTCAGCTCCAGCGCGACGTACTTGAGCAGCAGGCCGAGCAGGAACACCGGGGTCGAGAGGATCACGAAGGAGAAGAAGGTGGCCGCGTAGTCGCTGAAGCGGTACTGCCGGATCGCGCTGGCCACCCCGACGATCACGCCGAGCCCGATCCCGACCACCGTGCCCAGCAGGAACAGCCGCAGGCTGACGCCGATCCGGCGGGGGAGCTCCTCGCTGATCGACTGGTTGACCACGGTGCGGCCGAAATCGCCCTGCACGGCGTCGCCGAGCCAGAGCACGAAGCGCTGCGGGATCGGCTCGTCCAGGCGCAGCTCGGCGCGCTTGGCGTCGATCGTCGCCTGCGGTGGCGGGGGGTTGCGCGCCTGCAGCTTCCCGACCGGGTCGAAGGTCAGCGCGGCCAGCGCGAAGGCCAGGAACGTGGCGACAAGGCACAAGGCCAGGTAGTTCACCAGGCGACGGGCGAGGAAGCGGGCCATCCCTCTCCTTGCTTGCCGATGGGTTGCATCGGGTTTGGACTTTGTCCGGAGAAACCGGTGGGCGCTCCGAACTACTGGCGGGTACCTTGTGCGGCCCCGTGTGAGGGCGATGTGAAGTGTCGTACCGCATCCGGGTGACCGCCGCATTTCGATGCGCATCCGTTGCTCGGCGGAGGGCGTCATGCCTCGTGCGGCGGTCAGCACTCCGCCGGACGCCGAGCCTGCCCGGAGGGGGAGCCCGACCGCGGCGGCGCGGGCGGCCGTACACGTCGTCGCACAGTGCGGTCGCGCTGTTCAGCGGGCCACTGTGGAGCTGCGGATACGGGTTCGGAATGGCACGGTGGGGGGATGCCGCCCGCGAGAGCGACTCCCGTCAACTCCACCGCCGCCGCACTGCTCGGGCTGCTGCACACCGGCCCGATGACCGGCGGCCAGCTGGTCGCCGCCGCCGGGGAGCAGTTCGGGACGTTCTTCTCGGTGACCCGCAGCCAGATCTACCGCGAGCTCCCGGTGCTCGCCGAGGCCGGGCTCGTCCGGCTGGGCAAGCAGGGTCCGCGCGGCTCCCAGCAGTACGTGCTCACCGCCGCCGGCAAGCGGTCGTTCAAGGCCTGGGTGGCCGCCGGCGCCGGCGCCGACACCCTGCGCAGCCCGCTCGTGCTGCGGCTGCTGCACGCCGGGTTCCTCACGCCCAAGCAGCGCGCCGACCTGCTCGGCGGCAGCCGGGCCGAGTACGCCTCGCGCCTGGAGGCGGCCCGCGCGGCCGCCCGGTCCGAGGAAGACCCCTACCGCAGGGCCGTCGCCGACTTCACCGTCGCGCACACCAGGGCGATGTTGAAACTGGTCGACGCCATCCCCGCCGACTAGGAACCGGTCAGGGCTCGCCCGGAAGGCCTCGCGGGTCCGCGTACCCTGGAGCGTCGTGAACCCCGACGTCTCGGCCGACCTGAAGGACCTGTCCGGCACCCTGGAGAACATCGAGGCGGTCGCCGACCTGCCCGCGCTGCGCGCCGAGATCGCCGACCTCTCCGACCAGGCCGGCCAACCCGACCTGTGGAACGACCCCGCCGCGGCCCAGCGGGTCACCAGCCGCCTCGCGCACGCCCAGGGCGACCTGCGCCGCCTCGACGACCTGCGCCGCCGCCTCGATGACCTCCCGGTGCTCTACGAGCTCGCCGAGGACGAGGGCGACGAGTCCGCCGTCGCCGACGCCGACGCCGAGCGGGCCAAGCTCCGCGAGGAGGTCTCCGCGCTGGAGGTCCGCACCCTGCTGTCGGGGGAGTACGACCCCCGCGAGGCACTGGTGACGATCCGCGCCGAGGCCGGCGGCGTCGACGCCGCCGACTTCGCCGAGATGCTCATGCGGATGTACCTGCGCTGGGCCGAGCGGCACGGCTACCCCGTCGACGTCTACGACACCTCCTACTCCGAGGAGGCCGGCATCAAGTCGGCCACGTTCCAGGTGCACGCCCCCTTCGCCTACGGCACGCTGTCGGTCGAGCAGGGCACCCACCGCCTCGTCCGGATCTCGCCCTTCGACAACCAGGGCCGCCGCCAGACCTCCTTCGCCGGCGTCGAGGTCGCGCCCGTCGTCGAGTCCAGCGACGAGGTCGAGATCGACGAGAAGGAGCTGCGCGTCGACGTGTACCGCTCCTCGGGCCCCGGCGGCCAGGGCGTCAACACCACCGACTCCGCCGTCCGGCTCACCCACCTGCCCACCGGCATCGTGGTGTCCTGCCAGAACGAGCGCTCCCAGCTGCAGAACAAGGCCTCCGCGATGATGGTGCTGCAGGCCAAGCTCCTGGAGCGCCGCCGGCAGGAGGAGCGGGCCCGGATGGACGCGCTCAAGGACACCGGCTCCTCGTGGGGCAACCAGATGCGCTCCTACGTCCTGCACCCGTACCAGATGGTCAAGGATCTGCGCACCAACTACGAGGTCGGCAACCCCGACGCCGTCCTCGACGGCGATCTGGACGGTTTCATCGACGCCGGGATCCGCTGGCGGCGGAGCCAGGGCACGGGGGCGTAGGCCTCGTCGGCACACCCCCGTGGCCGCCCGGGCCTCCGCGCGGTCCTGGGAGGCCCCCGGCGCAGGCGCGCCACCTCGGCGGGACGAGCGCGGCTTTCGTCCAACCTGGTTGGACGAGAGTCACTTTCGTCGGTGCGCCGGGCCGGGAGTCCGGGTCGGCGGGGTGTCTCCGGCCTGGGAGGGTCGGGTGCTGAGGGCGGGTCGCAGCGCCGTATCGTCCCCGGTCGTGATCCGGCTGGAGCATGTCACCAAGCTCTACAAGACCTCCACGCGTCCCGCGCTGGACCAGGTCTCGGTGACCATCGACCGCGGTGAGTTCGTGTTCCTGATCGGGCCGTCGGGGTCGGGCAAGTCGACGTTCCTGCGGCTGCTGCTGCGCGAGGACGTGCCGACCAAGGGCGACATCTACGTCTCCGACCTGAACGTCGCCAAGCTGCCCCGGCGGCGGGTGCCGCGGCTGCGCCAGCGGATCGGGTGCGTGTTCCAGGACTTCCGGCTGCTGTCGAACAAGACCGTCGGCGGGAACGTGGCGTTCGCGCTGGAGGTCATCGGGAAGTCGCAGTCGACGGTGCGCAAGGTCGTGCCGGAGGTGCTCGACCTGGTGGGGCTGGCCGGCAAGGCGGACCGGATGCCGCACGAGCTCTCCGGCGGTGAGCAGCAACGGGTGGCGATCGCCCGCGCGTTCGTGAACCGGCCGCTGGTGCTGCTGGCCGACGAGCCCACCGGGAACCTCGACCCGGACACCAGCCAGGACATCATGCTGCTGCTGGAGCGGATCAACCGGACCGGGACGACGGTGCTCATGGCCACCCACGACCACTCGATCGTCGACTCGATGCGCCGGCGGGTGGTCGAGCTGGACATGGGGCACATCGTGCGCGACGAGTCCCGCGGCGTGTACGGCGTCGGGAGGTAGGACGTGCGGCGCGACGACGTAATCCTTCCCGCGGAGGCGCCATGAGAACCGACTTCGTCGCCCGGGAGGTCTTCACCGGTCTCCGGCGCAACGTCACGATGACGATCGCGATGGTGCTGACCACCGCGATCTCGCTGGGCCTGGTCGGCACCGGGCTGCTGGCGGTGCGCACGATCGACCGCACCGAGCAGCTCTACAGCGACCGGGTCGAGGTGCAGGTCGCGCTGACCTCCGACGTCTCGGCCGCCGACACCGACTGCAGCCAGGCGGTGTGCACCGCGCTGCGGTCGAAGCTGGAGGCGCTCACGCAGGTCGAGGCGGTGCGCTACGAGAACCAGCAGCAGGCCTACGAGCGCTACCTGCAGCTGTTCAAGGGCCAGGCGCTGGCCGACCTGGTCCGCCCGCAGTCGCTGCCCTCGACGCTGCGGGTCCGGCTCAACGACCAGGAGACCGGGGCGCAGGCCGTGCGCCAGGCCACGACCGGGCAGGTCGGCGTGCGCAACGTGATCGACCAGCGCGAGGTCGTGGCCCGGCTGTTCGACTTCCTCGGCGGCGTCCGCGACGTGACGTTCGGGCTGGCCGTCGTGCAGGCCATCGCAGCGCTGCTGCTGATCTCCAACACGGTGCAGGTCTCGGCGTTCACCCGGCGCACGGAGGTCGGCGTGATGCGCCTGGTCGGCGCGACCCGCTGGTACACGCAGCTGCCGTTCCTCATCGAGGCGGTGGTCACCGGCGTGGTGGGCGCGCTGATCGCGGTCGGCGGGCTGGTGATCGGCAAGTTCCTGTTCATCGACCAGTTGCTCAGCGGCATCGTCTCGAACGGGGTCGTGCCGCCGGTCGAGGTCGCCGACATCATCTGGGTCTCGCCGATCCTGGTGATGATCGGCGCGGCCATCGCCAGCGTCACCGGATACGCCACGCTGCGGCTCTACGTGCGCCTGTGACCGGGCCGCCTATAGCGCACGACCCGCCGGGCCGGTCCGCGTAGGCTGGACAGGTGAAGGAGCAGGGCCGCAAGGTGATCGCGCAGAACCGCCGGGCACGGCACGACTACGCGGTGATCGACACCTACGAGGCGGGCGTCGCGCTGGTCGGCACCGAGGTGAAGAGCCTGCGGCTGGGCCGGGCGTCGCTGGTCGACGCCTACGCCACCGTGGACGACGGCGAGGTCTGGCTGCGCGGCCTGCACATCCCGGAGTACACCCACGGCAGCTGGACCAACCACGAGCCGCGCCGCACCCGCAAGCTGCTGCTGCACCGCAAGGAGATCGAGCGGCTGATCGGCAAGACCCGCGAGGGCGGGGCGACGCTGGTGCCGCTGTCGCTGTACTTCGCCAACGGCAAGGTCAAGTGCGAGCTGGCGCTGGCCCGGGGCAAGCGCACCTACGACAAGCGCCAGGACCTGGCCCGCCGCGACGCCGACCGCGACGTCCAGCGGGCGATCGGCCGGGCGGCCAAGGGGCGGATGCGGGAGATCAGGTGACGGCTGCGGCAGTGGTCCCGGCACCCCCGGTCGACGACGCCGACGTCCCGCGGTTCCTCCACGAGCTCGGCGTGCCCGGCATCGTCGACGTGCACGTGCACTTCCTGCCCGAGCGGGTGCTGCGCAAGGTCTGGGCCTACTTCGACGAGGGCGCCAGGAACTACGGCACCGGCTGGCCCGTGCACTACCGCACGCCCGAACCGGAGCGCGTCGAGACACTGCGCGAGCTGGGTGTTCGCGCGTACGCGCCGCTGACCTACCCGCACAAGCCGGGCATGGCCCGCTGGCTCACCGAGTGGGTCACCGGGTTCGCCGAGCGCACCCCGGCCGCCGTCCCGACCGCCACGCTGTACCCGGAGCCCGACGTCGTCGACTACCTGTCCGCCGCGGTGGCGGCCGGGGCGCGCGCGGTGAAGGTGCACGTCCAGGTCGGCGCGTTCGACCCGCGCGACCCGCTGCTGCGCCCGGCTTGGGGCCTTCTGGCCGAGGCCGGTGTGCCCGCCGTCGTGCACTGCGGCGACGGGCCGCTGCCCGGCGCGTACACCGGGCTGGACGTGTTCGCCGAGGTGCTCGCCGGGCACCCCCGGCTGCGCGTGGTGCTGGCGCACTCCGGGATGCCCGACTACCTGGGCGCGCTCGACCTGGTGCACCGCTACCCGGACGTGCACCTCGACACGACGATGGTGGGGCCGGCGTTCAGCCAGCGGATGGCCCCGCTGCCCGACGACTGGCCCGCGCGGCTGGCCGACGTCGCCGACCGGGTGGTCTTCGGCTCGGACTTCCCGAACATCCCGTACCCGTACGCGGAGCAGGTCGCCGCGGTGGCCGCCTGGTCGGCCGCCGACGACCGGCTCGGCGCCGGCTTCGCCCGCGCCGTCCTGCACGACAACCCGGCGGCGCTGCTCGGCGTGTGAGCGGGCACACGTTCGGGTACACGCGGTCATGACCACCGGGCAAATCGTCGCGATAGCTGTGCTGGTGCTGTTGGTCGCCATCGTCGTGGCGGCCGTCATGATCTTCCGCAGGCGCAGTCCGAGCCAGCGCCGCCTGGAGGCCGCGCAGGCCCGCCGCGAGGCCGAGGCCCACGCGGCCAGCGCCGAGCGCCTGGAGGCCGAGGCGAAGCAGCGCGCCGAGCGCGCCAGGGCCGAGCAGGCCCAGGCCGAGGAGCTGGCCGCGATGGCCCGCCACGACCGCGAGGTCGCCCGCGAGCAGCAGGCCAGGGCCGCGGAGCTGGACCCCGATCACGCCGAGGTCGACGGGGCCCCGCAGCGCCCGGCCGTCGCCGGCGGTGCCGCTCCGGCCCGGGAGCTGCACTCCGCCGACCGCCCCGCCGACGCCCGCGGCGGAACGCACGACCGGACCGACGACCACCGCGACGCGCAGGACCACGAGGGTCACGAGGACCACGAGGACCGCAAGGACCACCACGACGCCCCGCACCGGACCGACGAGCGCCCGCACCGGCCGGACCGCCCCAGCCGGCACGAGTACGAGCGCCAGGAGCCGATCGTCGCCGGTGCCGCTGCCGGCATGGTGGCGCCGCGCCCGCGCCCGGCCGACGAGACCGCGCCCGCCGCGGTGCCCGCGCAGCGCTCGACCCCCGTCGACGACCCGGCCAAGGACCGGACCACCGTCGGGGAGCACGTGCGGGCGAAGAACGGCCCCACCGGGTCCACCGACCCCGCCCACCAGCGCGACGGCGCGGCCGACCGCACCACCGACCACAGCACCGACCACAGCACCGACCACAGCACCGACCAGCACCACCAGAGCCCGGTCCGGACGTTCGCCGACCGCATCCTGGGCCGCGGCTGACCGACGAACCGCCGGCCCCCGCCCTCGTTCCGGTATCCGGGATGAAGGCGGGGCCGTCCGGCGTTATGATCGGTGCGCGCCCGAGCAGCGGGCGTCGAGGGGGTGAACGGTTTCGACTCCGGATGTTGATCGTGGGGAAGCGTGCCGAGGAAGGCGACGATGATCTCGGAAACCATGCGTCGCAAAAAAACAAGTGCCGCTGATAAGCGCACTGACTTCGCCCTCGCCGCCTGAGCGAGTAAGAAGTCTGTCGGCCCGGGTGTGATCCCCGACCCGGTCGCCGGCATCAGCTAGGGGGTCTTACCCGCCCACTCGGTCACGGGGTGGTCGGGAACAGCAAACAGTGACTGGGATCGTCACACCGGCTCGTCCGCGTGACCGGTGGATCCGAGTAGAGGCACAGCGGACTGCGCACGGAGAAGCCCTCGTGAAGCAACGGAGGACCCGGGTTCGATTCCCGGCACCTCCACGAGGCCGATGGCCGACCCCGCACGGCGGGGTCGGCCATCGGCGTCTCCGCGGGTGGTGGGCTCACGTGGGCCGTCGACTCCCCGGCGCCCGGGCGGCGAAGGGTGCGGTCGTGACGGTGGTCCAGCGGTAGACCCACTCGGGTTCGAGGATCCGTTCCTGGCGGATCAGGCTGATTCCGGTGATCGGCACGGTGACCGGTGGCGCGTCGACCGGGGCGAGCGCCTCGACGTACGGCGCGACCGGGTGGTCGGCGCCGGCGTAGGCGGTGCCGACGTGCGGGCGGAACCGCCCGGTCTGGTCGGGTCTGGCGTGGACGGCGTCGTGGTCGAGCACGGTCGCGAGGGCCTCCCGCATGGTGCGCAGGAGGTCGTGGACCGGTTCGGCGGGTCGGGGGTGGATGGCGATGCCTTCGCCGTGGACCTCCGGGAGACCGAAGACCAGGTCGAACGCCGGCAGCGCGGCCACCGCCCCGGTCACCGCGGCGGTGCTGGCGCGGAGATCGCGGTCGGTGACCTCGTCGGTGAAGCCGATGCTCTGCACGGTCAGGTGCAGCCACCGCGGGGGCACCGGGTGCAGGCCCGGGAGCGGTGCCAGTGCCCGCTGGTAGGTGCGGACCAGGGCGTGCAGGTCGGTGGCGTGCGCGAAGGTGAGGTGCCAGGTGAGCACCACCCGGCCGGGGCGCCAGCCGGGGCGCGGCCACCAGTGGTCCCGGAGGCGGGGCTCGTCCGACGGGGGCATCAGGGGGCCGGCCGGTCGATCTTGGTGATGAACCGGTGGTAGTGGGGGTCGAGGCGGTGGGGGTCGGTGCGGAGGACCTCTTCGTGGGTCCACCAGCGGGCCTCGGTGAACTCGGCGGGATCGACCGTGACGGGCATGTCGCGGGTGCCGGCGAGGACGAACCAGAGGCTGACGTCGGTGTGCCCGGCGTCGGCCCCGACGGTCCGGGTGACGGTGAGGAACGACGGTCGCGGCGGATCCTGGACGAACACGGGGTCGATGGTGAGTTCCTCGCGGGCTTCGCGACCGGCGGCGGTGGCGGGGTGCTCGTCGGGTTCGACGTGGCCGCCGGGCGGCAGCCAGAGGCCGGCGTCGATGTGGTCGACCAGCAGGCTGCTGCGGTCGACGTGGTCGATCACCGCGACGTAGGAGACCAGGTGGCGGGGCGGGGTGGCCGGTTTCGCCCGCCGGAACACGTCGTCGGTGCCCGCGAGCCAACGCAGGGTGTCGTGCCGGTGCTCGGCCTCGAGGGCGTCGAGCGGGTCGATGCCGCGGACCAGTTCGTGGACGAGTTCGACCTGCGGGCGCATGAGCAGAACCTGCCACGACGCCCGAGTGGGCGATGGGGCGTGTGCGAGTCCAGCGGTGCGAGCCCGGTCGTTGGGGGTGCCGATCACGTCCCGGTAGCGTCCGGCCCGTGACGCACACCGACGCGGCGGCCACCGTCATCGCGGCGGAGCCGGAGGCGGTGTTCGCGGCACTGGTCGACGCCGGGGCCAGGGCCGTGTGGCTGCCGCCGACGGGGATGACGGGGCGGTTCGAGTGGTTCGACGCCCGCACCGGCGGCGGCTACCGGATGGTGTCGACCTACGACGACGCCTCGGAGGTGGGCAAGTCGGGCGGCAACGAGGACGTCGCCGACGTCCGGTTCGCCGTCGTCGAGGCGCCGCACCGGGTGGTGGAGGAGGTCGACTTCGTGTCCGACGACCCCGCCTTCGCCGGCACCATGACGATGACGTGGGCCGTCGAGCCGATCGAGGCCGGTAGCCGCGTCACGGTGACGGCCACCGACGTCCCCGACGGCATCAGCAGCGCGGACCACGCGGTCGCGTTCGCCTCGACGCTGGCGAACCTCGACGCCTACCTGCGCGGCTCGGCCCCGGCCGGATAGGCGGGCGGCCTCAGGTGGCCGAGGTCGTCGGCTGCAGCACGGCCTCGACCAGCGCCTGCGACCGCAGGTGGGTGCCGGACTGGTACTCCGGGTCGCGGACCATGTCGGTGAACGCGCGCCGGCTGGGGTAGCGGACCAGCAGCACCGCGTCCCAGTCCTGCCCCTGCTCGGCCACAACCGGGGCGTGGCCGTAGCCGTAGTAGACGACCTCGGCGCCGAACCGGGCCGACGTGCGGTGGAAGTGCGCGATGTACTCGTCGTAGCGCTCCCGGCCGCCGTCGGCGAACCGCAGCAGGTTGAGCATGGTGACGGGCTGGTCGGGGGCCTCGGTCAGGAAGGCCTTCAGGTCCGCGCCGGTGGGATCGATCGCCATGGGGCCAGTCTGGGCCACAGGGTCCCCGTGGAGGGATCGCTCTCGCCGTCGTGCCCGAGACCGTCGTCACGGGCCGTGGGACGGCGCCGAAGCGCCAGGTGGGGACCCGCCCGCCGCCGGGTGATCGCCAGCCGTGCCCGGACGTGGTTCAATGGAGGCAGGTCGTTCGGTTTCGGTGCTCGTGTGATGCACGCCCGCGGGAACACGTCGGGCAGGTGCATGGTGAAAGCCGCGTACTCCTGCCCACGCGGATCGGCCGGGACGGGCGAGGTGCCCGTTCCACCGTCTAGCAGGAGTACATCGACATGGCTCAGGGCACTGTCAAGTGGTTCAACGGCGAGAAGGGCTTCGGCTTCATCGCCCAGGATGGCGGCGGCGCCGACGTCTTCGTGCACTACTCGGAGATCGACGCTTCCGGCTTCCGCAGCCTCGACGAGGGTCAGCGCGTGGAGTTCGAGGTCGGCCAGGGCGCCAAGGGCCCGCAGGCCACCGGGGTCCGCGTCCTCTGACGAGGACCGGCTGACCCGAGCGGTCAGCACTGCACTGCACGGTAGCGGCGGTGCCACCTCTGGGTGGCACCGCCGCTGTCGTTCGTGAGGGGTCACCCGGCGCCGGAGGCGATCAGGGTCGGGGAGGCGCCGACCAGCTGGAGCGGGCGGTGGTCGCGGTGTTCTCGTCCTGGGACGCGCCACGCCTGCCGACGGCTGTCGCGGGGTCGTGGTCCTCGGGTGATGCCCGCGCCCGTCCCGACGCGGAGCGGCTCGCGGCGGCGCACGACGTCCTGCGGGCGTCAGCCGGCGGGTGAGGACGCGGGCTCGGCCGGCGCGACGCGGTCCTTCGGCATCGACAACCCCGCGACCACCGTGATCGCCACGGCGACCAGCACCGCCAGGAACACCGCCGCCCCGGACTGCGTGGCCACGCCCGGGTCGGTGGCCGGGCGCCCGGACACCGCGACCACCCCGTTCGCGACGGCGCCGAGCGCGGCCGCCCCGACCGCGCTGCCCAGCGACCGGGCGAACATGTTGGTGCCGGTGGCGACGCCGCGCTCGTGCCACTCGACGCTCGTCTGCGCCGCGATGATCGACGGGGTGGCGACCAGGCCCATCCCCAGGCCGATCACGAAGCAGCTGGCGGCCACGGCGGCGACCGAGGGGCTGCGGGCGAACAGGGCCAGCGACCCGGTGCCCGCGACGACCAGGACGAGGCCGATCAGCACGGTCTTCCGGAAGCCCAGGCGCAGGTAGAACAACCGGCCCGACAGGCCGGCGCTCAACGGCCAGCCCAGCGTCAGCGCGGCCAGCGCCAGGCCGGCGGCCAGCGGCGGCACGCCCAGCGAGTACTCCAGGTAGGTCGGCACGAAGGAGGTCAGGCCGATGAGGATCACCCCGACGCCGAACGCCAGACCCGTCGTCGTCGCCAGCAGCCGCCGGCCGAGCACCCACATCGGCAGCACCGGCTCCGCGGCCCGGCGCTCGACCAGCGCGAACGCCGCGAGCAGGACGGCGCCGCCGGCGAACACCGCGATGCTCGCCGGCGAGTCCCACGCCCAGGCCTGGCCGCCCTCCAGCACCCCCAGGATGACCAGCGTCATGCCGCTGGTCAGCAGGACCGAGCCGAGGTAGTCGATGCGGTGCTCCCGGCGCCGCACGGTCTCGTGGAGGTTGCGCGCGATCAGCCCACCGGCCAGCAGGCACAGCGGCACGTTCACGAAGAAGATCCACCGCCAGATCCCCAGCTGCGAGAAGACGCCGCCCAGCGTCGGGCCGACGACCGAGGAGACGGCCCAGACGCTCGCCAGGTAGCCCTGGGTCCGCGCGCGCTCGGCCACCGTGTAGATGTCGCCGGCGATCGTCATGGCCATCGGTTGCACCGCCCCGGCGCCCAGCCCCTGCACCGCCCGGAACGCGATCAGCGCGGTCATGCTCCACGCCAGCCCGCACAGCACGCTGCCCAGCAGGAACAGCCCGATGCCCCACAGCATCACCGGCTTGCGGCCGAAGGTGTCGGAGAGCTTGGCGTACACCGACACCGACACGGCCTGGGCCAGCAGGTACACCGAGAACAGCCACGGGAACTGCTCGAACCCGCCGACGTCGCGCACGATCGAGGGCACCGCGGTGGCGAGGATGGTCGCGTCGATGGCGATCAGCCCGGTGGACACCATCAGGGCGAGCAGGACGGGGCCGCGCTCCGAGCGCAGGCCGACGGCGGTGGCGGTCGGGGTCACCCCAAGGACAAGGCGCGCACGACCGTCCGCCATTCCTGGTTCCCGCGCCGGGCTACGACACGCCGGCGGCGGCGTCGGCGAGCCGCTCCAGGAGGGCGGCGGTGGCGGCCGGGTCGGGTGCGGCGCCGTGCACCGCGGCGAAGACGGCGCGGTGCTCCGCGGGCAGCGCCACCGACCGCACACCGGGGTGGCGGCTGGCGGCCAGCGCCAGGCCGGGCAGCACGGTGACGCCGAGGCCGACGGCGACCAGCGCCTGGACGGCGACGTAGTCGTCGGTGGTGAAGGCGATGTCGGGGGTGAAGCCGGCCTCGGCGCAGCAGCGCACCAGGTGGGCGCGGCAGCGCTCGCAGCCGGTGATCCAGCGCCGGCCGGCGTGGTCGGCCGGCGAGTCGCCGTCGACGTCCGATGGGGTCACCAGGTGCAGCCGGTCGGTCAGCAGGGGCACCCGGCGCAACCCGTCGTCGCCGCCGGGGACTCCCGGGTGGTCGAACAGCACCGCGACGTCGACCTCGCCGGAGCGCAGCAGGGCCACGGCGTCCGGCGGCTCCGCCTCGATCAGCCGCAGCTCGACGCCGGGGTGCTCGGCGGCGAACCCGGCCGCGGCCACCGGCACGAAGGTGCCCAGCGCCGACGGGAACGCCGCGAGCCGGACCCGGCCGGCGGTGAGCCCGGTGAGCGCGTCGAGCTCGGCCTCGGCGGCGTCGAGCCGGGCCAGGATCTCCTCGGCGCGCCCGGCCAGCACCCGGCCGGCCTCGGTGAGCCGGATGCCGCGGCCCACCCGCTGGACGAGCCGGCTGCCGGTCTCCGCCTCCAGGCGGGCGAGGTGGTGGCTGATCGACGGCTGGGCGTAGCGCAGGGCCCGGGCGGCGGCGGTCACCGAACCGTGCCGGGCCACGGCGGCGAGCACGCGCAGCCGGTTCACATCGAGCACCGCCCCAACCTATCGGCCGTGTTGATAGGTGTGCGCGATAACTGGCATTGGACCGATGGGTGGCGCACCCCCAGGCTGGGGGCATGTCCCCGACCGTCACCTTCGCCGACATCCGGCTCGCCCGAGACCTGCTCGCGGCGCACCTCCCGCCGACCCCGATGTGGTCCTACCCGGCCCTCGACGGGGTGGTCGGCGCCCACGTGCTGGTCAAGCACGAGAACGTGCAGCCCGTCGGCGCGTTCAAGGTCCGCGGCGGGATCACACTGCTGGCCGGGCTGGGCGCCGCGGAGCGGGCTCGCGGGCTGGTCACCTACTCGACCGGCAACCACGCCCAGTCCCTGGCCTACGCATGCCGGGAGTTCGGCGCGTCGTGCACCGTCGTCATGCCCGCCGCGGCCAACCCGGCGAAGGCCAGGGCGGTGCGCGCGCTGGGGGCCACCGTCGTGCTCGACGGCGCCGACCTGGCCGGCGCGCACGCCCGCGCGGAGGAGGTCGCCGAGCGGGAGGGCCGGCTGCTGGTCGGGCCGGCCGACACGCCCGCGCTGATCGCCGGGGTCGGGTCGCTCTACCTGGAGGTCTTCGAGGCGCGCCCCGACCTGGACGCCGTCGTCGTCCCGGTGGGCAGCGGGACGGGCGCGGCGGCGGCCGGGATCGTCGCCGCCGAACTGGCGCCGGGGTGCCGGGTCGTCGGGGTCCAGTCGGCCGCCTCGCCCGCCGCGCACGACTCCTGGCGGGAGGGGACCTGCGTGACCCGACCCGACCGCACCGCGGCCGAGGGCCTGGCCACGGGGCGGGGCTTCGCGCTGCCGCAGGCGCTGATGCGCACCGGGCTCGCCGACTTCCACCTCGTGTCCGACGAGCGGATCGCGCAGGCCAGGCGGCTGCTGGCCGGGCACGCGCACACCCTCGCCGAGGGTGCGGGGGCGGCCGCGCTGGCCGCCGTGCTGGACCGTCCGGACGAGTTCGCCGGGCGCACGGTGGCCGTCATCTGCTCCGGGGGCAACGCCTCCCCGGCCGAGATCGCCGACCTGGCCGAGGTGGCGGCTGTGGGGTGAGCCACGACGGCGCCGGGTGAAATCCGTGTGCGGTCGCCGTAATGTCCTTCGGTAGCAATGCGAAGGAGGCCGACGGTGGTCGAGGCGGACGGCCACCGCGCCCCCGGACCGGTCCGCGAGCGCCTCCCGCGCCAGATCTGGATCCTGGTCGTCGCCGCGTTCCTGATCGCGATCGGCTTCGGGATCGTCGCCCCGACGCTGCCGGTGTTCGTGCGCAGCTTCGACGTCGGCGTCACCGCGGTCTCGCTCGCGGTCAGCATCTTCGCGCTGTCGCGGCTGCTGTTCGCCCCGCTCGGCGGGCGGTTCGTGACCCGCTACGGGGAGATGCCGGTCTACCTGGCCGGGCTCGGGATCCTCTCGCTGTCCACCGCGGGCTGCGGCTTCGCCGTCGAGTACTGGCAGCTGCTGGTGCTGCGGGTGCTGGCCGGGGTGGGCTCGACGATGTTCACCGTCTCGGCGCTGTCCATGCTGATCGCCTTCGCCCCGGAGTCGATGCGCGGGCGCGCCACCGGCATGTGGGCCACCGGGTTCCTGCTGGGCAACATCATCGGGCCGCTGGTCGGCGGAGCGCTGCTGGTGGTGAGCCTGCGCGCGGCGTTCCTCGTCTACGCGGTCGTGCTGGTGGTCGTGGTGGGGGCCTCGGCGCTGCTGCTGCGCGGCGGCGGTGTCGTCGAACTGGCCGTCGAGACCCCGCCGGCCCGATTCCGCGACGCCTTCGGCCACTCCGCCTACCGGGCCGCGCTGGTCGCCAGCTTCGCCAACGGCTGGGCGGTGTTCGGCGTGCGGATCGCGCTGGTGCCGCTGCTGGTGGTCGAGGTGCTCGGCCGGTCGGAGTCCTGGGCGGGCGTGGCGCTGGCCGTGTTCGCGGCCGGCAACGCCCTCACCCTGACCGTGACCGGGCGGATCACCGACCGGATCGGGCGCCGCCCGCCGATGCTGGTCGGGCTGGCCGTCTCCGCCGTGACCACGGCGTCCCTCGGCACGATCAGCTCCCCGACGCTGTTCCTCGTGGTCAGCCTGCTGGCCGGGGCGGGCAGCGGGCTGGTGAACCCGCCGATGAACGCCGCCGTCGCCGACGTCATCGGCTCCGGGGCGCGCGGCGGATCGGTGCTGGCCGGCTTCCAGATGGCCGCCGACATGGGCGCGATCGTCGGCCCGGTGCTGGCCGGTGCGCTGGCCGAGGGCGCCGGCTACGCCACGGCGTTCGCGGTCACCGGGGCAGTGGCGCTGGTCGCGCTGGTGTTCTGGATCCGGGCCCCGGAGACGCTCGTGCGGCGCACGGCCGCCGAGGCCGACCCGCTGACCTCGGTCGTCGAGGTCGCGCGCGCGGAGGACCCGAAGACCGGCGCGGGCACCCGCGACGACGGGCGCGACCGCCGGCGGTCGGCCGGCTGAGCCCGCACGAACCGCTTGTGCGCGCGGTCCGGGCCCCACGACTCGACGCGAACCGGCGCCCCGAGCAGCGACCCGATCTCCGCCGCCCAGTCGTCCGGACGGTGCAGAGCGGCGGGCCGGGCGCGGAGCAGACGCTCGGTCAGGGCCCGCTGGTGGTCCAGGTCGCGGAACGGCCCCGGCTCGATGCGGTCGCGGACCCCGCCGTCCAGCTCGTACGCCGTGCACACCCGCAGCTCCGGGCAGCGGGCCGGGGCGTCGAGGTGGGTCACCGCCAGCGCGTCGACGCCGCCGCACACCTCGACCGCGTACCGGTGGGCCACCGCGTCGAAGTGGCCCACCCGGAACGCGCCCTGCCACTCGCCCGTGCCGTTGTGCGCCTCCGGCAGGGCGAGCGGCGCCTCGGTCACGAACGGGCCGGGGCCGTGCCGCGTGGTCGAGGTCCGGACGACGCCGAGCCGCTCGACGTCCCCGTCACCGCAGAGCTCGGCGACGTTCGCGAACGTCGTGGTGGACCAGGTCGTGTACGGGTGCCAGCCCCGCCACTCGTCGAGCAGCACGCCCTGCGCGCCCTCGAAGACGCAGCGCCCCTCGCGCAGCAGCCGCCCGGTGAACGCCGGACCGACGACGGCGACGGCCGCGCCGAACGCGACGACGGCGTCCACGACGTCGTCCAGCGGGGGAGCGTCGAGCGGCCCGTACCGCTCGGTGAGGCGGTCGCGCACCGCGGCGAGGCGCCTGCGCAGGACTCGCGGCGTGCGCACGTCGCCGGCGCGCGGGGCGTCGGCGTGGTCCCGGGCGTACTCGACGGCCTGCCCGAACCCGACCCCGCACGACCCGTGCCGGGCCCCGCCGCGGCGCCGCTCGCGCAGCCGGTTCGCCGCCCGGTGCCACGGCGTGCCGAGCAGGCAGTCGGCGTCCACGGTGAGCAGCGCGAACGGGTTGCCCAGCGCGGCCGCCTCGGCGGCCAGCGCGAGCGGGTCGACGACCACGAACCGGGTGAGGTGGGTGGTCACCCCGGCGAAGGTGCCCGACCCGAACTGCGCGAACGTGTGGTGCCGGCCGCCGGCGACGACGTTGTGCGCGGCCTGCGCGCCCCCGTTGCAGCGCAGGACCGCGCGGACGCCGCCGGCGGCGCACAGCGCGTCCACGACGGTGCCCTTGCCGGCGTCGCCGTAGCCGAGGTCGACGACGGCGGTGTGGGCAGGACGCGTCACAGCCGCTCGTTCCCGTCGGGGCCGGCGCCGGGGGTGATGGCCGCCCGCACCACGGCGCCGCGCGGGCGGACCGGCGCCAGCGCCCGACCCACCGAATCGCCGGCCGCCGAGCCGACGTCGGTCAGGTCGGCCAGGCCCTCGTCCAGGTCGATGCGGCCCTCGCCCAGCCCGACGGTGAGCGCGATGGTCTCGCAGACGGCGTCCAGGTCGTCGAGCGCGATGACGTGCTGGCCGAGCAGCCGCTTCCAGTGGCCGAGGATCTCCTGGTCGCCGCCCCAGCCGGCCGCGGTCGGGATGATGCAGTACACGTCGTAGGACCGCTGCAGCTCCGCGATCACCGCCTCCACCGCGATGGCCTCGGGCAGCTCGTCGCCGATGAAGCGCTCGACCTCCTTCGGCTTCACCGTCGCGTAGGGCATCTCGTCGCCGATCAGGAACAGGTAGCCGCGCCGGCCCCTCCTGACGACGCTGTCCAGCTCGGTGTGGCGGGCCATGAAGTACATCGCCAGCTCGTAGGACTCGGTGCGCTGCCCGCCGCCTCCGCCTTCCAGCACGATGCGGGCCAGGTCGTCGTCCATCCGGTTGTCCGACTCGAACTGCCCGACCTGCAGCGGCACCCGGTCGCAGGTCGCGTCGCCGACCGCGCCGAACAGGATCTGCGGGTCGGTGGCGTAGCCCTTGCGGGTCAGCAGGCCGAGCAGCTGCGGCAGCTTGGTCTGCAGGACGCGCGGGACGCCGCCCATCGAGCCGGTCACGTCGAACAGCACGGCGATCGGCGTGCTGAGCGGGTGCTCGTCGGTGTCGCGGCTCTCCCGCACGACCACGCCCTTCGGGTCCAGCGCGGCGTGCGCCCGGCGGGCGCCGCTGTCGCTGTAGGCGAAGGCGCTCGCGCCGCGGGACGCCCGGTAGTTCGCGGCCGCGGTGTAGACGTCGGTGCTCCAGCGTCCGTCTCCCATGTCGTTCCTCCTCTACGCGGCCGGCACCGTGAAGGGCCGGAACCGTCGGGGTCCGTACAACTTCTCCAGCAGCTCGTCGAGCTCGGCGAGCAGCTGCCACGCGTCCTGCGGGCGCATCCGCGGCGCGTCGAACCGGCACCCGGCGGCGAACCGCCCGACCGCGGCGGGCGGATCCGCGATCAGCCCCAGCACCAGGCCGGTGGCCATGTGGATGTCGGTCGCGGCGGTCGCCGGCCGCTTGGCCCGGACCTCCGGCGGGTAGGCGGCCCGGTGCCGCGACACGATCGCCGGCACGGCCCGTCCCGGCGCCACGCTGTAGCACCAGTCGACGAGCACCACTCCGTGCCGCTCGGGGTGGATCAGCACGTGCTCGGGCAGGACCGCCCCGTGCACGACGCCGGCCCGGTGCGCCCAGCCGAGCCCGGTCAGCAGCCGGCGCCAGATCCAGGCGGCGTCGCGCGGGTCGAGCCGGCGCCGCATGCCGGTCAGCGGGACGAACCCGGTGAGCCGCTCCAGCACGACCGCCTCGCGCCGGACTCCGCTGTCGTCCTCCTGCGCGAACGCCTCGACCAGCACCGGCGCGTAGGCCCGCAAGCGCGGGTCGCCCTCCCGGTGCAGCGCGGTCAGCGCCGCGACCTCGGCCCGCACCAGGTCGTTGTCGGCCGGGCGGCGGGGCAGCTTCAGGAGCTTGTCGTCGTCCAGCGCGATGAGGTCGGCGAGGTCGCCCCGGGCGATCAGGCCGCCCAGCCGGTACGTGCCGCGCGGGGTCGTCAGGGTCTCCTCGCGGTCGAAGAGCGCCGAGAGCCTGGCCGTGGCCTCGGTCGCGGCGGCGCCGCGGCCGGTGGGGGCGACGTCCGGGTGGACGAGCTTCAGCAGCCGCCGGTACGTCGCGGCCCGGTCGCCGCCGACCAGCTCACCGAACGTGGTGGCCTGGGCTATGGCCGCGACGGCCTCCTCGAACGTCACCGCACGCCGTCCTCGCGGGTGGGGCGCAGCAGCGCCGGGTGCAGCGACCGCGCGTCGCCCGCCCGGTAGAGCTTCGGCTTCGGGCCGCCCCGCTCCCCGGCGCGTGCCGCCGTCTCCCCGGTGCTCTCCACGAAACCGGGCACCGACAGCACCTTGCGGTGGAAGTTGCCCGGGTGCAGCTCCTCGCCCCACACCGCCGCGTACACCGCGCGCAGCTCGGCGATCGTGAACTCCTCGGCGACGAACGCGGTGGCCAGCGGCGTGTACTCGAGCTTCGCCCTGGCCCGTTCCAGGCCGTCGGCCAGGATCGCGGCGTGGTCGAAGGCCAGCTCGCCGACCTCGTCGACCGGCACCCAGGAGGCGCCGGCCGCGTCGCTGCCGGCCCGGGGGTCGGGCAGGCTGGGGGCGAAGGCCAGGTACGCGACCGAGACGACCCGCATCCGGGGGTCGCGGCCGGGGTCCCCGTAGGACCGCAACTGCTCCAGGTGGACCCGGTCGAGCGCGCGGTCGTCGCCCAGCCCGGTCTCCTCGGCGAGCTCGCGCCGCGCCGCCGCGTCGAGCGGCTCGTCCCGCACGAACCCGCCGGGCAGCGCCCGCCACCCGGCGAACGGGTGCGCGCCGCGCTCGACGAGCAGCACGTGCACCCGGCCGGCGCGGATCGTCAGCGCCACGACGTCGACGGTGACCGCGAGCGGCGGGAACTCGCCCGGGTCGTACCGCGCCAGGAACTCCGCTTCGGTCACCGCGGCACCCCGATCTCAGGTCGAGTCTTTCTCGGTTCGAGAACAACATAGGTCGTTCTCGTTCTGAGCACAACCCCCGTCCGCGGCGCCCGTGCCTCCCGGACCTGGAGGCGGTGCTGGGGCGGGAGTCGGCCCGGGAAACCTGCTGACCACGCCGTCGCTACGCTGAACGCGTGAAGTCCAGCCGTGCCCTCGACGTGATCGGCACGTTGGCGCGGCTCGGCCTGGCCGCGGTGTGGCTGGTCTCCGGGGTGCTCAAGGCCGTCGACCCCGACCAGACCTACGTCGCCGTCCGCGCCTACGACGTCCTGCCCACCGCGGGCGTCGAGGTGGTGGCCGCGCTGCTGCCCTGGGTCGAGATCGCTTTCGGCCTGCTGCTGGTGCTCGGCGTCGGCACCCGGATCGTGGCCGTGCTGTCGCTGGCGCTGCTGCTGGTGTTCATGGCCGGCGTCGTGCAGGCGTGGGCGCGCGGGCTCTCGATCGACTGCGGCTGCTTCGGCGGCGGGGGAGCGGTCGAGCCCGGGCAGACCGCCTACGTCCAGGAGTTGCTGCGCGACACCGGCTTCGCGTTGCTCGCCTGCTGGCTGATCGTCCGACCGCGCACGGTCGCGTCGCTGGACTCACGGCTCGTCGACTCGGAGAGGACCTGACCATGGGCGGAGCTGCGCGCAACGAGAAGCGGCGCAAGCAGGACGAGGCGGCCCGCAAGCTCGCCGCGGCCGGCATCAGGGTGGAACGCAAGACCGGGCCCAACCGGACCGCGATCATCCTGGTCGCCGTCGTCGTCGTGTTCGCGCTGCTGGTCGGCGGGTTCATCTTCTGGCAGCGCAGCAGCGGCTCCTCCGGCGACGTCGCCGCCACCTACCCGGTCGCGGTGTCCGGCGCCGTCGTGACCGCCGGCACCGGCCCGGTGGTCGTCGACACCTACGAGGACTTCCTCTGCCCGCAGTGCGAGCGCTTCGAGTCCCGCTACGCCGGTGAGATGAAGACCGCGCTCAACGAGGGCAAGATCACCGTCAGGTACCACGCGATCGCGATCCTCGACCGGCTCACCGAGCCGCAGGGCTACTCCACCCGGGCCGCCAACGCCGCGCTCTGCGCCGCCTCGGCCAACATCTACCCCGGCTACCACGAGAAGCTCTTCGCCGAGCAGCCCGCCGAGGGCGGCTCCGGGCTGACCGACGAGCAGCTGATCGCGTTCGGCACCGAGCTCGGCGCGGGCGCCGACTTCGCCGCCTGCGTCACCGGGGGCACCAACTCCGCCGCCGTCACCGCCGAGACCGACAAGGCGGTGGCCGACCCGGCCCTGCAGACCGACGGCAACTTCGGCACCCCGACGGTCACCGTCAACGGCCAGAAGATCGACCTGAACGACACCTCCTGGCTGCAGACCGCCATCGGCGCCTGACCACCCCGGCGGGGGTGGGGGCTAGGGGGTGCGGGAGGGGTGGTCCCAGGTGATCCGGGGCCGCCGGCCGCCGAGGTGGCGGCCGAACCAGTCCAGGATGATCTCCGCGCGCTGCACCCGGTGGCGCGGCGAGCCGCTGCGCGAGAGCTCGTGGCCCTCCTCGGGGAAGCGCCAGTACTCCACCGGCTTGCCCAGCAACCGCAGCGCCACGAACAGCTGGTCGGCCTGCTCGACGTGGCAGCGCAGGTCGTCCTCGGAGTGCAGGATCAGCACCGGTGTGCTGATGTCGCGCACGTAGCTGATCGGCGACATCCGGCGGTAGACCTCCGGCGAGTCCAGGTGGCCGACGCCGAACTCGTGGCGGAAGAACCCGGCCGCGTCCGAGCTCCACTCCAGCGACTCGACGTTGTTGACCGCGCGCTCGCTGCACGCCGCGGCGAACCGGTCGGTGTGCCCGATCAGCCAGCTGGTCAGGTAGCCGCCGTAGGACCCGCCGAGCACGCCGACGCGGTCGGGGTCGAGCTGCGGGTCGCGGGCGAGTGCGGCGTCCAGCGCGGCGAGGACGTCGTCGGCGTCGATGCCGCCCCACCCGGTGCCGGGGACCTCCGCGGCCTCCGGCGGGCGGATCGAGCGCGCCCAGGCCTCGGTCTGGCCCGTCGAGCCGTGCGGGTTGCAGTAGACGACGGCGTAGCCTGCGCCCGTCCACAGCTGGAACTCATCGAAGAACGCGTTGCCGTACTGGCTCATCGGCCCGCCGTGGATGGACAGCAGGACCGGCAGCCGCCCGCCGTCGGCGGGGGCGTCCGGCTTGACCAGCCAGACGTCCATGTCGCCGTCGCCGCCGGGGGAGGGCACCCGGAAGTACTCCGGCGCGCGCACCGGCACGGCGTCGTGGAACGCCGCGCCGACCGAGGTGAGGCGCCGCTCGGTGCCGTCCGGGTCGCGGACGAACAGCTCGGGCAGCGTGGTCGCGGTGGCCGCCACGAACGCCAGCACGCCACCCGCCTGGTCGTAGCCGGTGATCACCCGGGTGCCGCCGAGCACCCGGTGGGCCGGCCCGGAGCCGTCGGCCGGGACGCGGTAGACGTGCACGTCGCCGCGGTCCTCCGCGGCGAACAGCAGGTGGTCGCCATCCCAGATGGGGGCGCGGGCGCCGGGCTGGGGGGCGCACTGGCGGTCGAGGTCGGCGGTGAGCACCCGCTGCTCGCCGGTGGTCGCGTCGGTCAGCACGACCTGCGTGTGCGAGTGCAGCAGCTTGCCGTCCTGGGCGAGCGAGGCGATCGTGGCGCCGTCCGGGCTCCACGCCGGCCGCCAGTGCGACAGCCGACCGGAGGTGATCGCCCGGGGCGGGGCGTCGGCGGCGGCCAGGTCGACCAGGTGCAGGTCGGCGATCAGGTCGAGGTCCCAGTCCTTGGCCCGCGGCACGGCGGTGACCAGCCGGCTGCCGTCCGGGCTCCAGGCCGGGCCGTCGTGCTCGTAGGGGCCCCCGGCGACGACGCGCGGGCGGGCGGACCCGTCGGCCGGAACGACGAACACCGAGCGGGGGCGGTCGATCGTCCATCCGGTGCCGTCCTCCCGGCTCCACAACCGGTCGATGCGCCGCGGCGGCCGCGCGCGCTCGTCGTCGCCGTCGGAGTAGCGCCCGGTGCGCTCCCGGGAGGCGAACGCGAGGTGCCGGCCGTCGGGTGACCACGCGGGCTGCTCGATGCCCTCGGGCCGCTCGCAGACGGTCACCGTCTCGCCCGGGCCGCCGATCGGCACGACGTGCAGGGTGGCGGCGTCGGAGCCGGTCGAGCGCCGGCTGGTGAACGCGAGCCTGCGCCCGTCGGGGGACCAGACCGGCTGGGAGTCGCCGTGCTCACCGGAGGTGAGCTGGTGGGGCGGCGTCGAGCCGTCGGTCGCGGCGAGCCAGACCGCGCTGCGGTAGCGGTTGGCGTCGAGGTCCACGCGGGTGACGGTGAAGGCGATCAGGGAGCCGTCGGGGGAGACCCTCGGGTCGGCGAGGGACACGAGACGTCCGATGTCGGTGGGTTGCACTCCGGTCACGCTAGAGCACCGGGCAGTCGTCGAGGCGGCCGTTCACGTTAGCGCTCACATCCGCACGTCGATGCAGGCCGCGTCCTTGTTGACTACCGCGCGACGCTGCGCCAGGGTGCGGATCTGCCAACCAGGTGATCACTGTCACCCGGCTTGTGTCGTAGCTGATTACGTTGGGTGCGAGGAGGAGCGGTGACGATGTCTCGACCTGCCTCCCAGTCGGCGTACCTCGCAGGGCTGGTCCCGCCGTCGGTCGCCGCGACCGGCGTCCGTCGGCGCAGCCTGCTCACGGGCGCGCTGGCCGGGGCGGGCCTGCTGGGCGCGGGCGGCCTGCTCGGCGGCTGCGCCAGCGCCGACGCCGTGGTCCCCGCCGCCGGCGACGGGATCGTCAAGTTCGGCTCGAACCAGTCCGACGACGTGCCGCGCAAGGCGTACGAGGAGATCGTCGCCGGGTTCGACCGCCCCGGGCTCACCGTGGTCACCAACACCGTCGACCACAACGCCTTCCAGGAGAACATCAACAACTACCTGCTCGGCCAGTCCGACGACGTGTTCACCTGGTTCGCCGGCTACCGCATGCAGTTCTTCGCCGAACAGGGCCTGGTCGGTGACATCTCCGAGATCTGGCAGACGATGACCGGCATGACCGACGCGCTGCGCACCGCGTCGTCGGGCCGCGACGGCCGCCAGTACTTCGTGCCGCTCGACTACTACCCCTGGGCCGTGTTCTACCGCCCCAGCCTGTTCGAGGAGCACGGCTACCGGATCCCCGCCACCCTCGACGAGATGGTCGTGCTCGGCGAGCAGATGCAGGCCGCCGGGCTGATCCCGCTGGCCTTCGCCGACCAGGAGGGCTGGCCGGCCATGGGCACGTTCGACCAGCTCAACCTGCGGCTCAACGGCTTCGACTACCACATGTCCCTGATGACCGGCCGGGAGTCGTGGGACGGCCAGCCCGCCCGCCGGGTCTTCGAGCTCTGGCGCGACCTGATGCCCCTGCACCAGACGAACCCGCTGCAGCGCACCTGGCAGGACGGCGCCGCCGCCCTGGAGCGCAAGCAGGCCGGGATGATGGTCATGGGGATGGGCCTGGTCGGCCACCAGTTCGCCGACGCCAACCGCGACGACCTCGACTTCTTCGCCTTCCCGCAGATCGACGCGGCCATCGGCACCGGCGCCGTCGAAGCCCCGATCGACGGCTTCATGATGCGCGCCTTCCCCCGCAACCGGCCCGGCGCGCTGGAGTTCCTCAGCTACCTCGCCGAGCCCGCCACCCAGCGGATCTACACCACCGCCGACACCACCGTCGTCGCCGCGAACTCCGAGACCGACACCTCCGGCTACACGGCCCTGCAGCGCAAGGCCCGGCAGTTCGTCGACGACGCCACCGACATCGCCCAGTTCATGGACCGCGACACCCGCCCCGACTTCGCCTCCGCCGTGCTGCTGCCGGCGATCCAGCAGTTCCTGGCGGACCCGGCCGGGTTGACCGGGACGCTGAGCGTCATCGAGAGCCGGCGGCGGGACTTCTTCTGAGGGTTGCCTCCGGCGACGCCGGGCCGGGGTGCGCGTCGGGACGTCAGTGGCCGCTCTGCAGCACCAGCATCGACCTCGCCGGCACGTCCACCGTGGTCCCGTCGACCGGCTCCGTCCCGTCGGCCGCGGCCGGGTCGGCGGTGTCGAGCGTGCGGCGCCACCCCTTCCCGTAGCTGGCGTCGGGCAGGGTGAAGGCCTGGGACTCGTGGTGGGCGTTGACCAGCAGCAGGAACGAGTCGTCGACGACCAGCATGCCGAGGTCGTCGCGGTCGGGGATGCCGCGGCCGTTGAGGTAGATCGCCAGGGTCTGGTGATTGCCGCCCCAGTCCTGGTCGGTCATGGGCCGGCCGTCGGGGCGGAGCCAGGCGATGTCGTCGATCCCCTCGCCGCGCAGCGGGCGGCCCTCGAAGAACCGCTGCCGGCGGAAGATGGGGTGCTCGGCGCGCAGGCGGGCGAGGCGGGCGGTGAACGCGGTGAGCGTGCGGTGCTCGGCCGCGGCGTCCCAGTCGACCCAGCTCAGCTCGTTGTCCTGGCAGTAGACGTTGTTGTTGCCCTGCTGGGTGCGGCCCAGTTCGTCGCCGTGGGCGATCATCGGGACGCCCTGCGACAGCAGCAGGGTGGCCAGGATGTTGCGGGTCTGGCGGGCGCGGAGTTCGCGGACGCCGGGGTCGTCGGTCTCGCCCTCGACGCCGCAGTTCCATGACCGGTTGTGGCTCTCGCCGTCGTTGTTGTCCTCGCCGTTGGCCTCGTTGTGCTTCTCGTTGTAGGAGACGAGGTCGCGCAGGGTGAACCCGTCGTGGGCGGTGACGAAGTTGATGGAGGCGATGGGGCGGCGGTTGTCGGTCTCGTAGAGGTCGGACGAGCCGGTGAACCGGGCGGCGAACTCGCCGAGGCTGCCGGGCTCGCCGCGCCAGAAGTCGCGCACGGTGTCGCGGTACTTGCCGTTCCACTCCGTCCACAGGGGAGGGAACCCGCCGACCTGGTAGCCGCCCTCGCCGACGTCCCACGGCTCGGCGATCAGCTTGACCTGGCTGACCACCGGGTCCTGGTTGACCAGGTCGAAGAACGCGGCCAGCCGGTCGACCTCGTGGAACTCCCGCGCGAGCGACGAGGCGAGGTCGAACCGGAAGCCGTCGACGTGCATCTCGGTGACCCAGTAGCGCAGCGAGTCCATGATCAGCCGCAGCGACTCGTGGTGGCGGACGTTGAGGCTGTTCCCGGTGCCGGTGGTGTCGTAGTAGAACTTCTCGTCGCCCTCGACGAGCCGGTAGTAGGCCTTGTTGTCGACGCCGCGGAACGACAGCGTGGGGCCCATGTGGTTGCCCTCGGCGGTGTGGTTGTAGACCACGTCGAGGATCACCTCGATGCCCGCCTTGTGCAGGGCGCGCACCATCGACTTGAACTCGTAGACCTGCTCGCCGCGGGTGCCGAAGCTGGCGTAGCCGTTGTGCGGGGCGAAGAAGCCGATCGTGTTGTAGCCCCAGTAGTTCGACAGCCCCTTCTCCTCGAGCGTCGAGTCGTGCACGAACTGGTGCACCGGCATCAGCTCGACGGCCGTGACCCCCAGGTCGCGGAAGTGCTGGATCATCGCGGGGTGCGCGATGCCGGCGTAGCTGCCGCGGACGTCCTCGGGGATGTCCGGGTGGCGCATCGTCATGCCCTTGACATGGGCCTCGTAGATGACGGTCTCGTTGTAGGGGATGCGCAGCGGCTGGTCGTTCTGCCAGTCGAAGAACGGGTTGATGACCACGGACTTCATGGCGTGCGCGGCGCTGTCGGCGTCGTTGTAGGACTCGGGGTCGCCGAAGCGGTACGCGAACAGCGACTCGTCCCAGTCGATCCGGCCGTCGACGGCCTTGGCGTAGGGGTCGAGCAGGAGCTTCGCCGGGTTGCAGCGGGGCCCGGCGGCGGGCTCGTAGGGCCCGTGGACGCGGTAGCCGTAGCGCTGGCCGGGCCACACCCGGGGCAGGTAGCCGTGCCAGACGAGGCCGTTGCGCTCCGGTAAACACAGCCGACTCTCGGTGCCGTCGTCGTCGAACAGGCACAGCTCGATGCGCTCGGCGACCTCGGAGAAGATCGCGAAGTTGGTGCCGCCCCCGTCGAACGCCGATCCGAGCGGGTAGGGCGAGCCGGGCCAGATGTGCATCGATCCTCCATGCAGGGGACGCCCGCGGGTCCGCGAGCACGTCTTTGTATCGGTTGGCCGGCCGCTCCGCTCGATGGGCGCGGGCGCGTCGGTGCAGGTGAGTTGAACCGCCCGGCTGGGTTGCGGTATGAAACGGATCACATCGTGAAGGGTCAGTGCATGCCGCTCGCAGTCCGCCGCCCCGTCCCGCCGCCGTGACGGAGCACCCGGCAGGCGAGCGGCTCGACCCGGCGGTCCTGGACGCCGCGCTGCAGGCGCTGCTCGACGAGCACCCCACCGCGGTCGTGTTCGCGCTGGACTCGGCGGCCCGCCGGGTCCCGGTGCCCGCGGACGAGCGGTTCGCGACCTGCGTGCCGCTGCCGGGCGAGGAGCCCACCGCGATCGACTACGTCGTCCCGGCCGACCGGGTCGGCGTGGGCACCTGCTGGAACCGGGCCCGCGCGACCGGTCTGGCCCGCGGCGGGTTCCGGCTCGCCTGCGCGCCCGACCAGGTGATGACGGTGACGTTCGTCGACTGCCGCGACCGGCACGGCGTGTGGATCGGCGTGATCGTCGCCGAGGGCGGCTGGACGGTGCGCGCCGGGGCGGTCGGGTTCGACCCGGCCCTGCTGGTGCCGAGCCGCCCGCGCACCGCCGAGGTGCGCAAGAACCTGCTCGGCGTCATCACCGGCGTCGACGAGCGGGCCACCCGGATGGTCGGCTGGTCGGCGGCGGAGATGGTCGGGCGCAGCTCGCTGGAGTTCGTCCACCCCGACGACCACGAGCGCGCCATCGGGCAGTGGCTGGAGCTGCGGGCGCGGCGCAGCACCCAGCGCGTCCGGCTGCGCCACCGCCACCGCGACGGCCACTGGCTGTGGGTGGAGATCGAGAACGTCTTCGTCGGCCTCGACGACCCCGACGACGTGGTGGCGATCGGGCGGATGACCGACATCTCCGACGAGATGGCCGCGATCGAGGCCGTGCGCCAGCGGGAGCGGCTGTTCCGCAGGCTGACCGAGTCGCTGCCGGTCGGGGTGCTGCAGGTCGACGAGGACGCCCGCGTGCTCTACGCCAACCGGCGCGCGTCCGACCTGCTGGGCACGGCGCACGACGCCGGTGCCACCCCGTCGGACGTGCACGAGCGGTTCGTCGGCGTCGAGCCGGCCCAGCGCACCGAGCTGGAGCGGGCGGTCGAGCGCGTGCTGGAGGCGGGGGTGGAGGGGTCGGTGCAGGTCGACGCGTGGGTGCGGCGCGGCGGCGACCGGCGCCGCTGCCAGTTCACGCTGACCCCGCTCACCGGTGCGGAGGACCCGCCGGGGGCGATCGTGCTGGTCGCCGACGTCACCGAGAGCGCGCGGCTGCGGGAGGAGCTGCAGGTCAGGGCGACCTACGACGGCCTGACCGGCTGCCTGAACCGGGCCGCGGTGCTCGCCGAGCTGGGCCGGGCCCTCACCGCCGCCGACGGCCGCCCGCTCGCGGTCGTGTTCATCGACCTGGACGACTTCAAGGCCGTCAACGACTCCTACGGGCACTCCGCGGGCGACGCGCTGCTGACCGCGGTCGGACAGCGGCTGCGCGGCCAGGCCCGCGCGGGCGATTCGGTCGGGCGCCTCGGCGGCGACGAGTTCCTCGTGCTGTGCCCGGGGGTGGGCGACGACGGCCGTGCGGTGGCGCTCGCCCGGCGCATCCACGACCACCTCGACGGCACCTTCCGGCTCGACGGCGGCATCCGGGTCCGGTCGCGGGCCAGCGTGGGGGTGACGGTGGCCCAGCCGGGCGATCCGGCGGACGCCTCCCCGGACGCGGTGGTCGCGCGCGCGGACGCGGCGATGTACCGGGCCAAGCGCCGTTCCCGGGACCGGACGGGGTAGCCCGGCGCTCAGCCGGTGCCGGCGCGCTCGACCTGGTCGGCGGCGTCGTCGAGCGAGCCGCAGCGCCGCACGTCGGCCGGGAGGTCCTGACCGGCCCAGCCCGGCCCGCCGACGATCCAGCGGCACCCCGGGCGGGGGCGCGGGAGGTCGGCGAACAGCCCCACCAGGTGCGGGCCGGGGGCGTGCGCCCAGAGGAACACCGCGGCCGGGCCGGTGCGGTCGACGGCCGCGCGCAGCGACGCCTCCGGCAGGGAGGCCAGCGGACGGGCGCCGATCCCGCGCTCGGCGAGGACGGCGGCCAGCGCGGCGAGGGGCAGGGTGTGCACCTCGTCCGGGACCGCGGCGAGCAGGACCGGCCGGGCGGGCCGGGTCACCGTCGTCGCGTCGACGACCCGGTGGAACGCGCGCAGAAGGCACTCGCTGAGCAGGTGCTCGGTCTCCACGCCGGTGGCCGTGCGCTCCCACCGCTCGGCGATCGCGACCAGCACGGGGCGGGCGACCTCGTCCCAGGTGGCGGCGACGCCGACGGCGGCGATCGAGTCCGCGAGCACGGCGTCGAGCGCGACGGGATCGAGTGCGAGCGCGGCCCGACCGAGGCCGCGGACGCGGGGGGCGGCGTCGGGCAGGCGCAGGCCGCGTCCGCCGTGGCGACCGGTCGGGCCGTCGGGCGCGGGCCCGGCC
>NZ_JAHDTH010000261.1 GCF_018531445.1 Pseudonocardia lacus
CACCGCGCTGGAGCAGCTCGACATGCGGGCCCGTGCCAGCGGCTCCCGATGGGCGCTCGGGCTGGCGGCGCGCTCGCGGGCGCTGGTCAGCACCGGACCCACCGCGGAGGAGCACTACCACGAGGCGATCGAGCTGCTGCGAGCCTGCCGGATGACCGTCTACCTCGCCCGCACGCACCTCGTCTACGGCGAGTGGTTGCGCCGCCAGGGCCGGCGCCAGGCCGCCCGCGAACAGCTCCGAAGCGCACACGAGATGCTGTCGGACATGGGCGTGGAGGCATTCGCCGCGCGCGCCGCCCGCGAGCTGCGGGCCACCGGCGAGCACCCGCGCAGCCGGTCGACCCAGCCGTCGGATGCGCTGACCGCCCAGGAGCTGCAGATCGCGCGCCTGGTGGCGACGGGGGCGACCTCGCGGGAGGTCGGGGCGCAGCTGTTCCTGAGCCCGCGCACGATCGAGGCGCACCTGCGCAGCATCTTCCGCAAGCTGGGCATCACCTCCCGCCGGCAGCTCCGGGACCTGCCGCCCCCCTGACCGGTCCGCGGTCAACTCACGTCACGGCGCGGCAGGTTCGGACGCCGGCCGGGCCGTCCAACCGCATCGCCGGGCACGGCTTGATCACCACCACCCAGCGCCATCTACACCCCCTTGTTGCTACGGCCGACCTGCTCAACGCCTCCGCCGGTCACGGAATGATCTACGAGCCGACCACGTAGCCCTTGTCGGACGAGCGCAGGCCGCCGCCCAGGGTCATGCAGGCTCGGGCACGCCGCCGGTGTCGCCGCCGGGATCGTCAGGTGTGGCTTCGATCGGCGCGGGCGGCAGCGGCTCTGACGCGTCGGGGAGCAGCTCCGCGGGATCGTCTGGCACCGGCTCATTCGGATCGATGATCGGGTCCGGTTCAGGGGGTGGTGCGGTCATGCCGAGAGTGAACCAGCAAGCCCTTCCAACCTGCGTGCGGAAGGTCGGCGCGGGTTGGCCTGGCCGGCGGGAAGGCCGCCGGGCGACGCCGAGCTCACGAGCGCGAAGAAGTACCGGCCGCCGCCGGGTATGGCGCCGGCGACCGGGGAGCCGGCGACCGCCACGCCCATCAGGAACAGGCCAGGAACGTAGCCCCAGACGCTGGGATCCGGGCCGCCGACCGCGAGCAGCAGACCGAGACCAAGGCCGGTGACGAAGAAGCCGAACCGGATCAGCCGGCGTTGGCTGCGCCTGCGGGCCATGCGTGGCGCGGCCGCGGACGACAGCAGCAGGCCGATCGTGGCGGGCAGTAGCACCAGCCCGGTCTCGATTGCGGAGAAGCCGCGGGCATGCTGGAGGAACACCGAGATCACGAAGAACGCGCCCTGCAGGACCAGCCGTTGGAGGTTGTGGGTCAGGCTGGTGCCCACACCGCTGTCCGAGTTCTTCCCGACCGCGGTCCTCATGAGAGGCCTGTCGGTCGCCTACACCCTGGTCAACGCGCTCTTCGGCGGCACCGCACCGTTCGTCGTGCTGTGGCTGGTCGGCTCACCGGCAACCCACCGTCGTCGTCTTCCACTGCGTCGGCCCGCTGGTCATCACGCTCGTCGGGGCCGTCGTCGGGGAGACCGCCGGCGAGCCCGTGCGTGAGACGTGACCGGCACGCAGTGGAGCGCGATGCCGATCCCGCCGATGATCGACATCTGCACGATGCGGCCGCTGCCCCGGGCGCGCAGGATCGGCAGCACGAGCGCTCAACCGGGGCGTCCCTCACAGATGAGCATTCCGTCGACCAGCAGATCGGCGTACTGGTCGGCGATCTCCTCCGGGCTGCGGGCACCCGGGCGGTACCAGCGATAGATCCAGTTGGCGGCGCCGAGCACCGCCAGCGCGGCCAGCTGCGGATCGAGGTCGGGCTTGAGCCGGGCGTCGTCCTTCGCGGCGGAGATCAGGTCGGCGACGATCGTCTGGTAGTCGCGGATCGGCATCTCCGCCCGCCGTTCGTCGGAGAGCTGGTCGAACTCGTGCAGCAGCACGGTGGTCTGGACGAGGTTGTCGATGAGGTACCGGATGTGGCCGCGGACGACCGAGCGGAGCCGCTCGACGGGGTCGGACTCGGCTTCGGCGTGGCTGCGCACGTTCTCCAGGCCCTCGCTGTACACCGAGCGGATCACCTCGAAGAGCAGGTCGTCCTTGCTGCGGATGTAGTGGTAGAGGCTGCCTTTCAGCACGCCGAACTCGTCGGCGATGTCCTGCAGGGTGGTGGACTTGTAGCCTTTGCGGGCGAAGATCACCGCGGCGATGTCGAGCAGCTCCTGCCAGCGGCCGTCGTCGGCCCGGAACGGCGGTGAGGTATCGACGCGCGGTGCCCGCCTCCTGTTCACCATCTGCCCAACCTACAGTCGGTCACCTCTCCGCCGCACTACCCAACGGTTGGTTGGGCACCTAGGGTGGAGCTGGGAGGTCATCACATGGACTCGGTCGACGGGCTGCACCCACTCGCGGCGCTGCTGCGCCGATACGCGTTCGCCTACACGGCGGTGCACGACTTCGCGGTCTGCCGCGAGATCATGGTCGACGGCTACGTCCTGCGGATGGGCGACGTCGAGCTCCGCGGGCTCGAGGACCGGTACATCCCGGCGACGCGCAAGCAGTACCGCCAGTACCCGGGGCTCGGGTTCACCGTGCACGAACTCGTCCTGGCCGAGGACCGCGCCGCGTTCCACTTCACCGAGCACGGTCGGTCCGTGCTGCACGGGGGTGCGGCGTCCTGGCAGGGCGTGAGCCTCTACCGGTGGGACGGCGAACGGCTCGTCGAGTGCCGGGTGGAGCAGGACTACCACGGTCGGCGCACGCAGCAGCGCACCGGACGGCCGCACCCGGTCCGACCGGCCGGGCTCGATCCGTGGACCTCGCCGGCCGCGGGCCCGGACGACGAGGTCGAGGCCGTCGCGCGCCGCTGGCTCACCGGCGCCGGCCTGCTCGGCTGTCCCCTGGGCAGCCTCGACGACGAGGACGACACCGCGCCCCGCCGGATGCTGCTGAGCGCGCCGCGGACCGAGGTGCTGGACCTGTTCGGTGCGGGCGACCGGGTGGCGTTCCACGTCGTGCACCGCGGCACCTACGCCGGCGGCCTCGACGACTGCGACCACCTCCGCGGCCGGTCCGCGAGCCTCTACGCCTCCGGGCTGCTGACGGTGCGCGACGGCGAGGTGGTCGAGGTCCGCGCGGTCACCGACCGCCTCGCCGCGGAGCGGCGCCTCGCCGCACGCCGCTGAGCCCGGCCCGGTCCGGTCCGCCGACGGGGACGCCGGCCCGACGCGCACGCTCACGCCGACACGCCGAGGAAGGCCCGTTCGAGCCGGGGGTCGTCGGCGAGTTCGGCCGCCGGCCCGGACAGCACGACCCGGCCCCGGTCCAGGACCGACGCCTCGTCGGCGATCTCCAGCGCGGTCGCGTTCTGCTCGACCACCGCCACCGCGATCCCGCGGTCGGCGATCCGGCGGACCGCTTCCATCACCGTGTCCACCATGATCGGCGCCAATCCCATGGAGGGCTCGTCGAGCAGCACGACCCGGGGATCGGCCATCCGCGCCCGACCGAAGGCCAGCATCTGCTGTTCACCGCCGCTGAGCAGCCCGCCCGCTGCGCCCCGCGCCGGGCGAGGACCGGGAACATCTCGTAGACCTCGCCCAGGGTGCGGGTGCGGTGCGCGGCCGAGCGGTTGGCGTAGCCCCCGAGCAGCAGGTTCTCCTCGGCGGTCAGCGGCGCGACGATCCGGCGACCCTCGGGCACCAGGACCATCCCGGCCCGCACGACCTGCCAGGCCGGCGTCGTCGGCCTGACCGGACGGCCGCCATCGAGCTCGCCCCCCACCGGATCCGGGTCAACTCCGTGCACCCCTGCGCGGTGCAGACCGCCATGGCCGAGGACACCGCCATGGCCGAGAACGAGGTCCTGACCGGGCTGCTGCGCGCGGAGCGGCACTACCTCGCCCCGTTCGGGCAGCTGCTGGGCGAGCCGGCGCGGGCGCTCCCGCGCGACATCGCCGACGCCGTGGCCTGGCTCGCCTCGGCGAGGCGCGCACGGTCACCGGCATCGCCCTGCCCGTGGACCTGGGGGCGACGACGGTGTGACCGGCACCGCCGCCCGGGTCACACTGCGGCGGCGGTCGTCGCCTCCCCGGCCCCGGACGGGGCCAGCTCCGCGAGCAGTCGGTCCCGCAGCCGGAACTTCTGGATCTTCGTCGCGGACATCGGCCACTCGGTGGTGAACCGCACGTACCGCGGCACCTTGTACTTGGCCAGGCCGGACCGGCAGAACGCGATCACCTCGTCCTCGCTCAACCGCGCGCCGGACCGCAACTCGACGAACGCGGCGGGCACCTCGTCGTACCGGGGGTCCGGGACGCCCACCACCGAGGCGAGCTGGATGTCCGGGTGGGTGGTCAGGTACGCCTCGACCTCCAGGCAGCCCACGTTCTCTCCGCCGACCTTGAGCATGTCCTTGGTCCGGCCACGGAAGGTGAGGTTGCCGTTCGCGTCGACCGAGGCCAGGTCACCGGTGAAGAACCAGCCCTCGGCGTCGAAGCTGGCCGCGGTCTTCACGGGGTCGTTGTGGTAGCCGAGGAACAGGTTGAACCCGCGCATGTGCAGGACCCCGACCTCGCCGGGTGCGACCTGCTCCCCGGAGAGCGGGTCGCGCACCTGGACCTCGACACCGGCGAACGGCTTGCCCGAGGTCAACCGCTCCTCCAGCGGGTCGTCGAGCCGACCCATGACCGCCACGCCACCGGTCTCGGTCGAGCCGTAGCAGCTGACGTGGCTGGTGTGCGGCAGCTTGTCCTGGAAGCCGCGCAGCAGATCGGGCGGACCGACGGTCAGCAGCGCGCGGACCCGGCGGAAGGTGTCCGGGCCGTAGCTCGGATGCGCCAGCAACGGGCCGGTCAGCGTGGGGTAGGCGGGGTAGAGCAGGGTCGCCTGCTCGCGCTCGATCAGCTCCAGCGCCGCGTCGGTCTCGAAGTGGGTCATCGACACGTAGGTCGCGCCGGCGTTGAGCACCGCGACCATCGGGGCCTGGGCACTGACGTGGAACATCGGCAGCGGGTTCCACATCCGGTCGGCCCCGGTGACCCCGAAGGCCTGCTCGCCGACGGCCTTCCCGAGCCCGACCACGGAGCGGTGGGTCAGCGGACAGCCCTTGGGCTCGGCCGTGGTGCCCGAGGTGTACATCATGATGTAGCGGCTGTCGGGGGTGACGGCGGCCGCGGCGGCGCGCACCGCGGCGGTGTCGACGTCGCGGCCCAGGGCCAGGAACTGCTCGCCGGCGCGGAACCCGGGCGCGGTTCGGGTGCCGAGCACCACGGCGGTGCGCAGCGCGGGCGCCCCGGACACCGGCGGGGTCTCCCCCGCCACCCCGGCGGCCAGCTCGGGGAAGGCCTGTCCGAGCCGGGCCACGTAGTCGACGTGCTCGTCGACCGCGTCCGTGGTGAACAGGACTTTCATGCCCGAGTCCGGCACGATGTGCGCGATCTCGCGCGGGGCCAGCCGGGCGTTGATCGGCACGAACAGCGCGCCGACCATGGCGGTGCCGATCATGACGTGCACGAAGTCCAGCCCGTTGGGCATCAGGGTGCCGACGGCGTCCCCGGGCCTGACGCCCAGCGCGGTCAGCGCCGCGGCCACCGCGACGGCGGACTCCTCCAGCTCGCCGTAGGTCTGGCGAGCGTGCGGGAACACGAAGCTGTCGTGGTCGGGGTGCTCCCGCGCGGCGCGCTGGACCAGCCCCGGGATGGTGAGAACGGTGTCCTCCATGACACGCCTCCTGGTGGTGTCGAAGTCGGTGGGGTGCCCGTCAGACCGGTAGGACGACCTCTGCCTCGCCCTGCAGCACGGTGCGCCCCCCGGCCTCCAGGGACAGCTCGCACCGCACCTTCTCGGCGCCCGGACCGTGTGGGCCGCGTTCCACGACGCGCCCGCCCGCCCGCACGCTCTGCCCGGCCACGACGCTGCCGCGCAACCGGACGTGCAACCGGGTCAACCTGCCCTGTGGGAACGCGGCTCGCACGAGGTTGGCCAGCATCGCCATCGTCGCCGGGCCCTGGGCCACCGGCCGCTCGGCGATCCCCAGCCGCGGCGCGACCGCCGGGTCGAAGTGCAGGGGGTTCGGGTCCGCGAGGAGCAGGGCGAGGACCTTCATCCGCTCGGCGTCGACCTCGTCGAGCGTCCAGTCGGGCAGCTCCTGCCCCACCTCGGTCATCGCTGCTCCGCCCGTCGGGGCAGCGCGTACACGTTGCGCACCACGGCCACCGGCGCGCCGACGCGCTCGGCGAGCTCGAACCTGGCCGTCAGAAGGTCGAACTCCCCCATCGTGCGGCCGGACTTGCGCTGCACCGACTCGACCGTGCCGCTCACCTCGTAGTCCACCCCGGCCCGGAACTCACCGGGGAACTCCAGGCTGGATTCGGTCAGCATCGGCCCGTCGGCCATGTCGGTGCCCCACAGCGCGAACAGCTCGGCGACGGTGACCCCGAGGCCGCGCTGCGCGGCGACGAACGCCATCACCGGGTGCGGGGCCTGCTCCGGCGTGGAGTACAGCGCGTCGTGGCCGAGCCAGTTCTCGTGGTCGGCCAGCCGCCAGCTGCCGCCGGGGATGGGCGTGCCGACGAGGTGCGCGAGCGGGTGGGCCGGTCCGCGCGCGGCCGTCGCGGCGCTCACGAGAAGGAGCGCGGCAGGCCGAGGCCCTCGGCGATGCCGTTGCGGGCCATCTCGTTGGTGACCGGACCGATCCGGAACAGCCGCACGTCACGCCAGTAGCGCTGCATGTCGGTCTCGGCCGAGTAGCCCATCCCGCCGAGGATCTGCAGGCCGAGGTCGGCCGCCTGGCCGCCCAGCTCGGAGGCGACCACCTTGGCCATGTTGGCCTCCTGTCCGCACGGTCGACCCAGCGACTGCAACCACGCGGCGCGGTTGACCATCAGCTCGGCCTGGTCGCGCCACATCGCGATGTTGGCGATGTGGTGCTGCACGGCCTGGAACCGGCCGATCGGCCCGCCGAAGGCCTCGCGCTCCATGGCGTAGCGCAGCGCGTCCTCCAGCACCCCGTCCATGATGCCGACACAGAACGACGAGAGCATGATCCGCTCGTTGTTCAGCGTCGGCAGGAGCATGTACCAGGCCTTGTTCTCCTCGCCGAGCAGGTTCTCCTCGGGAATGAAGACGTCGTCGAGGTACACGTCGCACGATCCCAGTGACCGCATGCCGACCTTCGGGATCTCCCGGATCGTCACGCCCTCGCTGCGGGCGGGCAGGATGAACAGCGAGACGCCCTGGTGGCGCTTCTCGGTGTACTCGTCGGTGCGGGCCAGCAGCAGGATGTAGTCCGCGACGTGGGACATCGAGCTCCACGTCTTCTGACCGTTGACCACCCATCCGCCGTCGACCTTGCGCGCCCGGGTCCGCATGCCACCGAGCAGGTCGGTGCCGCCGCCGGGCTCGGTGAAGCCGATCGCCCACTTCTCCCGGCCCTCGGCGATGGCGGTCAGGTGCCTGCGCTTCTGCTCCTCGGTGCCGTACAGGCCGACCGACTTGCCGCCGGCGAAGGAGGTGATCCCCCAGACCCAGGTGAGGCCGGCCAGCGACCGGGCCAGCCCGCGGGCCAGGACCATCTGGGTCAGGATGTCCCCGCCTTGGCCGCCGTACTCCTCGGGCAGGCCGATGCCGTGGAACCCGGCCTCGGAGAACTTGTCCCACAGCGCGTGCGGGAAGGTGTGCTCGTCCTTCTCCAGCTCCCGCGCCCACTCCTTGGGCGCCTCGCGGTCGACCCACTCCTTGACGGTCTTGCCGAAGAGCTGCTGCTGTTCGTTGAGCTCGAAGTCCACTGCGTTCGTCCTCGCATCCGCTGATCGCGCGCCCTGCCGGGCCGAGCCTACGCGCCCAACCAATGGTTTGGTAGGGCGTGGAGGTCGTCAAGGAACCACGACCACCTTGCCGAAGGCCTCCCCGGCGGCCAGCCTGGCGACGGCCTCGGGCGCCTGTTCGAGCCCGAACACCGAGTCGATGTGCGGGCGGATGCCCCGGGCGCCACACAGCGCCACCAGGTCACACAGTTCCTCCCGGCGCCCCATCGCCGATCCGAGGACCGAGATGTGCTGCAGGAACAGGGCGAAGAGATCGGTCTTCACCGAGGCGCCCGCGGTGGCCCCGGCGACCACCACGGTGCCGCCCGGGCGCACGGACTTCAGCGAGTGCTGCCAGGTCGGCTCGCCCACTGTGTCGATCACCAGGTCGACCCGCTCGGGGATGCGTTCGCCGGAGGCGAAGCCGGCGTCCGCTCCGAGCGCCCGAGCCTTCTCCAGCTTCTCCGGGCTGCGCCCGCTCACCCACACGCGCAGCCCGGCCGCGCGGGCCAGCATGGTGGCCGCGGTGGCGACCCCACCGCTCGCCCCCTGGACGAGCACCGTCTGGCCCGGACGGGCCGCGCCGCGGACGAACAGCATCCGGTAGGCGGTGAGCCAGGCCGTCGGCAGACAGGCGGCCTCCTCGAAGCTGAGCGTCGCGGGCTTGTCGACGAGGTTGCGCACGGGCACCGCGACCTTGTCGGCGAGTCCGCCCTGCAGCGCGTCGGCGAGCATGCCCCGGCCGGGGTCGAGCAGTTCGTCGCCACCACCACGGGCAGGGTCGGCCACCAGAGCGTGCACGAGGACTTCCCTGCCGTCGTCGGTGATCCCGGCGACGTCGGATCCGAGGACCATCGGCAGCCGCCCTTCGCCGACCCCGACGCCGCGCAGGCTCCACAGGTCGTGGTGGTTGAGCGCGGCGGCCCGGACCGTGACCAGGACCTGCCCGGCCGCGGGCACCGGCTCGTCACGGTCGACCACCTCGACGGCCGTCGCCGGGGCATCCCGGGACATCCTGGTGGCTACTGCGGCGCGCACGGGCGTGGTTGTCCTTCCGTTCGGGAGCGGGCGGCCGGGAGGGGCGGCGGCCGGTCAGTCAGCATGGAACGGCCGGCGCGTTCCGCATCTTGCGTGGGTCGTCCACCCTGAGGCGGAAGTTGCCACATACGGAAGGAGCCGGCCGTCATGTCCAGTGTTGTACGTGATC
>NZ_JAHDTH010000262.1 GCF_018531445.1 Pseudonocardia lacus
CTCCGCGGGGGTCGACGGCTGGGTCTGGGGCGGCTGCGGCCGCTGCGGGGCCTGGGGACCCTGCGGTCCCGGGCGCCCGGGGACGGGGCCGCCGTTCTGGCCGCCTGCGCGCGACGGCATGGCGGTCGGGCGGGGCGCGGGGCCACCGCCAGGACGCGGACGGCCACCACCGGGGCGGGGCCGACCACCGGAGTCGCCCCCGCCGGACACGGACTCCCGGAGCTTGCGCGCCACCGGGGCCTCGACCGTCGACGAGGGGGACTTCACGTACTCACCCAGATCCGCCAGCTTGCTGAGGACCTGCTTACTGCTGATGCCGAGCTCCTTGGCGAGCTCGTGCACGCGGGCCTTGCCTGCCACTGCACTCCCTGTATCTCGGAGGCCGGGCGGCGGACCCGCTCGACCTCGAACCTAGAGTCGAAGCACGTTCATGGTGCGATCTTCACGACTGGCTCATGACGGGTCGACCTTGCTTCCTGGGATGTCGGGCTCAGGAGTTTCCCGAGCCCCGTTCACGGTGCCGATGTGGGCCCGCACACGGGCGGTGTCCAGCGGCCCCCGGACGCGGAACGCCCGCGGGAACGCCGAGCGCCGCTCGGCACGGTCCAGGCACTCGGGGACGGGGTGCAGCCACGCACCGCGCCCCGGGAGCCGCCGCCGCGGGTCCGGGACTACCGCCCCGTCCACCGCTGTGACTCTCAACAGACCGCCGACCTCCGCCCGGCGCCGGCACCCGACGCACATCCGGACCGGTCCCGCCGCAGATCGGTGATCCACCGCGGGGGTCGGACGAGCAGGAACCGGACCCGTACCGAGGTCCGCTTCGGAGTGTAGCGCAGGGACCCGACGGGCTCCCCCCGCGCGGGTCCCGGAAACGCCCGGTGCCCCGTTCAGCCGACCGACTCCGACTCCGGAGCGTCGACGGCGCCGCGCGGGTCGGCGTCGCTGCGGATGTCGATCCGCCACCCGGTCAACCGGGCCGCGAGCCGGGCGTTCTGGCCCTCCTTGCCGATGGCGAGGGAGAGCTGGAAGTCGGGCACGACGACGCGCGCCGTGCGGGTGCGCTCGTCCAGGACGGTGACCGACACCACCTTCGACGGGGAGAGCGCGTTGCCGACGAACGTGGCCGGGTCGTCCGACCAGTCCACGATGTCGATCTTCTCGCCGGCGAGCTCGCTCATGACCCCGCGCACCCGGGCCCCGACCGGCCCGATGCAGGCGCCCTTCGGGTTGACCCCCGGCACGGTCGACCGGACGGCGATCTTCGACCGGTGCCCGGCCTCCCGGGCCACCGCGACGATCTCCACCGAGCCGTCGACGATCTCGGGGACCTCCAGCGCGAACAGCTTGCGCACGAGGTTGGGGTGCGTGCGGCTCAACGTGATCTGGGTGCCGCGCATGCCGCGCGTCACACCGACGACGTAGCAGCGGATCCGCTCGCCGTGCCGGTAGCTCTCCCCCGGCACCTGCTCGGCCTGCGGCAGCACGCCCTCGGTGCCGCCGCCCAGGGCGACGATCACCACGCCGCGGGCGTTGGCGCGGGCGTCGCGCTGGATGACGCCCGCGACGATCTCGCCCTCCTTGGCGGCGAACTCGCCGTAGGTGCGCTCGTGCTCGGCGTCGCGCAGGCGCTGCACGATGACCTGGCGGGCGGTGGTCGCGGCGATCCGCCCGAAGCCCTCGGGGGTGTCGTCCCACTCGGTGTCGACCCCGCCCTCCGGCGAGAGCTCCTGGGCCATCACCCGGACCGCGCCCGTCTTGCGGTCGATGTCGATGCGGGCGTGCGGCTGGTGGCCGTCGGTGTGGCGGTAGGCGGTCAGCAGCGCCGTCTCGATCGCCTCGATGACCGTGTCGAAGGGGATGTCCTTCTCGCGCTCGATGGTCCGCAGCGCGGCGATGTCGACGTTCATGCCGTCTCCTCCTCGGATCGCTGCCGCTGCCCGTCGGCGCCACCGGTCAGCATCCGGACCTCGGCCTCGGGCGCCGGCTTGAACTCGACCTGGACACCGGCGTGCGCCACGTCGTCGTAGCGCAGCTCGCGCAGCTTCCCGCCGACCAACACGGTGACCGCGTCCTCGCCGGCCGCGCCGACCCGGCCGGTCAGGGTGGTGCCGTCGTGCAGGCGCACGGCGACCTGGCGCAGGTGCGCGCGGCGCCAGTGCCGGGCGAGGGTGAGCGGGCGGTCGACCCCGGGCGACGTGACCTCCAGCGTGTACGCCCCGCCGAGCAGGTGCTCGTTGCGGTCGAGCTCCTCGGAGACCGTGCGCGACAGCACCGCGATGTCGTCGAGGTCGATCCCGGTGTCGGAGTCGACGACGACCCGGACGGTGCTGCGGCGCCCCGCGGCCCGCACGTCGAGGTCGTCGAGCTCGAATCCGGCCGCGGCGACGAGCGGTTCGAGCACGTCGCGCAGCTGCCCCGGGGGCTGCTGCGCAGCCCGTACCGGGCGGGGGGAGGACATCGCGGTGCTCCTGTTCTGGCCTGTCTTCGGCGTGCGGGCGGGCGGGCGCGGACCGACGCATCGGTCGCGGCAGGTCCACCAGCCTATCGCGGCCCGCCACCCCGGCCGGCCGCGGAGCACCCACCCGGTGGACGCGCCCCGACGACCCGGGGCACGCCCCTCGCCACCCGGCCCGCGGCCGCCCCGGGGGCTCCTGCCGACGGGTGCGCGGCAGCGGGCTGGCACCATTGTCCCCCCGTCCGCGCCGACCCCACCGGCGCCGCGGGTGGACGTCGTGAGGAGAGTTCGTGAGCGCAACACCCCCGGTCGGGCTCCCCCGCCGCCGGGTGCTGGTCGCCGCGTTGCTCGCGGTGCCCGCAATGACCGGCTGCTCGTTCGGCTCCGGCGCCGACGAGGCGCCCGACCCGCTGATCGCGCTGGCCGACGCCGCCCGAGCGGACGTCGACCTGGTCCGCGCGGCCATCACCGCCGACGGGGGACTCGCCGAGAAGCTGCAGCCCCTGGTGGACGCGCGCGCGGCGCACGCGGCCGCCCTCGACGCCGAGGTCGTCCGCCTCGACCCCGACCGCGCCGACGCCGCCGCACCCACCACCCCCGCCCCACCCCCCTCCCTCGGCCGCGACCCCCTCGCCCGCGTCCGGGAGGCCTGCGAGGCGTCGGGCGCCGCGGCCGCCGCGGCCGCGGTTGACCTGCCGGCCGAGCGGATCGGCCTGGTCGCCTCCGTCGCCGCCTGCTGCTCGACGTACGCGGTGGTGCTCGTATGAGCGCCGACGAGGCCCGCCGGGCCACCATCGACGGCCTGCAGGACGCGCTCGCCACCGAGCACGCGGCCCTGTGGTGCTACTCCCTCGCCGCCGCCTTCCTCACCGGCCCCGCCGCCGAGCAGGCCAACAAGGACGCCCGCGACCACCTCCGCCTCCGCGGCGCGGTCGAACGCACCCTCTCCCGCCTCGGCGCCCCCGCGGTGTCGGCGCAACCCGCCTACGCCACCCCGGAACCGGTCGTCGACGCCGACTCGGCCGCCGGGCTGCTGAGGGTCGCGGAGACCGACGCGCTAGCCGCGTGGCGCTCGCTGCTCGAGCGCAGCACGGACCCCAGGGTCCGGCGGCCGGCGCTCGAAGCACTCACCGACGGGACGCTGCGGTGTGCGCGGTGGCGGGTGGTGACGGGGACGCCGCCGGCGATTCCGCCGTTCCCGGGGCGGAGCGAGCCCACCTGACGCCTCCTGTCTTGGGGGCCCTCCGGCGACTCCTCCCCGGAGGGCGACCTCGGATCAAGCAGGGGTCCGCCGGTGAAGTGGCCGCTCCGCGGCCGGCGAGGGCGGGTGGGGGGCGTCCTCGCAGCGCGGGGTGGGTGTCGCAGCGCTGGCTGGGTCGTCGCAGCCCGCCGGCGGGCTGCGAACACACCGCTGGATCTGCGAGGCGCCCCGATCCCTTGATCGACTCGGCCGGGGAGGCGACCGCGCACGCTCCCGCCGGAGGGCCGCGCGCTCCCGCCGGAGGGCGACCGCGCACACCTGTCGGCCCACCTCACAGAGTCCCCGTGGTCTTCACAGCCTCCCGGAAGCTGCGAAGACCACACCGCCCCTGCGAGGACGCCCCCCAAGCCCGGCACCGAGACCCCAACGAGAGCCGGACCTCCCCCAAGCCCTCCGCCATCACCTCGACGCGCACAGGGCGGGCTTCGGAGGTGCAGCGGCCAGACCGCGGCCACCGTGGCCGGTGTCCTCGCAGCCCTGGGTGGATGTCGCAGCCCCGGCTGGGCCGTCGCAACCCGCCGGCGGGCTGCGAGCCCACCCCTGGATCTGCGAGGCACCCCAACCACAAGATCAACCCGGCTGGGGAGGGCAACCGTGCACACCCGCCCCGGCCAGCGGCGCCGGGACCGGGTCGCGAGCCCGGCGTCCCCCCAAGCCCCCTGCCGTCACGTCGGCGCGCGCAGCGCCTGCACATCCGCCGGGCCCCCGCACCCTCCGATGCCAACCGCCGCCCATGCATGCCAACCGTGCGGGGGCCCGGCGGATGTGCTGCCCTCCGGGGCCGACGGGACGGCAGGGGGCGACCCCCTGCTCGATCAGAGGTCGCCCGCCGCGCAGGCGCCGCCGGAGGCCCCTCAAGAACCCCGCAGGCGCCGCCGGAGGCCCTCAAACCGTTACCCCCGCAACCCCCGCAACGCCATCTCCACATCCACCTCCGTGTTGTAGAGCGCGAACGCCAACCGCGCCGCCCCCGCCCGCGCACTCACCACCACCCCCGCCGAAGTGAGCCGCTCGACCACCCCGTCCCCCGGCACCGACACGATCGCCGACCCGGCGGGGTCCATCCCCAGCTCACCGCGGAACGCGTCGGCCAGCCCGGCGCAGTGGGCGTGCACGGCGGCGCGGTCGAGGCCGAGCAGCCAGGGCAGGGCGACGGCCGCGCCGACGTGGGAGAGCCAGGCCGGGGAGATGCCGAGGCCGCGGGGGCCTTCGGCCAGGCGCAGGGGCAGGCCGTAGGTGCTCTCCCACTGGTCGGCGCCGGCCGACCAGCCGGCCTGGTGGGCGACCGGGTGCAGGCGGGAGTCGGGGGGCAGGGCCATCCAGGCGCAGCCGCGGGGGCTGAGCAGCCACTTGTAGCCCGCGGCCAGCACGGCGTCGGCCCAGGACAGGTCGGCGTCGAACCAGCCGAGGGACTGGGTGGCGTCGAGCACAACCAGGCAGCCGGCCTCGCGGGCCGCGCGCAGGGCCGCCAGGTCGGCCACGCGGCCGTCGGCGGACTGGACGACGCTCACGGCGACCAGGTCGTAGCCGGGGGCGAGTTCGGCGAGCCGCTCCAGCGGCACCTCGTCGACCGTGGTGCCGCGCTGCTGCTGGGCGGCGAACGGCCAGGTCACGCTGGTGAACTCGCCCTCGGCGACGAGCACGCGGGAGCGGTCGGGCAGGCTCGCGGCGAGCAGGCCGAGCTGCCCGGACACGGCCGCGCCCAGGGCCACCCGGTCCGCCGCGACCCCGACGAGCGCGGCGAAGGCGGCCCGGGCCTGTTCCACCGGGGCGTCGAAGTCGGGTGGGCGGGCCGTCCCGCCGCGCCAGGCGTCCACCGCGGCGGCGACCGCGTCGGCGGCCGTGGCGGGCGGGATGCCGATGCTGGCGGTGTTGAGGTAGCCGTCGGGGACGTCGAACTTCTCGCCGTGGGCCGCGCGCATCACCCGACCCTAACCGCCGGGGGACACTGGGTCCCGTGGAAAGCACGTTGATCGAGATCCGGACCGGCTCCCGGGAGAGCGTGGTCGACCTGACCGACGAGATCGCCTCGTTCCTGCGCGGCGTGGGCGCGCGGGACGGCCTGCTGAACGTCTGGGTGCCGCACGCCACCGCCGGGCTCGCGGTGATCGAGACCGGGGCGGGCAGCGACACCGACCTGCTGGCCGCCCTGCGGGAGGTGCTGCCCGCCGACGACCGCTGGTCGCACCGGCACGGCAGCCGCGGCCACGGCCGCGACCACGTGCTCCCGGCGTTCATCGCGCCGTCGGTGTCGGTCCCGGTGCTGGACGGGCGGCCGGCGCTGGGGACCTGGCAGTCGGTGTGCCTGGTCGACACCAACGGCGACAACCCGGTGCGCTCGCTGCGGCTGTCGTTCCTGACCGGCTGAGCGTTCTGGACGGCTGAGCGTTCTGGACGGCTGAGCGTTCTGGACGGCTGAGCGTTCTGGACGGCTGAGCGTTCTGGACGGCTGAGCGTTCTGGACGGCCGGGCGCGGCTCAGCGCGGGAGCTGGGCGATCCGGTCGGCCACCTGCTCGGCGGTGGTCAGCCGGGCCTCGCCCGCCGCGAGGCAGTCGCGGACGAGGGCGGCGTCGGGCTCGTCGAGGGCGGGGTCGATCTCGGCCGGCTTGGCCAGCACCCTGCGGATCGCCAGCAAGGGCTGGGAGTCGGGCAGCTCCCCGTAGAGGCCGGCGCCGCTGAGGGCCCGGTGCGCCGTGGCGCCCAGCGACCACACCTCGGTGCGCCGGGACGGAACCGCGCCGGCCAGGATGTCCGGGTCGGTGTACTCGACGGAGCTGGGCCTGCCCATCCCGGTCATCGTGTTGCCCGGGGTGAGGAAGCGGGTCAGGCCGAGGTCCGACAGCCGCCCGCCGACGGTGCCGTCGGGCTGCTCGGCCAGCCAGATGTTGGTCGGGTTGATGTCGCCGTGGGCCATCCCGGCCTCGTGCAGGGCGTGCGCCGCGCGGGCGGCGTGCTCCAGCGCGGCCAACGTGGCCTCACGGGCCAGCGGGCGGGCCGGGGCGGACAGCGTGCCCAGCGGGAAGTGCTCGGTGGCGTAGACGAACGTGTCCTCCAGGACGGCGTCGTACACCCGGACCAGGTACGGCGAGCTCACCGCCGCGAACGCCCGCAGCTCGCGGACACCCCGGTCGTAGGCCTGCTCGGCGACCCGGTCGCCGAAGACCTTGAGGGTGACGAACTCCTCGTCCAGCCCGAGGCGCTGCGGGGGGCGGGCCACGAAGTAGTGCCCGTGGTTCCCCTCCCCCAAGGCTCGCACGACCTCGTAGTCGGCGATCATCCGTGGCACGACCGTGGCGTCCACCCAGCCTCCAGTGCGTCCGGCCGGCCGGTAGCGGCGGGCCTGCCGATTGTCCCCCCGTGCCGCGACACCGTGGAGCGGGGTCGGCGGGCACTGCTGGTAAACATACGCCCGGTCGATCAGTGGGGGACGTGTCCGTGGATTCTCAGCACATCGTCGCCTACGTGCTGCTCGATGTCGCCCTGGTGGTGATCGCGGCGCGCCTGGTCGGGCGACTGTTCGTCCGGATCGGGCAACCGGCGGTGATCGGCGAGATCGTGGCCGGCATCGCGCTGGGCCCGACGCTGCTCGGGGCGCTGCCCGGCGACCTGGACACGCTGCTGTTCCCGACCGAGGTGCGGCCGTACCTGTCGGTGATCGCGCAGCTCGGGCTGGCGCTGTTCATGTTCATCGTCGGGCTGGAGGTCGACCTCGGGCTCATCCGCGGCCGGCAGCGCGCCGCGGGCTCGGTGGCCATCGGGGCCATGGTCCTGCCGCTCGTGCTCGGCTGCGCGGCGGCGCTCGTGCTGCACCCCCACCACGACGTCAACGCCGACGGCGAGCCGATCCCGCTGCTGGCGTTCGTGCTGTTCCTCGGCGTGGCGATGTCGATCACCGCGCTACCGGTGCTGGCGCGCATCCTGACCGAGCGCGGCATGCACCGGACGTCGACCGGTGTGCTGGCGCTGGCCGCCGCGGTGATCGACGACGTGATCGGCTGGACGCTGCTGGCCGTCGTGGTCGCGGTCGCCGCCGGCGGCAGCCCCTCCGGGGTCGGCTGGATCATGGGCATGACGGCGCTGTTCGTGCTGTTCATGTTCGTCGTCGTGCGCCCGCTGCTCGCCCGGATGGTGGCCTGGCACCGGCGCGTCGGCCGGCTCACCCCGGACATGCTCGCCGTGGTGCTCGCCGGGCTGCTGCTCTCGGCGTGGGTGACCGACCTGATCGGCGTGCACGCGATCTTCGGCGCGTTCCTGTTCGGCGCGGTCATGCCCCGCCGCGACGCCGGCCAGCTGTCCAGGGAGATCCTCGGCCGGCTCGAACAGGTCAGCCTGTCGCTGCTGCTGCCGGCGTTCTTCGTGGTCGCCGGGCTGCAGGTGGACGTGGGCGGGATCGGGCTGTCGGGCCTGTGGCAGCTCGGGCTGATCCTGCTGGTGGCGATCGGCGGCAAGGTGCTCGGCACGGTCGCCGGGGCGCGGGTGCAGCGGCTGCCGCGCCGCCAGCAGTGGGCGCTGGGGCTGCTGATGAACACCCGCGGGCTGACCGAGATCGTGATCCTGCAGGTCGGGCTGCAGCTCGGGGTGCTCGACCCGACGATGTTCACGCTGATGGTGGTCATGGCCCTGGTGACCACGATGATGACCGGCCCGCTGGTGCGTCGCGTCTTCCCCGACCGCGTGCTCAACCGCGAGCTGGCCGCGGCCGAGGCCGCCGAGCAGGCCGCGCTCGGCGGGCCGGTGTCGTTCACCGTGCTGGTGGCGGTGCCCGAGGAGGCCGACGCCGCGCGCCGCTGCGCCGAGCTGGGCCGCGCGCTGACCGGCCTGGAGGAGCCGGCGCGGGTGGTGCTGTGCCGGCTGCTGCCCTCGGCCGCTCCCCTGGAGATCGCCGGCGGGATGGGCGCCGAGCTCGCCGTGCTGGCCCAGTCGGGCGACGAGTTGCGGGCGCTGGCCGCCGAGCTGGACGCGGCGGGCACGCCCGCCTCCGTGGTGGCCCGCTTCTCCGCCGATCCGGCGACCGACCTCGCCGCGCTCGCCGGCCGGCTCGACGCCGACGTCGTCCTGCTCGTCGAGGAGGATGTCGCAGCCGACGCGGCCGACGACCCGGACGCGCCGACGACGTCGGACACGGCCACCCGGCTGCGGGCGCTCGACGCGGTGCCCGAGGTGACGGTGGTGATCGCCGACGCGGGCGCCGCGGCGGGCGGCACCGGGGTCGGCGTCCTCGTCGACGGCGGGGCGGGCGGGCGCGCCGCGGTGCGGGTGGGCGCCCAGCTGGCCCTGCGCTCCGGGGTCGGTCTGGCGGT
>NZ_JAHDTH010000263.1 GCF_018531445.1 Pseudonocardia lacus
CCCGGTGGCGGAGCCGCCCACCGGGCGGCCGGCGGACACGTCCTGGTCGCTCGGGTCGGCGTCGCCGGGGGCTGCCGCGGGCGCGCGGTCACCGATGGCGGGCGCCGCGGCGGCCGCGGTGACGCCCGCGGTCGTCTCCTCCCCCGACGTGCGGGCGACCTGGCGCTGCTTGCGGGCGGCCGCGCGGTGCGCCGCCGAGCAGTACAACCGCTTCGGCCCGCCGTCGGCGGATTGTTCGATGAGTTCCTCGCACCCGGCCAACGCGCACCGCGTGAGCTCATTGCTCATGCCGAAACCCGCTGTCCGACTGTGCGATCGCACTGCAACTCGTCCACTCCCGACCCCCCGTTTGTGCCGTGCCCGGGCAGGCCACAATCGAGTGGAGTGACCTGCGCGGAGTGGAGCCGGGTGGTCACGGGCCGTGCGCGAAGCCCCGGACGGGGCCGCGCGCCGTCACCGGGCCGGTGGCGCACCGTGGCTCTCCGTACCGGAACTTACGGGCCGCGTGCAAGGCCGTGCAAGCCGACGGACCTTAAATGCAGGCGAAGGTTTTCGGTTCGGCTGCGGCTTACCGGACTATTTGATTGCGCATTCACCAATGCTCCGTCCGATCGTACGCAAGTACTGCGCCGACATGCGTAGAGCCGACCTGCGTAGGATCGAGTCCGAACGCCGATACCCGGGCCGGTGTCGGTGGATGCTTGTCCGTTTCCTGTCCAGATGGGTGGTTGAGCGGTGCCCAAGCGGTCCTTCGCGACGTCCGGTGACGACGACCCGGCCCCCGCGCCACCGCCGGCCCCACCGGTGTGGCCCGCGCCGGTCGGCGGGGCGCCGTCCGACCCGCCGTCCGGATCCCTGCCCGAGCCGCGCCGGCCGGAGCGGACCGCCCCGTCCGCCGACCGTGTGGGCGTCGCTGCCGCATCGGCCTCCGACCTGACCGACCGCAGCATCGTCGCCCGGCGCCCCCCGCCGCCGCGTTCGGGCTGGCGCCGGCTGCTGCACCGGGTCAGCGGGGGGACCGTGCTGGTCGCGGACTCCCCGGCCGAACGGCAGCGCCGCGAGCGCGTGGCGCGGATCCGCCGGCCGCTCCCCGCGCCGCACCACGTCGCCGTGGTCTCGCTCAAGGGCGGCGTCGGCAAGACCACGGTCACCGCCGCCGTCGGGCTGGCCTTCGCCGAGCTGCGCGGCGACCGCATCGCCGTGCTCGACGCCGACCCCGACGGCGGCACGCTGGCCGACCGGCTCTCCGGCGAGTCCACCGTGTCGGTGCGCGACCTGGCCGCCAGGGCCGAGCGGATCCGGGCGCTGCCCGAACTGGCGCGGTTCACCAGCCTGTCGGGGCGGCTGCAGGTGCTCGCCTCCGACCAGGACCCCGCCCGCCACGACGCGCTCGACCGCGAGGGCTACGAGTCGGCCCACGCGACGCTGAGCCGGTTCTGCGACGTCGTGATCACCGACTCGGGCACCGGCATGGTCCACCCCGTGATCGGCGGCACCCTCGACGCGGCCGCCTCGCTGGTCGTGGTCGGCTCCCTCACCGTCGACGGGGCCGGCCGGGCCGGTCGCACCCTGGACTGGCTCGACGCGCACGGCTACGCGGAGGCGGCGGCGCGGGCGGTGGTCGTGCTCTCGGCCGACCGGACCAGCCCCGACGTCGACGTCGTCCGCCTGCGCGAGCACTTCGCCCGCCGCAGCCGCGCGGTCGTGGTCCTGCCGCGCGACCCGCACCTGGCCACCGGCGATCGCATCCGGCTCGCCGCGCTGCGCCCGGACACCCGGGCCGCGGTCGAGGAGGTCGCCGCGTTGCTGGCCGACGAGTTCGGGACGGTCCCGCCGGCGCGCGCGGTCGGGGGATTGTTGAGCGATCGCACAAGGGGCGGGGTAGAGTCCGGCTGGTGATCGTGGCCGACGCGGGTGACGTGCTCTCCGGCCTCCCGGCGCTGCCGAAGAGGTCGAGCACCGCCGAGTACGCGGCCGACGAGCTGCGCCGCCAGATCGCCGACGGCAAGCTGCCCCCCGGCACCAGGCTCCGCGAGGAATCGGTGTCGGAGGCCTTCGGGATCTCCCGCAACACCGTGCGCGAGGCCTTCCGACTGCTGGCCCACGAGCAGCTGGTCGAGCACGAGCTGCACCGCGGGGTGCACGTGCGCACCCTGTCCGCGGACGACGTCCGCGACCTCTACGCCACCCGCAGGCTGGTCCAGCCGCTCGGCGTCGACACCGCCATCGCCGACCCGGAGCGCCTCGCGGCGCTGCGCGAGCGGGTCGACGAGGCCGTCGCGGCCGTCGCCCGCGAGGACTGGCACACCGTCGGGACCGCCGACATCGACTTCCACCGCGTGCTGGTCGCGGGCTGCCGCAGCACCCACATCATCGCGATGTTCGAGCGGGTGCTCGCCGAGCTGCGGCTGGCGTTCCTGCAGCTGCCCGACCGCCGCGACCTGCACCTGCCCTACGTCGAGCGCAACCGGCGCATCGCCGACCTGCTCGCCTCCGGCGACCGCGACGGCGCTCTCGCCGAGCTGCGGGACTACCTCGACACCGCCGAACGCCACATCCTCGGCGTCCTCACCGCCGAATCCGAGGGCTGATCGGGCGCACGGGGCGCTCCGGGCACTCCTCCCCGCCGCGAGGGCAGCATCATGGGCCCGCCGACGCGCACCCGGTCCCCGGTGGACCGGTCCGGCCGTCCCGAACGACAGGAGCCCGCAGCATGCGCACTCCCGCCCGACCCCCGACCCCCGCCGCGCACTCCACCGCCACGGCCCTCGTCGCGCTCGCCGTCGCCGTGCTGGTCTCCGGGTGCGCGGGCAGCCCCATCCCCGGCAGCGCGCTCCCCTCGACCGGGGGGAGTGCCTCGCCGACCGCGGGACCCGGCGCCGAACCCGACCCCACCGACTCGGCCGGCCCGCCGCGCGACCGGGAGGGCGCCTGCGAGGTGACGCTGTCCGGGCAGGGCAACATCCAGGTCAGCGGGAGCGGCACGCGGGCGGTCACCCGCAACGGTGTCACGTCGCTGGCCTGCGGTGCCGGGCCCCTCGTCGAGGTCGACGTCCAGGACGGCGGGGTCAGCTTCACACCCGAGGGCGGCCGGGCCGTGCGGATCGACTCCGGGGCGACGGCGCAGGTCGACGACTACGAGATCACCGTCGACGAGGCCGCCGGCGACCGCGCCGAGTTCGTCGTGGTGCCGCCGGCTTGATCCCGCTAGACGCGGGTTTCGGCGCTTGAGGGGCCTCCGGCGGCGCCTACGCGGCGGGCGACCTCTGATCGAGCAGGGGCGGCTTGGGGAGGGTTCCGAGCTTCCCGTTCGGTCCGTGGTTGGGCTCGGGGGCGTCTTCGTAGGGTGGTGTGGTCTTCGCAGGTGCTGTGGACCCTGCGGTGACCATGGGGACTCTGCGCGGACGTCCGGCAGGTGTGCGTGGGCGCCCGCCCCGGCCGGGTTGATCATGTGATGTGGGGTCGCGCAGACCCAGCGGTGTGCTCGCAGCCCACCGGCGGGCTGCGACGACCCAGCCAGCGCTGCGACACCGACCCAGCGCTGCGCGGCCACCCCGTCGGGCCTTCCGGCCCACGTCGCAGAGTTTCTGTAGCCGGCGCAGAGTCCGCGGGGTCTGCGCCGAGCGTGGAGAGTCTGCGACGTGGGTTGTGGATTGTCGGCCGGGACCGGGCTTCGTGCGTCGACGGGCGCGTGCTGCTCGGGGGGCCGCTCGCCCGGCCGGGGGGAGTCGGTGGGGCGGCCTATCCTGGGGTGGTGAGCAGTTCCCGTACCACCCCGCCCGCGACCGGTCCGTGGGTCTTCAGCACCCGCGAGATGGGCCGCGGGCCGGGCGCCATGCGCCAGTACACCCGTTCCATCCCGGCGCCCCCCGAGCCCGAGCGCATCGGGGCCGAGACCATCGCCGTGCCCGCGGGGCGGCCCATCGACCTCGACGTGCGCCTGGAGGCGGTCACCGAGGGCGTCTACGTGTCCGGCACCGCCCGCGCCGAGCTGGTCGGCGAGTGCGCGCGGTGCCTCGACGAGATCACCGAGGTCGTGCAGGCCCGGATCGGCGAGCTGTTCGCCTACCCGAACAGCGTCACCGACGAGACCACCGACACCGACGAGCTGCCGCGCGTGGTCGACGACCGCGTCGACCTGGAGCAGACCGTCCGCGACGCGCTCGTGGTCGACCTCCCGATGGCGCCGCTGTGCCGCGACGACTGCCCGGGGCTGTGCCCGGAGTGCGGCGAGCGCCGGGCCGACCTCCCGGCCGACCACGGGCATGAGACACTTGACCCAAGGTGGGCCGCTCTCCGTGAGCGCTCGTCGTTGAATGACACCCTCGCTGACTGACCGGGCACCCGGTCGTCGCGCCGAAAACTAGCTAGGAGATCTACCGTGGCTGTCCCCAAGCGCCGGATGTCGCGGTCGAACACGCGGTCGCGTCGGTCGCAGTGGAAGGCCAGCGCTCCCACGCTCGTCGCCTGCTCGAACCGCGCCTGCCGCGCGACCAAGCCCCCGCACGTCGCCTGCCCGACCTGCGGCACCTACGACGGCCGCCAGGTCGTCAACCCCGCCTGACCGTCGGGAGCCCCATGGCGGAACGTGGCGTCAAGGGCCCGGCGGCCGACCGCGGTCCGCTGCTGGCCTCCCTCGGGATCGGGGTGTCCGACGAGCTGCTCACCCTCGCGCTGACCCACCGCTCGTACGCGTACGAGAACGGGGGCCTGCCGACCAACGAGCGGCTCGAGTTCCTGGGCGACTCGGTGCTCAGCATCGTGGTCACCGAGCGCCTCTACCGCGAGCACCCCGACCTGCCCGAGGGGCAGCTGGCCAAGCTCCGCGCCAGCGTGGTGAACATGCACGCGCTGGCCGGGGTGGCCGCCACCCTCGGCGACGGCGGCCTCGGCGCGTACCTCTACCTGGGGCGCGGCGAGGAGCTGACCGGCGGCCGGACCAAGGCCAGCATCCTGGCCGACGCCACCGAGGCACTGATCGGCGCGGTGTACCTGGAGCACGGGCTGGAGCCCGCGCGCACGCTCGTGCACCACCTGTTCGAGGCCCTGCTGACCAGCGCCCCGCTGCTGGGCGCCGGCCTGGACTGGAAGACCAGCCTGCAGGAGCTCACCGCGGCCTCCGAGCTGGGCGTGCCGGAGTACCGGATCACCGAGACCGGCCCCGACCACCTCAAGGTCTTCACCGCCACCGCGGTGGTCCGCGGGCGCGACCTGGGCACCGGCGAGGGCCGCACCAAGAAGGAAGCCGAGCAGAAGGCCGCCGAGCTGGCCTGGCGCACGCTCACCGCCGAGGCCGCCACGGGCTCCGAGCACGCCACTCCCTGAGGTCGGTGGAGGAGCCCGGTGCCCGAGCTGCCCGAGGTGGAGGTCGTCCGGCGAGGGCTGGCCGGCCACGTGCTCGACCGTCGGATCACCGGCGTCGAGGTGGCCCACCCGAGGGCGGTCCGCCGCCACGTCGAGGGCGGCGCCGACTTCGCCGCCCGGCTCACCGGCCGCACGATCACCGGCGCCCGCCGCCGCGGCAAGTACCTCTGGCTCGACCTCGACGGCGGCGCCGCCGGCGACGACGCGGTGCTGGCCCACCTGGGCATGAGCGGGCAGATGCTGGTCGCCGACGCCGCTCACCCCGACGAGAAGCACCTGCGCATCCGGTTCCGGTTCGCCGACGACGGCCCCGAGCTGCGCTTCGTCGACCAGCGCACGTTCGGCGGGCTGTCGGTGCACCCGCTGGTCCCGGCGGTCGGGGGCGGGCTGCTGCCCGGCCCGGTCGCGCACATCGCGCGCGACCCGATGGACCCGTTGTTCGACCTCGACGTCGCCGTCGCCGCGATCCGGCGCAGGCGCACGGAGCTCAAGCGGGCGCTGCTCGACCAGACCGTCGTCTCCGGTATCGGCAACATCTACGCCGACGAGGCGCTCTGGCGGGCCCGGCTGCACTCGCTGCGCCCCACCGAAGCGCTCACCCGCGCGCAGGGGCGGGCCGTGCTGGAGGCCGCGACCGAGGTGATGGCCGAGGCGCTGCGCGCCGGCGGCACGTCCTTCGACGCGCTCTACGTGAACGTGAACGGCGCGTCGGGCTACTTCGACCGCAGCCTCGACGCCTACGGGCGGACCGACCAGCCGTGCCGGCGCTGCGGCACCCCGATCCGCCGCGACGCGTTCATGAACCGCAGCAGCTTCAGCTGCCCGCGCTGCCAGCCCCGGCCCCGGCGGCGGTCGACCGCCCGGGCCGTCACAGCCAGCCGCGCTTCTTGAACACCAGGTACAGCAGGCCCATGGCCACGACCATCAACCCGAGCGCCATCGGGTACCCCAGCGGCCAGGCCAGCTCGGGCATGTGGGTGAAGTTCATCCCGTAGACGCCGGCGACCAGCGTCGGGGCGAACGCGATCGCCGCCCACGAGGAGACGCGCTTCATCTGCTCGTTCTGCTCGTAGCCCGCCTGGGTCATGCGGGCCATCTCCTCGTTCTGCCGCTGGCCCACCAGCGCCGCGTTGACCTGCAGGATGTTGGTCAGCAGCTGGCGGTAGCCCTCGGCGCGCTCGACGACCCGCACGGCGTGGTCGGCGACGTCGCGCAACGCGCGGCGCAGCTCCTGGTCGGTCTCGCCGGCCAGCTCCTTGAGGTGCTCGCGCACCGAGCCGATCATCTCTTCCAGCGGCTCGACCGCCCGCTGGAACGCGATCACCTCGCGGCTGAGCTGGTAGATGCGCCGGGAGACGCCGGGGTCGCCGCCGAATACCTGCACCTCGATCTCGTCGATGTCGTCCTGCAGGCCGTCGAGCACGGGGGCGTAGTCGTCGACGACCTCGTCCATGATCGCGTAGAGCACCGCGAACGGTCCGCGGGCCAGCAGTCGCGGGTCGTCCTCCAGGCGCCTGCGGACCGCCGCCAGGTCGGGTCGCTCGGAGTGGCGGATCGTGATGACGAAGTCGCGCCCGAGGAACAGGTGCAGCTCCTCGACGTCGACGACCTCGACGGGGTCGACGTAGCGGGTCGGGCGCAGCACCACGAACAGCACGTCGCCGTAGCGCTCCAGCTTGGGCCGCTGGTGCTGGGTGATGGTGTCCTCGACGGCCAGCGCGTGCAGGCCGAACTCCTCGGCCACGGCGTGGATCTCCGCCTCGCTCGGGCGCAGCAGCCCGATCCAGCAGAACCGGTGCTCGTCGTCGGGGCAGTCGCGCAGCTCCTGGAAGGTGTGGTCGAGGGAGCCGGGCACGACGGTGCGCTTGCCGTCGACGTAGATGACGTTGTCGACCATGGACATGTGCTGCTCCTGCTCCCGCTCGGGTCGCGCGACCCGCGCGTCGGCCGTGGCGATCGTATTGCGCCGAACCGAGGGGTGCGTTGCACAGTACTGCGGTATGCGTAGTACTGTGCGACGCGTCGGTCGGCCCGGTGGGCCGGGAGGAGGGGGTGGGGGTGGACACCAGCCAGTTGCTGAAGGGGGTCCTCGACCTGGCCGTGCTGGCGGTCCTCGACCGCGCGGACGGCTACGGCTACGAGGTGCTGCGCGGGCTGCGGGCGGCCGGCCTGGAGGAGGTCGGCGACGCCTCGGTCTACGGGACGCTGCGCCGGCTCTACAACGCCGGGCTGCTCACCTCCTACGTGGTGCCCAGCGACGAGGGCCCGCACCGCAAGTACTACAGCCTGAACGAGCCCGGCCGGCAGCGGCTGCGGGAGACCGCCAAGGTGTGGCGGGCGTTCGCCGAGACGATGGAAGGCCTGGTGGGGGCGGCGTGAACGCGGAGGACGACGGGAAGAAGGCGCCGCCGGCCGGCGCGGGGGACAGGCCCGCCGTGCAGGTGCTCGACGGCGCCGCGCGGGAGTTCCTCGACGGTGTGCGAGCGGCGCTGTCCGACCTGCCGCCCGGTGAGGTCGACGAGATCCTCGACGACGTGCGCGCGCACCTCACCGAGCTGACCGGTGAGCTGGGCGCGAGCCCCGACCGGGAGGCCCTGGCCGCCCGGTCGGGTACCCCGCAGGCCTACGCCGCGGAGCTGCGCGCCGCCGCCGGGTACCCGCCCCCGCCCGTCGCGCGCCCGGTCGAACCGCAGGGTCGGACCACGGCCCGACTGGCGGTGCTCGGGATGGCCGCCAGCACCCTGATGATCCCGTTCGGGCTGCTGTTCGGGTCGGAGGCCCTGGTCCTGCTCGGGGTCCTCGGTGTGCCGCTGGCGCTGCCCGCGCTGCTGCGGGAGGGCCCGCGGATGACCGCGGTGGCCGAGCTGCCCGAGCTGCGTGCTCCGCTCGCCCGGCTCCGGCGGCTGCGCACCGGGTTCGTGGGCGACCTGCAGGCGGGCTGGTGGGTGGTGCGCGCCATCGCCGCGGCCGTGGTGCTCACCTTCGTCTTCGTCGACCGCGGCCCGCTCGCGGTGGTGCTGCTGGCCGTCATCGGCATCCCGATCTCGGTGTGGCTCGGTCGGCTCAGCCGCACCGACCGGCGCCTGCTGTGGCTGGTCGTGCCGCTGAACGCGCTGGCCGTCGCGGTGGTTGTGCTGGTGCCCACGAGCTGGTCCGACTCGCCCTCCCCGGCGGCGAGCGAGGCGGACTACGCGCAGCCCGGGCTCTACCAGGACGGTGAGTACGTCTACGACATCCGCCCGGTGGACGCCAACGGCGTCCCGCTGACCGGCGTGTACCTGTTCGACCAGGACGGGCGCCCGATCGACGTCGACCAGTACTCCTGCCGCGAGGCCGACGAGAGCTACTACGACGCGCCGGAGGCCGTGCGGCCGTACCCGCGGGGGACCTACGAGGTGGATCCGGACACTGGCCGCTGCGTCCTGGTTCCGCCCGCGCCGCTGGTGGTGGCGGTGCCGACGGCGACCGCCACCGCCGCACCCGCGCCCGGCGCCGTGACGCCCGCGGCCCCGGCGCCGGTCACCCCGACCGGCTGAGACCCGCCCGGCCGGTCACGTGCTCGGGGGAGCCGGGACCGGCCGGGCCCGCCCCGGTCCGCGGGCGGGGGGCCCGCGACCGGCGGCGCGG
>NZ_JAHDTH010000264.1 GCF_018531445.1 Pseudonocardia lacus
GGTGCCGCGGGCCGTGCCGGCTGCGGGTCGGCGGGCGTGATCGGGAGGCGGGTGGTGCCGGCCGCGTCGGCCGCGTCCGTGCCGGCCTCCGCCGCCGGCGGCTCGCCGTCGCCGCCCTCGACGGCCGGCGCCTGGTCCGCCTCGAACACGCCCTCCGGGAGGGCGATCGAGCACACCGTGCCGCCGTCGTCGCCGGGGCGCAGCGCGACCTCGATCCGGTGCCGCGCCGCGAGCCGGGCCACCACGTGCAGGCCGAGGCGCTGGTTGACCGACAGGTCGATCTCCGGTGGGGCGGTCAGGACCTGGTTGGCCTCGGCCAGCGCCGCCTCCGGCATCCCGACGCCCCAGTCCTCGACCGTCACCACGCGGCCGAGACCACCGTGCTCGGGCCGCGACCGGACGGTGACGGCGCTGTCGGGAGGGGAGAACCGGACCGCGTTCTCGATCACCTCGGCCAGCAGGTGGGTCAGGTCGGCGACGGCGCGGCCGGCGACGGTGCGCTGCTCGTCGACGATGAACAGCACGCGGTCGAGGTCCTCGGTCTCGGCGACCGCGGCCCGCACCACCTCGCGCAACGAGGTGGGCCCACCCCCGGTGCGCGGCGCCTGCTCGCCGGCCAGGACCAGCAGGTTGCCGGCGTTGCGGCGGACCCGCACGGCGAGGTGGTCGAGGCGGTACAGCTCGGCGAGGACGTCCGGGTCGTGCTCGGTCGCCTGCAGCTTCCCGAGGATCTCCAGCTGCCGGTACACCATGCCCTGGGAGCGGCGGGCCAGGTTGATGAGCAGTTCGGAGACGAACCGCCGCCGTCCCAGCTCGACCTCGGTCAGCGCGGTGCCGACCTCGTCGCGCTCGCACCGGTAGCGCTCGGCGATGCCCCACAGCAGCGCGGACGCGACGCACAGCGCCAGCACCGCCCCGCCGAACAGCACGGCCGGCAGCCACGCCCCGGGGTCCTGCGGGTCGGCGGTCGTCGGGAACCCGGGTCGGGGCGCCAGTGCCTGCCCGGCCAGCGCGAGCACGGCGGCGGTCAGCAGCGGCGCCCACGACTGGTAGAGCCCGACCAGCCCGATGACCACGAACACGTGGAACCGGGCCGCGCCCAGCCCGGTCAGCCCGATCAGCCCGGCCGAGGCGCACACCAGCCCGACCGAGACGGCGACGGCCGAGACGGTGGACCGGTCGGGAGCCAGCACGCCGGCGGCCAGGCACACGGCGGGGGCGACGACGGCCAGCACGACCGTCGCCGGGGGGTGGCCGAGCCCGATGCCGAGCCCGGCGAGGCCGACCACGTGGGCGGCGAGGACCCACAGCAGCAGCCGGTGGACCGGCCGCCGGTCGGCGGCCTCCAGGGCGTGGCCGAGGGGGCGGCGGTCGTGCAGCGCCTTCCACATGGGTTTCGCACCGTTCTCCCCGGGTGATCAAGGGGTGTCAGCCGTTCGGGGGAGCAGTCCCCGGATTGATCACACGGAGTAACTTCTAGCCAGCGGGGAGTGAGGAGGGTACTGCGTCGGTGCGTCACCGTGTCCATACCCTCAGCGACCTTTGACCCGATTCGGCCTACGCGCCCCCGCCCCCGCCCCGTCGAGAACGAAGTTGTCGTGATCCACAAGCCCTGTTGATCACGACAACTTCGTTCTCGACGGCGCCCCCCGGGGGTCAGCTCCAGATCGTCACGTGCACCGGCGGGCGGAACACCGCGGCGGGCACGCCCGAGCCCGGGCTGCTCAGCAACCGCATCGCCTCCGGCGTCCCCAGGAAGCGGTGCAGCGCCGAGGCCGCCGGGTGGCGGCGGTCGGCGGGGAGCGTGCTCGCGTACCAGTACCGCTCGACCGGGGAGCGGGCCACGTCGAGGACCTGCAGCTCCCGGCGCCGCAGGCGGTGCGCGGCCAGGTGCGACAGGCCCGGGGCCACTCCGCCCCCGCGGGCGGCGGCGTCCCAGGCCGCGGCCTGGTTGGGGAACACGGTCAGGCGCGTGTCGGGGACGCCGAGGGCGCGCAGGAACAGGCCGACGTCGCCGTCGGGGTCGGTGCCGCTCGGGCCGACGCACCAGCTCCAGTGGGCGGGGCGACCGGGCGGGGTCGGCCCCGGGGCGCCGAGCACGACCAGCTGGCAGCGGAAGACGCGGTCGCTGACCAGGCCGGGCACCCCGCCGAGGTCGGGGCCGATGGCCATGTCGACCAGCCGCTGCGCGACCAGCACGCCCATCTCCGCGGTGCCGGCGACCCCGGTCGTCAGCTCGACGGCGCCCGCGCTGCGGGTGCCGAACGCGTCGAACAGGGGGCCGGCGACGAACTCGGCGACGTCGGCGGAGGTGACCAGGCGCAGCCGGTCGGGCGCGCCGCTGGCCGAGCGGACCGCGGACTCCGCCTCCACGCCCAGCCCGACGATCTGCGCGGCGATGGTGACCAGCCGCTGACCGCCGTCGGTCAGCTCCATGCCGTTCTCGCCGCGGACGATGAGCTGGTCGTCGAAGTGCTTGCGCAGCGCGGCGAGGGCCTGGGAGACGGCGGGCTCGCTGACGTCCAGCGTGGTGGCCGCCGCCTTGACCGAGCCCAGCCTGGCCACCAGCACGAAGGCCGTCAGCTGGTTCAAGGTCATTCCCCCGATTGTGCTGCGCGACACCGACCTAAGGGAACGCTTAGCCGGCGATTGTCCGCGTGGCGCGGGGTGGACACACTGCGTGCAGCGCCGGACACGGGGGTCCGGCTGAGGGGAGCCCGCCATGCAGGTGCCTGCCCAGTTCGACTACGAAAGGGCGACCGGCGTCGCGCACGCCATCGCCCTGCTCACCCGCTACGGCCCGGAGTCCCGGCTGGTCGCCGGGGGCCACAGCCTGATCCCGATGATGAAGCTGCGGATCGCCAACCCTGAGACGCTGATCGACATCAACGACCTCGACGAGCTCAAGGGGATCAGCATCGCCTCCGCCGACGGCGCCGACGCGCTGCGCATCGGGGCGATGGTCCGCCACACCGAGTTGCTGGAGTCGCCGCTCGCCGTCGAGCACTTCCCGATCCTGGTCGACGCCGAGCGCGTGATCGCCGACCCGGTGGTGCGCAACCGCGGCACGATCGGCGGGTCGCTGTGCCAGGCCGACCCGTCCGAGGACCTGTCGGCCGCGTTCACCGCGCTGCACGCCGTCGCGGTCATCGAGGGCGCCGACGGGCGCCGCGAAGTCTCCGCGCGCGAGTTCCACACCGGGCCGTACCAGACGGTCGTCGGCGACGCCGAGATCCTGGTCGAGGTCCGGGTGCCGATCCGGCCGGGCAGCGGCAGCGCCTACGAGAAGGTCGAGCGCCGGGTGGGCGACTGGGCCGTCGCGGCCGGCGGGGCGGCGCTGTGGCTGGACGCCGACACGATCACCGAGGTCGGCATCGGGCTGACCGCCGTCGGCGCCGAGCACTTCTGCGCCGCGCAGGCCGAGGACTACCTGCGCGGCGGCCCGGTCACGGAGGAGCGGTTCGTCGAGGCCGGCCGGATCGCCGCCGAGCACGTGCGCCCCACCGCCGACCAGCGCGGGCCCGAGGACTACAAGCGCCACCTGGCCGGCGAGCTCACCACCAGGGCACTGCGCCGCGCCGCGGCCCGGGCCCAGCACGGAACGGAGGCCTGAGCATGCAGATCACCGTCACCGTCAACGGCACGGCGCACACGCGCGAGGTCGAGCCCCGGTTGCTGCTGGTGCACTTCCTGCGCGACGAGCTGCGGTTGACCGGCACCCACTGGGGCTGCGACACCTCCAACTGCGGGGTGTGCGTCGTCCAGCTCGACGGGCAGCCGGTCAAGTCCTGCACCGTGCTGGCCGTCATGGCCGACGGGCGCGAGGTGCGCACCGTCGAGGGGCTGGCGCGCGGCGCCGAGCTCGACCCGATCCAGCAGGGCTTCTCCGACAAGCACGGGCTGCAGTGCGGGTTCTGCACGCCCGGGATGATGATGACCTGCCGCGCGCTGCTCGACCGCAACCCGGACCCGTCCGACACCGAGATCCGGGTCGCCATCTCCGGCCAGATCTGCCGGTGCACCGGCTACGAGAACATCGTCCGTTCCGTGCACGCCGCCGCCGAGATCGAGCGTGCGGCTCAGGAGGTGCACCAGTGAGCACCGACACCACCGGCGTCGCGGCGCCGGGAACCCCGCCCACCGAGGTCGCCCCGACCCAGGTCTGCGCGTCCACGCCCATGGGCTACGGCTCCATGCGGCGCAAGGAGGACGCGCGGTTCATCCGCGGCCAGGGCCGCTACCTCGACGACATCGCGCTGCCCGGGATGCTGCACGGGGCGGTCCTGCGCAGCCCGTTCGCCCACGCGAAGATCGTCTCGATCGACACCAGCGCCGCCGAGGCGCACCCGAAGGTCAAGGCCGTGATCACCGGCGAGACGCTGGCCGGGCTGGGCCTGGCCTGGATGCCGACGCTCAGCCACGACGTGCAGGCCGTGCTGGCCACCGACAAGGTCCGGTTCCAGGGCCAGGAGGTGGCGTTCGTCGTCGCCGAGGACCGCTACTCCGCGCGCGACGCGCTCGCCCTGATCGAGGTCGACTACGAGCCGCTCGACGCCGTCATCGACGCCCGCAAGGCGCTCGACGAGGGCGCCCCGGTGATCCGCGACGACCTCGACGGCCGCACCGACAACCACATCTTCGACTGGGAGGCCGGCGACTCCGCGGCCACCGACGACGTCTTCGCGAACGCCGACGTCGTCGCGTCCTGCGACATGCTCTACCCGCGGGTGCACCCGGCGCCGATGGAGACCTGCGGCTCGATCGCCAGCATGGACCCAGTGACGGGCAAGCTCACCGTCTACACGACCACCCAGGCCCCGCACGCGCACCGCACGATCTACGCGCTGGTCGCCGGGCTGCCCGAGCACAAGATCCAGGTGATCTCGCCGGACATCGGCGGCGGGTTCGGCAACAAGGTCGGCATCTACCCGGGCTACGTGTGCGCGGTCGTCGGCACGATCGTCACCGGGGCGCCGGTGAAGTGGGTGGAGGACCGCTCGGAGAACCTGATGGCGACCTCGTTCGCCCGCGACTACCACATGCACGGCGAGATCGCGTCCACCAAGGACGGCAAGCTGCTCGGGGTGCGGGTCAAGGTGCTGGCCGACCACGGCGCCTTCAACGGCACCGCGCAGCCGTCGAAGATGCCGGCCGGGCTGTTCCACGTGTTCTCCGGCTCCTACGACATGGCCGCCGCGCACTGCGCCGTCACCGGCGTCTACACGAACAAGGCGCCCGGCGGCGTCGCCTACGCGTGCTCGTTCCGGATCACCGAGGCGGTGTACCTGATCGAGCGCCTGGTCGACGTGCTCGCCCACGACCAGGGCTGGGACCCGGCCGAGCTGCGGATGAAGAACCTGCTCAAGCCCGAGCAGTTCCCGTACACCACGGCGCTGGGCTGGGAGTACGACTCCGGCGACTACCCGACGACGCTGCAGAAGGCCCTCGACATCGCCGGCTACGCCGAGCTGCGCCGCGAGCAGGCCGCCAAGCGCGAGCGCGGCGAGCTGATGGGCATCGGCATCGCGTTCTTCACCGAGGCCGTCGGCGCCGGGCCGCGCCGGACCATGGACATCCTCGGGCTGGGCATGGCCGACGGCGCCGAACTGCGCGTGCACCCCACCGGCAAGGCCGTGCTGCGGCTGTCGTGCATGAGCCAGGGCCAGGGCCACGTCACCACGTTCGCCCAGATCGTCGCCGAGGAGCTGGGCATCTCCCCGGACGACATCGAGGTCGTGCAGGGCGACACCGACCAGACCCCGTTCGGGCTGGGCACCTACGGCTCCCGCTCGACACCGGTGTCGGGCGCGGCGACCGCGATCGTCGCGCGCAAGGTCCGGGAGCGCGCGAAGATCGTGGCCGCGGCGATGCTGGAGGTCTCGCCCGACGACCTGGAGTGGGAGAAGGGCCGCTTCCACGTCGCCGGCGACCCGTCGGCGTCCGCGGCGATCGCCGACATCGCCATGGCCGCGCACTCCGACCTGGAGCTGCCCGAGGGCGTCGAGGGCCACCTGGACGCCACCTGCGTCTACAACCCGCCCAACCTCACCTACCCGTGCGGCGCCTACATCTGCGTCGTCGACGTCGACAAGGGCACCGGGCAGGCGTCGGTGCGCCGGTTCATCGCCGTCGACGACTGCGGGGTGCGGATCAACCCGATGATCGTCGAGGGGCAGGTGCACGGCGGCCTCGCCGACGGCGTCGGCATGGCGCTGATGCAGCTCATGGCGTTCGACTCCGACGGCAACCACCTCGGCGCGTCCTTCATGGACTACCTGCTGCCCACCGCGATGGAGTGCCCGTCGTGGGAGCTGGGGGAGACCGTGACGCCCTCGCCGCACCACCCGATCGGCGCCAAGGGCGTCGGGGAGTCGGCCACGGTCGGCTCGCCGCCCGCGGTCGTCAACGCGGTGCTCGACGCCATCGGCGTCCGGCACGCCGACATGCCGCTCACCCCGGCGCACGTCTGGCGGGCGATGCGGGGCGAGCCCATCCGCACCGACCTGGCCATCGGCTGACGGGTCGATGACCATGGCCGACGCCAGGCTGCTCGACCGCGCCAGCCGGCTGCGCACGGGGCGCACCCCGTTCGTGCTGGCCACCGTGGTCCGCGCGGAACGCCCGACCAGCGCCCGGCCGGGCGACCAGGCCCTGGTGCTGGCCGACGGGACGATGGAGGGCTTCGTCGGGGGCTCGTGCGCGGAGAGCACCGCCCGCGTCGAGTCGCTGCGCGTGCTGGCCTCCGGCGAGGCCGGCCTGCTGCGGATCACCCCGGGCGGCGGGGCGTCCGCGCCGCCCGCGCCCGGGGTGCGGGTGGTGGACAACCCGTGCCTGTCCGGCGGGGCCCTGGAGATCTTCCTGGAGCCGGTGCTGCCGCCGGCGCTCGTGCTGGTCCGCGGCGACTCGCCGGTGGCGCGGGCCGTGGTGCGGGTCGGCGAGGCGCTCGACCACGACGTGCGGGTGGTGGACGACCCGGCGGCGCCGCCACCGGCCGACACCGCCGCCGTCGTCGTCGCCTCGCACGGCCACGACGAGGAGGAGGTGCTGGCCGCCGCGCTGGAGGCGGGCGTGCCCTACGTCGCCCTGGTGGCGAGCCGGGCCCGGGCCGCCGGGGTGCTCGGCGCGGTGGCCGCGCGCGGGGTCACCGGCGTCGAGCGGGTGCACGCCCCCGCCGGCCTCGACATCGGCGCCCGCACGCCGAACGAGATCGCCCTGTCCATCTACGCCCAGCTCGTGGCCGAGCGCTCCGCCCGCCCCGCCGCCCCCGCCGCCCCCGCCGCCCCCGCCGCCCCACTGCCCGGAGTTCAGGAAAGCCACGTTCCGGAACCCACAGGGCAGGAACGTGGCTTTCCTGAACCGGGCGGGGCGGTGGTGCCGCCGCCGCGGGAGGCGCCGGTGATCGACCCGGTGTGCGGGATGGAGGTGGTCGCGGCGGCGCCGACGCCGTCGGCCGGCGGGCACTGGTTCTGCGGGTCCGGCTGCCGCGACGCCTACCTGGCCGACCCCGGCGGGTACCCGCGGTGACCGACCTGCCGTCCGATGTGGACGACCTGCGGGCCAGCCTCGACGCGACCGGCTACCTGACCGACGACCCGCTGGCCACCGCCCTGTTCCTGGCCGTGCGGATGGGGCAGCCGATCCTGTTGGAGGGCGAACCGGGCGTCGGCAAGACCCAGGCCGCCAAGGCGCTCGCCGAAGTGCTCGACACCCCGCTGCTGCGGCTGCAGTGCTACGAGGGCATCACCGCCGCCGAGGCCCTCTACGAGTGGAACTACCCGCGCCAGCTGCTGTCGATCCGGCTCGCCGAGTCGCGCGGCGAGCAGCTGCGCGACGCCGACCTCTTCACCGCCGAGCACCTCCTGGCCCGCCCGCTGCTCGCGGCCATCGACCACCCCGGCCCCCGGCCGGCGGTGCTGCTGATCGACGAGGTCGACCGGGCCGACGACGAGTTCGAGGCGTTCCTGTTCGAGTTGCTCGCCGAGTCCGCGGTCACGATCCCGGAGCTGGGCACCCGGCGCGCGGTCGTCCCGCCCGTCGCGGTGCTCACCTCCAACCGCACCCGCGACCTGCACGACGCCCTCAAGCGCCGCTGCCTCTACCACTGGATCGGCTACCCCGGCCCCGACCGCGTCGCCGAGATCGTGCGCCGGCGTGTGCCGGGGGCGGCCGGCTGGCTGGCCGGGCAGGTGGCCGGCGCGGTGCAGCGGATGCGCGGCCTCGACCTGCTCAAACCGCCCGGCGTGGCCGAGGCGATCAGCTGGACCACGGCCCTGCACGTCCTCGGCGTGGCGGAGCTGGACGCCACCGCCGCCGACCGCACCCTCGGCGCCGTCCTCAAGTACGACGAGGACGCGACCGCGGCCCGCGACCGGGGCCTCGCCGCCCTGGTAGCTCCCCGATGACCCCTCCTCGCCCACCCCTCCCACCCCCCTCACGCCGTCCCACCGCGCCACCCGGAGTTCAGGAAAGCCACGATGCTGCCCGCAGAGGGCAGCATCGTGGCTTTCCTGAACCAGGGGTGGGTGTTCAGGCGGGGCTGGCGCCGGCGGGGGTGGCGGGGCTGGCGGAGGTGGTGGCGGGGTTCGCGGAGCGGTGCCGGGCCGCGGGATTGGTGGTGGGGCCGGACCGGGTGCAGCGGTTCGCGGCGGCGGTCGTGGCGGTGGGGCCGACGACGTCGGGGCGGTTGCTGTCGTGCGCGCGGGCCACGCTCGTCTCGGACCCCGCCCAGCTGCCCCTGCTCGACGCGGTGTTCGCCGAGGTCTTCGGCGGGCTCACCGACGACGTCCGGCGCGGCGACCCGACCGCGCCGCCGATCGAGGCGGTGCGGTCGTCCGACGGCGCGACGGGGGCGGGGCGACGGGCTCGGGGTGCGGCCGGTGGCCGGACGCCCCGGTCCGGGCCGGGTGGGCGCGGGTCGGGGGAGGCGCGGGAGGTCGGGGTGCCGGTGGCCGCGTCG
>NZ_JAHDTH010000265.1 GCF_018531445.1 Pseudonocardia lacus
CCCACAGCACCCGCCGCACCCGCCGCACGGCCGGCCCGGGAGCCGCCGGGGCGTCCACGGTGATCGCCCGCAGCCGGCGCAGGGCCGGCTCGACCATCGTCGCCGCGGGCACCGCCAGCAGCGCGGCCGACGCGAACACCCAGCGCCAGCCGATCGTCTCGACCATCAGCCCGGCGACCGGCGGCCCGACGACCGCGGGCAGCACCCAGGCCGCGGCGAACGCGGCGAACAGCCGCGGCCGCAGCGCCGGGTGCACCGCGCGGGCCACGACGACGTAGAGGGCCACCGTGAACAGCCCCGATCCGAGCCCCTGCACGGCCCGCCCGGCGGCGAGCAGCTCCATGCTCGGGGCGATCGAGGCGAGCAGCAGCCCGACCACGAACCCCGCCACCCCGACACGCATCGGCCCGGCCGGTCCGCGTGAATCCGACCACACGCCGGACAGCACCATCCCGACGACGCTGGTCGCCAGCGGCAGCCCGAACGCCAGCGCGTACCCGGAGATCCCGTCCAGCGCCGCGGCGGCCGTCGGCATCGCCGTGGCGACCGCCATCGCCTCGAACGCGGCCAGGCTGACCAGGGCGACCGACCCGACCGTGAGGGTGCGCAAGGAGGGCGCGAGCAGTCCGCCGGCGGGGATGGACGGGGGCGCGGCGGCGAGCTCGGTCACCCGTCCAGACTGCAACCTCGACCCGTGTTCAGGTCAAATCGGTTACCGACGCGACCCGTCGCCGAGCCGAAACCAAGATCGACGGTGCGGCGCTGCGGTTACCCTGGGGGCATGTCGCGGATCGTCGTGCTCGACTACGGGTCGGGCAACCTCCGCTCGGCCGAGCGGGCGCTGCAGCGCGTCGGCGCGGACGTCACGGTCACCGCGGACCGCGACGCCGCCCTCGAGGCCGACGGACTGGTCGTACCCGGCGTGGGGGCCTACGCGGCCTGCATGGCCGGGCTGGAGTCGGTGGACGGCGCCCGGATCATCGAGCGCAGGCTCGCCGGGGGCCGCCCGGTGCTGGGCATCTGCGTCGGCATGCAGATCCTGTTCGACCTCGGCGTCGAATGGGGCGAGCGCACGAAGGGCTGCGGCCAGTGGCCGGGCACCGTCGAGAAGCTCAAGGCCGACGTGCTGCCGCACATGGGCTGGAACACCGTGCGCGTCCCCACCGGCTCCACGCTCTTCGCCGGGCTCGACGCCGACGCCCGCTTCTACTTCGTGCACTCGTTCGGCGTGCGGCACTGGACGCTGGAGGAGTCCGAGGTGCTGCGCCCGCCGCTGGTCACCTGGGCCCACCACGGCGAGGACTTCGTCGCCGCCGTCGAGAACGGTGCCCTCGCGGCCACCCAGTTCCACCCGGAGAAGTCCGGCGACGCCGGCGCCACCGTGCTGAAGAACTGGCTGCGCGACGTCGTCGGCTGAGGCGCGTCGGGGTGCGGGGACCCGTCAGGCTGACGCAGCGGTCAGCCGCCGATCGGGCTCGGTAGGCTCACGGACCGTGAGTTTCACCCTGCTGCCCGCCGTTGACGTCGCCGACGGCCAGGCCGTGCGCCTGGTCCAGGGCGAGGCCGGCACCGAGACCGGATACGGCGAACCCCGCGAGGCCGCGCTGGCCTGGCAGCGCGACGGCGCCGAGTGGATCCACCTGGTCGACCTGGACGCCGCCTTCGGGCGCGGGTCCAACGCCGAACTGCTCGCCGCGGTCGTCGGCGAGCTCGACGTCCAGGTGGAGCTGTCCGGCGGGATCCGCGACGACGCCTCCCTCGACCGCGCCCTCGCCACCGGCTGCGCCCGGGTCAACCTGGGCACGGCCGCCCTGGAGGACCCGCAGTGGTGCGCCCGCGCCATCGCCGAGCACGGTGAGCGCGTCGCCGTCGGCCTCGACGTGCGCATCACCGACCAGGGCCACCGCCTCGCCGCGCGCGGCTGGACCACCGACGGCGGCGACCTGTGGGAGACCCTGGAGCGCCTCGACCGCGACGGCTGCGCCCGCTACGTCGTGACCGACGTCAGCAAGGACGGCACCCTGCGCGGCCCGAACGTCGAGCTGCTCACCGAGGTCGCCGCCCGCACCCCGGCCCCGGTGATCGCCTCCGGCGGCATCTCCCAGGTCTCCGACCTGGTGGCGCTGGCCGAGGCCGCCGCCAAGGGCGCGAACATCGAGGGCTCCATCGTCGGCAAGGCCCTCTACGCCGGGCGCTTCACGCTGCCCGAGGCCCTGGAGGCCGTGCGGAAGGTCGACGTCGCGGCCGGTCGGGCGGCGGGCTGATGGGCGTCGCGGTCCGGGTGATCCCCTGCCTGGACGTCGACGCCGGCCGGGTCGTCAAGGGTGTCAACTTCACCGACCTGCGCGACGCGGGCGACCCGGTGGAGATGGCCAGGGTGTACGACGCCGAGGGCGCCGACGAGCTGACCTTCCTCGACGTCACGGCGTCCTCCAGCGGGCGCGACACCATGCTCGACGTGGTCCGGCGCACCGCCGACCAGGTCTTCATCCCGCTCACCGTGGGCGGCGGCATCCGCACCACCGACGACATCGACGCCCTGCTGCGCGCCGGCGCCGACAAGACCGGCATCAACACCGCCGCCATCGCCCGCCCCGAGCTGCTGGCCGAGGCCAGCCGCCGGTTCGGCTCCCAGTGCATCGTGCTCTCGGTCGACGCGCGCAAGGTGCCCGACGGTGGCAAGCCCACGCCGTCCGGGTGGGAGGTCACCACCCACGGCGGCCGCCGCGGCACCGGAATCGACGCCGTCGAGTGGGCGGCCCGCGGCCAGGAACTCGGCGCCGGGGAGATCCTGCTCAACTCGATGGACGCCGACGGCACCCAGGCCGGCTTCGACCTGGAGATGATCACGGCGGTGCGCGCCGTCGTGGACATCCCGGTGATCGCCAGCGGCGGCGCCGGCAAGGTCGAGCACTTCCCGCCCGCGGTGAAGGCGGGCGCCGACGCGGTCCTCGCGGCCAGTGTGTTCCACTTCGGACTGATCCGGATCGGTGAGGTCAAGACGAGCCTGCGCGACGCGGGCCTGGAGGTCAGATGAGTGCGCGCGTCCAGGTCTCCCAGCTCGACCCGGAGATCGCCGCCAAGCTGAAGCGCACCCCCGACGGGCTCGTCTGCGCGGTGACCCAGCAGCGCGGCACCGGCGAGGTGCTGATGGTCGCCTGGATGGACGACGAAGCCCTGCACCGGACGCTGACCAGCGGCCGGGCCACGTACTGGTCGCGCAGCCGCCAGGAGTACTGGGTCAAGGGCGAGAGCTCCGGGCACACCCAGGCGGTGCACGAAGTCCGGCTGGACTGCGACGGGGACGCGCTGCTCGTGGTGGTGGACCAGGAGGGGGCGGCGTGTCACACGGGGACGCGGACGTGCTTCGACACCGAGGTGCTTCTCGGGGCGCCGGTCGGGTGATGTTCTTGTAGGGCCGCTGGTGTTCTTGAGGGGGCCTCCGGCGGCGCCTGCGGTGTTCGTGAGGGGCCTCCGGCGGCGCCTGCGGTGTTCTTGAGGGGCCTCCGGCGGCGCCTGCGGGGTTCTTGAGGGGCCTCCGGCAGCGCCTGCGGGGTTCTTGAGGGGCCTCCGGCAGCGCCTGCGGGGTTCTTGAGGGGGCCTCCGGCGGCGCCTTCGCGGCGGGCGACCTCTGATCGAGCAGGGGGTCGCCCCCTGCCGTCCCGTCGGCCCCGGAGGGCAGCACATCCGCCGGGCCCCCGCACGGTTGGCATGCATGGGCGGCGGTTGGCCTTTCCGGGTGCGGGGGCCCGGCGGATGTGCAGGCGCTTCGCGCGCCGACGTGACGGCAGGGGGCTTGGGGGGACGCCGGGCTCCCCGTTCGGTCCCAGTCCGGCGCCGGTCCTGTCGCCGCTGGTCGGGGGCGGGTGCCTCGTCTTCGCAGGGTGGGTGTGCGCTTCACAGCCTCCGCGGAGGCTGCGAAGCGCACGAGGACTCTGTGAGTGGCCAACCGGTGCGCGTGTCGCCCTGCGGTGGGCGCGGCGCATACCTGTCGGCACCGTGGCCCTCCCCGGCCGAGCCGATCATGGGATCGGGGCGCCTCGCAGACCCAGCGGTGCCGTCGCTGCCCGCCGGCGCGCTGCGGCGACCCACCCAGGCCTGCGACACCCACCCTGCGCTGCGAGGACCCGAACCGCCGCTCGATGGGCGGCGAGGTCGGCGGGGATGTCCGATTTGCCGGTGGCGTGGGGGCTGACATGTCCCCGCGGCCACGTCGATCATGTGACTCGGCGTCCTCGCAGCTGTGGGTGGGTGGTCGCAGCCCGCCGGCGCGCTGCGACGACCCAGCCAGCGCTGCGACACCCACCTGGCGCTGCGTGGACCCCACCCTCGCCCGGTTGGGGACGTTCGCCGCGCTAGCGGCTGATGTCCCAGTCGATCATGTGATTCGGCCACCTCGCAGACCCAGCGGTGCCGTCGCAGCCCGCCGGCGGGCTGCGAGAACCCAGCCAGCGCTGCGACACCCACCTGGCGCTGCGAGGACGCCCCCACCCGCCCGGCCGCGAAGCGGCCACACCACCCCGAAGCCCCAGATCCGAGGTCGCCCGCAGCGGAGGTGCCGCGGGAGGCCTCTCACGGGAGGGCTCCGCAAGAAGCCCCCGGAAGAGGCTCCCTCGCGCGGGGGAGCCGCCCGCCAACCGGATTTGCGACGATCAGGGGGTGCTGCGCCAGGTCCTCGCCCCGCTGCGGAGCGGGCTGACCTACCGCCGGGCGGTGCACCTGCTGCTGGGGGCCGTCCTGCTGCTGCCGTACCTGGCGCTGGGGATCCTCTTCGGTTCCGCGCTCGGGCAGGAGGGGGCCGATCCGCTGTCGTTGGGGCTGCTGATGGTGGTGGCGGTGGTCGCGGCGGTGGGGGTGGCGCTGGTGCCGGGGGTGCGGGCGCTGGAGATCACCGCGGCGCGGGCGCTGCTGGGGGCGCGGGTGCCCGAGCCCGATCCGGCGACCGGGGACGCGTGGCCGGCGCGGCGGCGGGCCGCGCTGTGGCTGCTGGTCAACATGGCGGTCGGCGGGCTGGTCGGGCTGGTGGTGTTCTTCGTGGTGCCGGGCACGGTGGGGCTGCTGCTCGCGCCGTGGATGCCGATGCAGCCGCTGCCGGCCGGGTGGGCGATGGCGTGGGGGCCGGTGGCGGCGCTGGTGCTGCCGGTGGCGCTGCTGCACGGGGTGTCGGCGGCGGGGGCGGCGCTGGCCCGGCTGGCGCCGCGGCTGCTCGGGCCGTCGGAGGCCGAGCGGCTGGTCGTGGAGCTGGAGCGGGCGCGGGCCGCGGAGCGGCGGATGACCGAGCGCAACCGGCTCGCCCGCGAGCTGCACGACTCGGTCGGCCACGCGCTCACCGTGACGACCCTGCAGGCCGGGGCGGCGGCGCGGGTGCTCGACAGCGACCCGGCGTTCGTCGCCCGCGCGTTGGACGCGATCGCCGAGGCCGGCCGCACCGCCCTCGACGAGTTGGACCACGTGCTCGCCCTGCTGCGGGAGGGAGCCACCGAGGACACCCGGGCCCCGCAGCCCGACCTCGGCGACCTCGACCGCCTGCTCGACGGCACCCGCTCGGCCGGGGTCGCCGTCACGGCGGAGGTGCGCGGCGACCCGGCGGCGGTGCCGGCGGTGGTGTCGCGCGAGGCGTTCCGGATCGTGCAGGAGGGGCTGACCAACGCGCTGCGCCACGCGGGGAGGGTGCCGGTGGGGGTGCGGGTGGACGTCGGCGACGACCGGGTCGACCTGGAGCTGACCAACCCGCTCGGAGCGGCGCCGGTCCGCGCCGGCCGCGGGGGGCGCGGGCTGGCCGGCATGCGCGAGCGGGTCGGGGTGCTGCGCGGTGAGCTCTCCGCGGGGCCGGATGCCGACCAGTGGCGTGTCGCGGTGCGGTTGCCCTTCGCGGGGCCGCGATGATCGAGAGTGTGCCCGGGGGAGCGGCTGTGATCGGCGTGCTGCTGGTCGACGACGAGGAGCTGGTGCGGACCGGCCTGCGGGCGATCATCGACGCGGAGTCGGACATGCGGGTCCTCGGCGAGGCCGACGACGGCTCCGAGGTGCCCGGCCTGGTGCGCAGGCTGCGACCGGACGTCGTGCTGATGGACGTGCGGATGCCCGACGTCGACGGCATCGCCACCACCCGGCACCTGACGACGGCCCTGGCCGACCCGCCGCGCGTCCTGGTGCTGACCACCTTCGGCAACGACGGCTACGTCTACGACGCCCTGCAGGCGGGCGCGACCGGGTTCCTGCTCAAGCGGGCGCGGCCGGTGGAGATCGTGCGGGCGGTGCGCACGGTGGCCGAGGGCGACTCGCTGCTGTTCCCGGCCGCGGTGCGCGACCTGGTGGCCACGCGCGGGCGGCGGCGGGGCGACGCGCTGCGCGGGGCCGGGCTGACCGATCGGGAGGGCGAGGTGCTGCGCTGGATGGCCCGGGGGCTGTCCAACGCCGAGATCGCCCGCGAGCTGGTGGTCGGGGTGGAGACCGTGAAGACGCACGTCGGGAACGTGCTGGCCAAGCTGGGCGCCCGCGACCGCACGCAGGCCGTGGTCGCGGCCTACGAGTCGGGCTTCATCGACCCCGACCGCCCCGGGGTCTGATCGTCCCCGGAGATGTCGCCGGTGAGGTAGCGCTGCAGGTTGGGGGCGACGGCCGCGGTGATCGTGGCGTGGTCGGCGGAGGCCAGCGGCTCCAGCTTGAGCACGTAGCGGATCATGCCCAGCCCGATGAGCTGGGTGGCGGCCAGCGATGCGCGCAGCTCGTGCCGGTCGGGGGCGACGTCGCGGACGATCCGGTTGAGCACGACCCGGGAGATGAACTCGCGCATCATCCGGGCGGCGGCCTCGTGCGCGGCGATGCTGCGCACGAGGGTGACCATCTGGCCGCCGCCGGTGGCGTCCCACAGGTGCAGGAACCGCGGCACGATCCGCCAGGCCAGGGTGCTCGGGTCACCGGGCAGCACGTCGCTGACGATCACCGCCGGGTCGACCGGGATGTCCAGGGTGGCGGTGAACAACGCGTCCTTGCCACCGAACCAGTGGTTGACCATCGCCGCATCGACGCCGGCGCGCTCGGCGATCGCCCGGACCGTGGCGCCGTCGAAGCCCCGCTCGGCGAACTCGGCGCGAGCGGCGTCGAGGAGCTGGGCGCGGGTGTCGGCGCCGCCGGGTCGGCGGCCCCGGCGGCGGCCGGGCCGGGCCCGCTCGGGTGCTGCCATGCCCGCCATTGTCCCCGACGCGCGCGGTCGCGGCCGTGTGGCCCGACGGGGGCGCGGGCGGGCTTGCGACAATGTCCGCCATGACCGCCACCGCGCCGGCCGGCGCACTCGGAACGGTCACCCCCAGTCGCGAGGAGTTCCGCGAGCTGGCCGCGGGGCACCGGGTGATCCCGGTGACCCGCAGGCTGCTCGCCGACGACGAGACCCCGGTCGGGGTCTACCGCAAGCTGGCCGGTGACCGGCACGGCACCTTCCTGTTGGAGTCGGCGGAGAACGGCAGGTCGTGGTCGCGCTGGTCGTTCGTCGGCGCCCGCAGCGCCGCCGCGCTGACCGTGGTCGACGGCTCGCTCACCTGGACCGGTGAGGTCCCGGCCGGGCTGCCCACCGACGGCGACCCGCTGGCCGCGCTGCGGTTCTGCCTGGAGGAGCTGCACAGCGAGCCGCTGCCGGGGCTGCCCCCGCTGACCGGCGGGATGGTCGGTTACCTCGGCTACGACGTCGTGCGCAGGCTGGAGCGGCTGCCCGAGCTGGCCGCCGACGACCTGCGCATCCCCGAGCTGATCATGCTGCTGGCCACCGACCTGGCCGCCGTCGACCACCACGAGGGCACCGTCACGCTGATCGCGAACGCGATCAACTGGGACGCCAGCGACGAGCGCGTCGACGAGGCCTACGACGACGCGGTGGCCCGCCTCGACCGGATGACCGCGGAGCTGGCCGCGCCCGCGCCCGCCACGATCGGGGTGTACCGGCCGGCCGAGCCGCGGTTCACCCGCCGTCGCTCCGCCCCCGAGCACCACGCCGCCGTGGAGGAGGCGAAGGAGCTGATCCGCGCGGGCGAGGCCTTCCAGGTGGTCGTCTCCCAGCGGTTCGAGATGGAGTGCCCGTCGGACCCGCTCGACGTCTACCGGGTGCTGCGGGCCACCAACCCGAGCCCGTACATGTACCTGCTGCGGCTGGAGCCCGCGGTCGGGGAGCGGTTCGCGATCGTCGGGTCGAGCCCGGAGGCGCTGGTCACGGTGCAGGACGGCGTGGTCACCACGCACCCGATCGCGGGGACGCGCTGGCGCGGGGCCACCGAGGAGGAGGACACGCTGCTGGAGAAGGACCTGCGCGCCGACGAGAAGGAGCGCGCCGAGCACGTGATGCTGGTCGACCTGGGCCGCAACGACCTGGGCCGGGTGTGCGAGCCGGGCACCGTCAAGGTGCACAACTTCTTCAACGTGGAGCGCTACAGCCACGTCATGCACCTGGTCTCCACGGTCACCGGCACCCTGCGCGCCGACCGCACCGCCTACGACGCGGTGACCGCCTGCTTCCCGGCCGGGACGCTGTCCGGGGCGCCGAAGCCGCGCGCCATGGAGATCATCGAGCAGTTGGAGCCCACCCGCCGGGGGCTCTACGGCGGGATCGTGGGCTACCTCGACTTCGCCGGCAACGCCGATACCGCCATCGCGATCCGCACCGCGCTCGTCCGCGACGGGGTGGCCTACGTGCAGGCGGGCGGGGGCATCGTGGCCGACTCCGACCCGGTCGCCGAGGACGCCGAGTGCCTGAACAAGGCCCGCGCGGTGCTGTCGGCGGTGGCCACGGCGGCGACCCTGTCTGAGCCCGCGGCCGCCGGGCGCCCCGCTCCGCCGTCGCTGTCCCCGGACGGGCCCGAGCGGGTCGGCGCCGTCGGGTCGCCGCCGGCGTGAACCCGCCGCGCTCGCCCCGGGCACTGGTCGCGGTGTGCGCGGCGCTGGCGCTGGCCGCG
>NZ_JAHDTH010000266.1 GCF_018531445.1 Pseudonocardia lacus
CCCTGACGGGCGCTCCTTGACCCCGCCGCCTACCTCGACGCGCCCAGAACCCGGCGGAGAACCCCCAGAACAAAGATCAACAGCAAGAACAGGGGGTTGACCGGCCCCGCTCCTTCAGGGATGACAGGAGGGGAGTGCCGCTGTCCAGATACGCGATCTCCGCCACCACGTCAACGCTTCATTGACGCCATCGTTTCGTCATCCTTCGGATGACGAAAGCCCACGGACGGCACGGGAGGAGAGCGCGGCGACAGGCCGGTTCAGCCGTCGAGGAAGGAGTCGCAGACCTCGACGAGGCGGCGGCGCAACGGTACCGCCCGAACCGCGAACGCGGCCTGCGCGCGGGCGTAGGCCGCGCGCCCGCCGGGCGTCTCGATCTCCACGGGGGAGTAGCCGTGGGCGGACAGGTCGTACGGGCTGGCCCGCATGTCGAGCTCGCGCACCTCGGCGGCCAGCGCGAAGCAGTCGACCAGCAGCTCGCCGGGGACGAGCGGGCTCAGCTTGTAGGCCCACTTGTAGAGGTCCATGGTGGCGTGCAGGCAGCCGGGCTGCTCCAGCGCGACCTGGTCGGCGCGGGCCGGCTGGACGGCGTTGCGGGGCCGGGCGGGGTCGGTGAAGAACCGGAACGCGTCGTGGTGGGTGCAGTGCACCGGCAGCGACTCGACGACCGCGTCGGTGCCGGCGGCGCCCAGGCGCAGCGGGACCGCGCCGTGGCGGGGCGCGTCGGAGCGGTACACCATCGCCCACTCGTGCAGGCCGAAGCAGCTCAGCCGCGGCGGGCGGGAGGCGGTGGCGGTGAGCAGGGCCCGCACGAACGCCGCGGTGGCGCGGTAGCGCTCGGGCAGGGCGGTCGGGTCCAACCGCACGACGCCCTCGCCGAGCGCGTCGTCGCGGACGTAGCCGGGCAGGTCCAGGAACGGCGCCCCGGCGGCCAGCCCGACGCCCGGGCCGGGGTGCCACTGCTCGAGCCGCGCGGGACGCAGCGAGTAGTAGGTGAACAGGAAGTCCAGCACGGGGTGCGGCTCGCGGCGCCGCCTGCGCTCGCGGTGCGGCCCGGTCCAGCGCGCGACGCGGTCGCGGTGGGCGGCCGCCCTGGCCCGCCACCCGGCCTCGTCGAGCACCCGCATCCGACCACCGTAGGCGCAGGCGGCGGGGCCGGGTCAGCCGGCCGGCACGGTCCGCGCCGGCGCGGCGCCCTCCTCGACGCCGAAGACCAGGACCCGCCGCGGGTGGATGCGGATCACCCCGGGCTGCACCCCGGGGAACGCCGCGGAGGGCAACTCGTCGGGCAGCAACTCGGCGACGCCGCGCACCTCCAGGGCGCGGGGCTGCCACGGATCGGGGACGACGTCGTCGACGACGAGCGCGACGCGCCCGTCGCGGGCGACGTTGCGCCACTTCTGGGTCGAGGGGTTGGCCAGGCCGGGGATGTCGATGGTCCCGGTCCCGGCGTCCACCAGGAACCCGACGGGGCGCACCTGGGGCGCGCCGTCGGGACCGATGGTCGCCAGCCGGGCCAGCCGCTGGCTGCGCAGGTAGGCGAGTTCGGCATCGCTGAAGACGGTCACCGGAGCATCCTCGAACCTCGAGCCGGGTTCAGGTCAAGGGGTCAGCTGCGCTGGCCCGGCCGCGGCTCGGGCCCGGCGTGCGTGGCGTCGCGCACCTCGCCGACGTAGTGCTCGACGAGGTCCTCCATGGCGACCAGGCCGACCGTGCCGCCGTCCGGGCCGATCACCCTGCCCAGGTGGGCGCGCGAGCGCCGCAGCACCGCCAGCGCCTCGTCGAGCCGGGCCGGGATGGGGATCTCGGGCAGCCCGCGGACGCGCTCGGGAGGCACCGCGCCGCCCTCGTGGTCCGGGTCGAGCAGGTCGAGGATGTCCTTGACGTGCAGGTAGCCCGAGACGCGCCCGTCGGTGTCCAGCAGCGGGAAGCGGGAGAACCCGGTGCGGGCGACGGCACCGGCCACGTCGTCGACGGTGGGCTCGGCGGGCAGCGTCACCAGCTCGTCGAGCGGCACGACGACCTCGCGGACCGTCGCCTCGACCGAGCCGATGGTGCGCGTGAGCCGCTGCGACTCGTCCTGGTCGAGCAGGCCCTCGCGGCCGGACTCGGCGATCAGGTCGGCCAGCTCGCCGGGGGTGAAGGAGGTCTCCAGCTCGTCGCGGGGCTCCACCCCGAGCAGCCGCAGCACGCCGTTGGCCATCAGGTTGAACAGCTCGATCAGCGGCCGCATCACGGTGGTGAACACCAGGAACGGCGGCACCAGCCAGGTCGCGGTGCGCTCCGGGCCGGCGATCGCGATGTTCTTGGGCACCATCTCGCCGAGCAGGATGTGCGCGACGACCACGATGGCCAGCGACAGCGCGAAGGCCAGCGGGTGCAGCACGGCGTCGGGCAGCCCGGCCCAGTGCAGCGGCGCTTCGATCAGGTGCGCGACGGCGGGTTCGCCGAGCCTGCCCAGCAGCAGCGAGCAGATCGTGATGCCCAGCTGGGACGCCGCCAGCATGCGGGACAGGTCGGCGCCGGCGCGCAGCGCGGTGCGCGCGCCCGCCGAGCCGCCCTCCGCCATCGCCTCCAGCCGGTCGCGGCGCGAGGAGATCAGCGCGAACTCGGCGCCGACGAAGAACGCGTTGGCCGCCAGCAGCCCGATCGCGGCCAGCAGGGCCAGCAGGTCACCGCCCACGCCCGGCCTCCTCCCGGGCGGCCCGCGCGCGGTCCGCCCCCTCGGTCGTGTCGGCCGGGGCGGCCGCTCGCGGTGGCTCGGCCGGCCGCTGGGCGGGACCGGTCGCGGCCTGCTCCGGGGGCGTGCCGGGGCGGGCGACGCGCAGCTCGGCGAGGCGGTTGCGGTCGCGGCGCATGACGGTGAGCCGCCAGCCGTCCACCGCGAGGTCGTCGCCGACGTCGGGGATGCGCCCGAGGCGGGCCAGCACCAGCCCGGCCAGGGTCTCGTAGCTGCCCTCCGGCATGGCGAAGCCGGTGGCCTCGGCGACCTCGTCGGCCCGCAGCAGGCCCGAGACCAGCCAGCTGTCGCGTCCGAGGCGGCGCACCGTGGCCTGCTCGGCGCGGTCGTGCTCGTCGCGGACGTCGCCGACGATCTCCTCGACCAGGTCCTCCAGCGTCACGATGCCCGCGGTGCCGCCGTACTCGTCGACGACGACGGCGACCTGCAGGCCCGACTCGCGCAGCCGGTTGAGCAGGGCGTCGCCGTCGAGGGACTCGGGCACGGTCGGCACCGGCTGCACCTGCTCGCGCAGCCGCACCCTGGCCCGCTCGGCGGCCGGCACGCCGAAGGCCTGCTTGACGTGCACGACGCCCAGCACGGCGTCGGGGTCGCCGTCCCGGACGGGGAAGCGGGAGAAACCGGTGCGCCGCGACAGGGCGACCAGGTCGGCGACGGTGTCGTCGGCGTCGAGCGACTCCACGCGCACGCGCGGGGTCATCAGGTCCTCGGCGACCCGGTCGGTGAAGCGCAGGGAGCGGTCGAGCAGGGTGGCGGTGCCGGCGTCGATGCTGCCGTGCTGGGCGCTGCTGCGCACCAGCGAGCCGAGCTCGCCGGGGGAGCGGGCCGAGCGCAGCTCCTCGGCGGGCTCGACGCCGAGCCTGCGCACGATCGCGTTGGCCGCGGCGTTGAGCGCGCTGATCAGCCAGCGGAACGCGTGCGCGAACCCGCTCTGCAGCCACACGACGGCGCGGGCGGTGCCCAGCGGGTTGGCGATGGCCAGGTTCTTGGGCACCAGCTCGCCGAAGACCATGGACAGCGTCGTGGCCAGCAGCAGTGACAGCGCCGTCGCGGTGCCCGAGGCGATGCCCTGCGACAGCCCGACCGCCTCCAGGCCGGGGCGCAGCAGCTCGGCGATGGCGGGCTCGGCGATGTAGCCGGTGACCAGCGTGGTGATGGTGATGCCGAGCTGGCTGCCCGACAGCTGGAACGACAGGCCGCGGTGGGCCCGCTGCACGGTGCGCGCCCTGCGGTCGCCGACCTCGGCGACGTGCGCGTCGACCTGGCTGCGCTCCAGCGCGGTCAGCGAGAACTCCGAGGCGACCGAGATCGCGGTGCCCAGGGTCAGCGCGGCGACCGCGAGGAGGCCGAGGATCGACCACAGCACGGTCATGACGCGCCCGGGCGGGGGCCGCGGATCCGGCGCGGGGCCGCACCCGCGTGCGACCATCGTCCCGGTTCGTCGGGGCGTGCGGTGGGCACGGGATGCTCCTCGCGGGGCCGGGTGGCTCCGGCCGCGAACTCGTCGGGGCGGGCCGTCAGCTGGCCCTCGTTGGAGGATCACAGTGTACGACTCGCCCGCCGTGCGCGCGGGGCGCCCGGTCCGCCGGTGAGCGTCTCGTCACCTCTGCCTGCCCAGGGGCCCGGTGCGATCTACGTTGGCCCGGTGAGCGGTCGCAACGGTGCGCGAACGATGACCTCCTCGCCGTTCGTCGACTTCGACCGGGAGTCGTGGGCGAGGCTGGGCGCGAACACGCCGCTGCCGCTGACCGCCGACGAGTTGCACCGAGTGCGCAGCCTGGGCGACGAGATCGACCTCGACGAGGTCCGCGAGGTCTACCTGCCGCTGTCGCGGCTGCTGACGCTGCACGTGCAGGAGGGCGGGCGGCTCTACCGGGCCTACCGGACGTTCCTGGGGGCGAGCGCGGAGCGCACGCCGTTCGTCATCGGGATCGCCGGGTCGGTGTCGGTGGGCAAGTCGACCACCGCCCGGCTGCTGCGGCTGCTGCTGGCGCGCTGGCCCCAGCACCCGCGCGTCGACCTGGTGACGACCGACGGTTTCCTGCACCCCAACGCCGAGCTCGAGCGCCGGGGCATGATGAGCCGCAAGGGCTTCCCGGAGTCCTACGACCGGCGCGCGCTGCTGCGGTTCGTCAGCGACATCAAGGCGGGCCGGCCCGAGGTGAGCGCCCCGGTCTACTCCCACCTGGTCTACGACATCGTGCCCGACGAGCGGCTGACGGTGCACCGCCCCGACATCCTGCTGATCGAGGGGCTGAACGTGCTGCAGCCGGCCAGGGAGGGCGGCGCGGCGCTGGCGGTCAGCGACTTCATCGACTTCTCGGTCTACGTCGACGCCGCCACCGAGGACATCCGCCGCTGGTACGTGGAGCGGTTCCTGCGGCTGCGCGAGACCGCGTTCCGCGACCCGGACTCCTACTTCCGCCGCTACGCCGCGCTGGACGAGGCGGCCGCGGTGGCCAGGGCGCAGACCATCTGGGCCGAGATCAACGGCCCGAACCTGGAGCGCAACATCAAGCCGACCCGCGGCCGGGCGAGCCTGGTGCTGCGCAAGGGCCCCCGCCACGACGTCACCGGGATCCGCCTGCGCAAGCTGTAGACCCCTGCGGACGCTGTGTACCCCGATGTCGAGCCGTGACCGGGCCGCGACCGCGGCCTGGCACCATGGGCGGATGACCGCCGACACTGGCGCCGTGACCCTGGGGGTAGCCGCCGTGAGCGAGCCCGACCCCGCGGTCACGGGGAACGTCCCCGACGACACCGCCCGCGGCGTTCCGGCCGAGCTCGCCGAGCACGAGCTCACCGAGCTGACCGAGCTCGCGGCCCGGCTGCGGCTGGCCGTGGGGCGGCTCAACCGCCGCATCCGCATCGACGGGCACGAGGCCACCCCGCCGCTGCAGCTGTCCGCGCTGGTCACCGTGGAGCAGCACGGCCCGCTGCGGCTCTCCGAGCTGGCCCGGCGCGAGGCCGTGACCGCGCCGACGATGAGCAGGGTGCTGGCCGCGCTCGACGAGCAGGGCCTGGTCATCCGCACGCCCGACCCGAACGACGCCCGCGGCGTCCGCATCGTGCTGTCCGACCTGGGGGCGCGCCGGCTCAACGAGGTGCGCTCCACCCGCACGGCGCTGGTCGCGCGGCGCCTGCAGCGGCTCACCGCCGACCAGCGCCGGCTGCTGGGCGACGCGCTGCCGGCACTGGAGGCCCTGCTGGTGGACGACGACGACCCCTGCTGAGGGGCCGCGCGCTCAGGCTGGTTCGCCGTCGACCAGCACCCGCAGGTCGTCGTGCAGGAAGCTGAGCCGTCCGGTGAGCGCGCCCGCCTCGGCGAGCGGCTGCGGGTAGCCCCATGCCGCGTCGGTCAGCACGCGGCCGTCGGGCAGCCGCACGCTCCAGTAGCTCGCCTCGCCCTTGTACGAGCACACGGTGCGCGTGGCGGTGGGCTCGGTGGGCACGACGACGTCGTCCGGTGACAGGTAGAAGCGGTTGGGCAGGCCCGTCTCCGACACCAGCAGCGGGGCGCGCGTCTCGGCGACCAGGGTGTCGCCGGCCAGCACCCGCACGTGCCGGCTGGAGCGGCGCGCGTCGACGCGGTGGTAGGGGTCGGTGAGGTGGCCGACGACCGGCTCGTCCTCGTCGTACCAGGCGTCGGCGGCCGACCAGTACAGCGCCGCGTACCCGGCCAGCCACGGCGCGGTGGCGATCGGCTCGGGGTAGGCCCACAGGGCGTTCGGCACCGCGCGCTCGCCGACCTTCAGCGAGCGGTAGGTGGCGTCGCCCTTGAACGGGCAGTGGGTGGTGTGGTCGGTCGGCTCGAACGCCGCGGTGTCGAGGTCCTCCTCGGGCACGTAGAGCTGCGGGAGGATCGCCGTCTCGTGCAGCAGCACGCCGCGGCGGGTGTCGAGCACGGTGCGCCCGGCGAACTCGGCGCGGACGCGGCGCGGGAACGGCTGCATGAACAGCTTGTGCGCCGGTCCGTCGACGTCGTAGTTGACGGTCTGCGGGGGCCGGGGGGACAGCGGTCCGTCGCCGAAGGTGAGACCCATGCCACCGGCAACCTCGGGCGGTGGCGCGGCATTCCGCGTCGACCGTGCCGGCGGGCCGCGGCGTGTGCTGGTATGGCGCCATGACCTCCCCGTTCTCCGGCTACGGCGCCGAGATCTACCTGCGCGGGCTCGCCGGCGAGACCCCGGCGCTGCCCACCGACCCGTCCCGGCTGGAGGAGGCCGCCCGCGCCGTGCTCGACGACGGCCCGTTCTCCTACGTCGCGGGCGGGGCGGGGCAGGGCGCGACGATGCGGGCCAACCGGGCCGCGTTCGACCGCCACGGCCTGGTCCCGCGGATGCTGCGCGACACCACGGCGCGGGACTGGTCGACCACGGTGCTGGGCACGGCCATGCCGGCGCCGCTGCTGCTGGCCCCGATCGGGGTGCTGTCGATCATGCACCCGGACGCCGAGCCCGGGGTCGCCGCCGCCGCGGCCGAGCTGGGCGTGCCGATGGTGCTGTCCACGGCGTCGTCGCACACCATCGAGGAGGTCGCGCAGGCCTGCGGGGACGGCCCGCGCTGGTTCCAGCTGTACTGGCCGACCGAGGACGCGGTCACGGTCAGCCTGCTCGACCGGGCCCGTCGCGCCGGGTTCAGCGCGCTGGTGATCACCCTCGACACCTGGACGCTCGGCTGGCGCCCGGCCGACCTCGACGGCTCCTACCTGCCGTTCCTGCGCGGCGTCGGGTGCGCCGTGCCGTTCTCCGACCCGGCGTTCCGGGCCGGCCTGGCGGCCGCGCCGGAGGACGACCTGATGGCCGCGGTGGGCCGCTGGGTGCCGATGTTCACCGGGACCGCGCTGCGCTGGGACCGCCTCGACCTGATCCGCGAGCACTGGGACGGCCCGATCGTGCTCAAGGGCGTCCAGCACCCCGAGGACGCGCTGCGCGCGGTCGAGGCCGGGATGGACGGGGTCGTGGTGTCCAACCACGGCGGGCGCCAGGTCGACCGCGCGGTCGGGTCGTTGAGCGCGCTGCCCGGCATCGTGGCGGCCGTCGAGGGCCGGGTGGCGGTGCTGTTCGACTCCGGCGTGCGCACCGGGGCCGACGTCGCGGTGGCGCTGGCACTGGGCGCCGACGCGGTCCTGCTGGGCAGGCCCTACGCCTACGGGCTGGCCCTCGGCGGGCGCGCCGGGGTCACCCACGTGCTGCGCAGCGTGCTCGCCGAGATGGACCTGACCTTGGCGTTGGCGGGTCACGCCGATCTCGCCGGACTGCGTAGTTCCCCCGACGCGCTGGCCACGCTGCCCGGGTAGCGTCGACGGCTCCGCGACGCGCAGTGGCGGGGGCTCACCCCGCCGCCACAGCGGCCGTGGTGCCATAGTGGGGTCCCGGGCCGGGTGATCGCTGCGACGGACGACCGGGGCCTCGGCGAGGGGAGGAACGCGGCGTGGACCGCCTCACCGCGCTCCTGGCTGGGCTGGTCGACGCCCTGCGCGGCGGGCTCCGGGTGGACGTGTGCCCCGGCAGCTGGCCGTGGGCGGTCACCGCGCTCGGCGTGCTGGTCGGGCTGCTGCCGACGGTGGGTGCCGTGGTGGTGGCGGTGTCGCGGCGGCGCATCGGGTCGCGCTACGGCTTCCCCGAGGGGCTGTTCCTGGTCGGCATCGGTGTGCTCACCGCGGGTCTGCTGCCGCTGGCGGCGTTCGTGGCGGTCGGGCGCGTGTTCGCCGCCGCCGCCGACGGCGTGGCCATCGGCGGGCTCGGCGAGGCCGCGCTGCGCAGCATGGGCGAGCCGGCCTGCTTCGTCGGCGACCAGGCCGAGTACCTGGGCGGGTACACCGTCGGCGAGGCGTTCGGCGGCGGTCCGGTGGAGGTCGGGCTGGCGGTCGCGCTGCTGGCGGCCACGCCGCTGTTCGCCGCGATGTTCGTGGCGGCCCAGGCCCGGTTGGCGCTGCGGCGCGGCCCGGCCTGGCCGTCGAAGTTCTTCTGGCTGCCCACCCTCGCGCTGACGGTGCTCACCGCGCGCACGCCCGCCGGGTCGTCGGGGCAGCTGTGGATCGGGTTCGCCGCAGGCGCGTTCCTCGGCATGTTCGTGCTGCTGGTGGTGGGCGCGCCGTCGAAGGAGGCGGTGCGCCGCTCGGCCGAGGCCGCCGACCGGCCGCGGGCGCGCGCCGGCGCCGCGCC
>NZ_JAHDTH010000267.1 GCF_018531445.1 Pseudonocardia lacus
TGGCCGCGCAGGCCCCGTCGGCGGCCGCGCCGACCGCGCTGCTGACCCAGGTCGCGGAGGCCCGGCCGACGCCCGACGCGCAGCCCCGGCTGATCGCCCCGCTGGCCCCGGTGCCCGGCGACGCCGCGCCCGAACCGCCGCAGCTGCGGGTCTCCGACCTGGTCAAGGCGGCCGGCCTGACCGAGGCCGCGCGGCAGCGCGCCGAGCGGGAGTCCGCGGCCCGTTGCGACGCCGACCTCGACGGCCTGGGCGCGGTCAAGCCGTGGGTCCGCGCCGGAGCCCGGTTCCTGTCGTGCCTCTACGACGAGCCGACCCTGCACGGCGTCGCCTCCCGCGGCGGCAACTACTCCGACCACCCCAGCGGGCACGCCGTCGACCTGATGACCGGCCGCGAGCGCGGCGACCGGATCGCCGCGTGCACCCTGGCCAACCAGGACGAGCTCGGCGTCGACTACGTCATCTGGCGCCAGCGCGTCAACTACGGCGACGGGTGGGAGCCGATGGCCGACCGCGGCGGGGCAACCGCCAACCACTTCGACCACGTGCACGTCTCGTTCGAGCGGTCCGCGCCCGACGGACGCCCCTCGGCGGAGCTCTGCGACTGACGGTCAGGCGTCGCCCGGGGTGGCCTCGTGGCCGCGGCGCCCGCGGGTGCGCCGCCGCTGCTTCATCTCGGCCTCGAACACGTGCCGCCGCCCGCCCATGGTCTCCTCGCGCACCGCCCGCTCCATCTCCCGGAACGTCGCGTAGTAGCCGTCGTCGAACTCCTCGACGACCTGGAACGTCCAGCGCCCGGCCAGCACGTTCGCCCCGCGCAGCCCGGTCGCGACCCGCTCGGCCAGCTCCTCGTGGCCGGTCCCCCGCAGACCGTCGACGGCGTCGTCGAGCAGCAGGTCGGCCCGGCCCATCAGCTGGTGGAAGCTGTAGAGGTGGCCGCGGGCCCGCTCCAGGTACTCCAGCGCCTCGGACATCGTGCCGGCGGCCTGCACGAGCTCGTCGGAGGCACCTTCCGGCCGGGAGTGCTCGGCGTCGACCGCATCGCTGCTCACCCCACCCGGTTCCCGCGGCCGCCGCCCCGAAACCCCGATCGCCACCGGCGAACAGCACCCGCTGTGGGCGAACACGGCCGTCCCCGGCGCGGTCGCGGCCTAGCGTCGGGTGGACCGACGACCCCCGGGAGGCAACATGCCCACGCAGTTCCGTCCGATGGCCTCCGTGCACCCCCTCGCGGCCCAGCCGTGGCAGGGGCACGAGCCGCAGATCCCCGCGCCCGCGCCGAGGCACCCGCCGCGCCCCGAGCCGCAGCCCCTCGCGCCCGCCGTCGGGCCCGTGCTGCACGCGCCTGCCCCGCCGGCCGTCCCGGACCCGGTGGTGGACCGGCTGCTGGCCGAGCGGATCGTGTTCCTCGGCCAGGAGGTCGACGACGCGATCGCCAACCGGATCTGCGCCCAGCTCCTGCTGCTGTCCGCCGAGGACCCCGAGCGCGACATCGCGCTCTACATCAACTCACCGGGCGGCTCGGTCACCGCGGGCATGGCCATCTACGACACGATGCGCCTGGTCAAGCCGGACGTGGCGACCTGGTCGATCGGGTTCACCGCGTCCATGGGGCAGTTCCTGCTCAGCGCCGGCACGCCGGGCAAGCGCCACGCCCTGCCGCACGCGCGCATCCTCATGCACCAGCCATCGGCCGGGATGGGCGGCAACGCCTCGGACATCGCGATCCGGGCGGGCGTGTACGGGGCGATGAAGCGCGAGATCGCCGAGCTGATCGCCGAGCACACCGGCCAGAGCTTCGAGACGATCACCGCCGACTCCGACCGCGACCGCTGGTTCACCGCCACCGAGGCCCGCGACTACGGCCTCGTCGACCACGTCGTCACCCCCTGAACCCGTCGAGAACGAACTTGTCGTGATTTTGGACCGGTCCAACTCGCGACAACTTCGTTCTCAACGGGGTGGGGGCACCGGGAGGACGAGGGCGGTGAGCAGCCGGGCCAGGTCGGCGGCGGGATCGGCGGTGAGACCGGTGTGCACCGGCCCGGCCTGCACGACCGTGCTGCGCGGCGCCGTCAGCCTGCGGAAGCGCCGCCCGCGGTCCTCGTCGCCGGCTGGGCCGGCCAACCGCGCCGCCGACGCCGGGCCCGCGCTGCACTGCGCCGCCACCGCCTCCAGCGCGCAGCCGACGGCGTCCGCGTCGGCGTGCGGGTCGAGGGCGGCCAGACGGGACGTGTCCAGGTGCACGGCGGCACCCAGGTAGTCCAGGGCCCGGCAGTACAGCAGCACACCCGCGTTGATGGCCTCCCCGCGCTCGACGCGGGGCACCACCCGCAGCACGGCGTACTCGAACGCGTGCCGGTTCATGCCCGCTTCCCCAGCCGCCGGGCGATCCAGTCCGGTGGGTGCGTCTGCGGGACCGAGCGGTCCAGGCCGTCGACGGCGGCGGCGGCCACCGCGGCGGCGACGCCGGGCAGCCAGGCGTCGCGGGCGTCGCGGCGGGCCAGCAGTTGGCGCACGTAGGCCGCCCGGACGTCGTCGGGCCCGGCGAAGCCCGGCTCGTCGACCAGCCAGTCGTCGGGTACCGCCGCCACCACACCGGCCAGCAGCTCGGCGGTGACCCGCGGGCCGAGCGCGACGTCGGCGGCACCGACGTCGGGAGCGCGACCCAGCAGGACGTGGGTGCTCGCGTCGTACGGACGCCGCACCCAGCCCTGCGCGCTCGACCAGGCGTGGTGGAACGTCAGGCTGGCCCCGTGGTCGATCAGGTACGGGCCGCCGTGCCACCACAGCAGGTTGGCGTTGCGCCACGACCGGTCGACGTTGCCGATGAGCGCGTCGAACCACAGCACGCGCCCGGCGAACCCGGCGTCGACCGGGAACGCCGTCGGGTCGAGGTCCAGCGCGCCCGGCAGGAAGTCCGTCCCGAGGTTGCGCCCCGGGCTGGCCCGCAGCAGCTCCTGGACCTCCTGGTCGGGCTCGGAGGCGCCGAGCGCGGGGTCGAGCTGCACGGTGACCAGCTCGGGCACCGGCAGGCCGAGCCCGCGGGCCAGCTCGCCGGCCACCACCTCGGCCACCAGCACCGCCCGGCCCTGCCCGGCCCCGCGGAACTTGACCACGTAGGTGCCGAGGTCGTCGGCCTCCATGAGGCCCGGCAGCGACCCGCCCTCGCGCAGCGGCGTGACGTACCGGACCGCCGTCACGTCCCGCAGCACGCCCCCACCCTACGACCCCGTCGAGAACGAGGTTGTCGTGATCCACAAGCCCTCTCGATCACGACAACCTCGTTCTCGACGGGTGTCCGGGGGCGGCCACGAGGCCGAACGGGTGGCGGCGTCACACCCCTCGGGGCCCGCCGCTAGCGTGGACGGCTCGTAGTGCTTCTGCATCGATGGAGAAACCCATGCGCGTCGGCGTGCTCACCGGGGGTGGCGACTGCCCCGGACTGAACGCGGTCATCCGCGGGATCGTCCGCAAGGGCGTCCCGGCCTACGGCTACTCGTTCCTCGGATTCCGGGACGGGTGGCGCGGCCCGCTGGAGGCGCTGACCAAGCCACTCGACATCCCGGCCGTGCGCGGGCTGCTCCCCCGCGGCGGCACGATCCTCGGCTCCTCGCGGACCAACCCGTTCAAGGAGCCCGACGGCGTCGAGAAGATCAAGACCAACCTGCAGCAGCTGGGCGTGGACGCGCTCATCGCGATCGGCGGCGAGGACACCCTCGGCGTCGCCACCAGGCTGCACGAGATGGGCGTCAACGTCATCGGGGTGCCGAAGACGATCGACAACGACCTCAACGGCACCGACTACACCTTCGGCTTCGACACCGCCGTGAACATCGCGACCGAGGCGATCGACCGGCTGCACACGACGGCCGAGTCGCACCACCGGGCGCTCATCGTCGAGGTCATGGGCCGGCACGCCGGCTGGATCGCGCTGCACGCCGGGATGGCCGGCGGGGCGAACGCGATCCTGATCCCGGAGGTCCGCTTCGACATCGAGCAGGTCTGCCGGTGGGTGGAGTCGCGCTTCCGCCTCGACTACGCCCCGATCATCGTCGTCTCCGAGGGCGCCATGCCCAAGGAGGGCGACGAGGTCCTGGTCAGCGACGAGAAGGACGCCTTCGGCCACGTCCGCCTCGGCGGCATCGGCGACTGGCTGGCCAAGGAGATCGAGAAGCGCACCGGCAAGGAGGCCCGCACCACGGTGCTGGGCCACGTGCAGCGCGGCGGCACGCCGACGGCCCGCGACCGCTGGCTGGCCACCCGCTTCGGCCTGCACGCGGTGGACGCCGTGCACGCCGGCCAGTGGGGCATGATGACCGCCCTGCGCGGCACCGACATCGAGATGGTGCCGCTGAGCGAGGCCACCAAGGAGCTCAAGGTCGTCGACCCGAGCCTCTACGCCGAGGCCGAGGTCTTCTTCGGCTGACGCCTTCCCGGCGTTCCGCGCCGGCCCGCCGGGGCGGTCAGCGGTGGGTCGGGTGGGTGGGGGCGTCGGCCCGCCGGCGCTCCCGCCAGTCCTTCAGGCGCCGGTAGCCCCGCCGCACCCGCCGCCACAGGACGATCAGCAGCAACAGCCCGATGAGCAGCAGGAACCCGGCGATGATCGCCGCCGGGACCGGGTTGAGCACGGCCATGGTCGCCACCCCGGCGACCGCGACGTCCTCGGCCAGGCTCGTGCCGATGTTGGTCACCGGCTCCGGTGAGGTGTTCACCACGAGCCGCAGCCCGCCCTTGACCAGGTGGCTGACCAGCGCCGCCCCGCCGCCCGTCGCGGCCAGCACGGCCTGCTCGACCGAGGACGCGTCGCCGGCGAGCAGGATGGCGAGCACGGCGCCGGCGGTCGGCCGGATCGCGGTGGAGATGGCGTCCCAGATCGAGTCCAGGTAGGGCACCTTGTCGGCGACGAACTCGACCAGGTAGAGCGCGCCGGCGACGAGCAGCACGTCGGTGCGGGTCAGCACCTCGGGCACGGCGTCGACGCCGCCGAAGCGGCCCAGCAGCCCCAGCATCGCCACGCACAGGTAGGCGTTGATCCCGCTGGCCCACCCGCTGGCCACGACCGTCGGCAGCAGCTCCACCGGCACCGTCCCCCTGGTTCAGGAAAGCCACGTTGCTGCCCCCTGGGGACAGGAACGTGGCTTTCCTGAACTTAGCGAAGGTGCGGCCGGGTCAGACGATGCCCTGGCGCGTCGCGGTGTAGACGATCTCCGTGCGGCGCCGGACCTCCAGCTTGTCGCGCAGGTTGCGGACGTGGAACTTGACCGTCGCCTCGCTGATCACCAGCCGGCGCCCGATCTCGCGGTTGGACATGCCCACCGCGAGCAGCCGCAGCACCTGGTTCTCCCGCTCGGTCAGCATCGCGCCGCCGAGCCCGCGCACCGGCGGGCGGTCGTCGTCGCGCAGCACGTCGGCGGCCACGGAGCCGGTGCGGGAGTCGAAGACGCTCTCGCCGCGCAGCAGCGTGTGCACCGCCCGGCTGATGTCGGCGGTCTCGGCGCCCTTGCGCAGGTAGCCGTGCACGCCGAGGCGCACCGCGCGCATCATCAGCTCGCGGTCGCGGCTGCTGGTGAGCACCAGCACGCGCACCCCGCGGTGGCGTTCCAGCAGCATGCGGGCCAGGTCGACGCCCGCGGCGTCGCCGCGGCCCAGGTCGACGTCGAGGACGACGAGGTCGGGCGGGCAGCGGTCGGCGATGACCAGCGCGTCGCGCGGGGTCGCGGCCTCGCCGATGACGGCGAGCTGCGGGTCGGAGGCGAACAGCTGGCGCAGCCCGAAGCGGACGATCGCCTCGGAGTCGACGACGAGCAGGCGGGCCGTTCGGCGGGCGGTGGGAATCGCTCCGCCGGCCGGGTCCAGCGAAGCTGGACGAGCGTCCAAAACTGCGTCCGTGGTCACGGGCACACCCTCCTCGGCGATCCGCGATGTGTGACGGTCGACTGCCTGGCTGGCGACGACCGAGGTTGTTGTGGACTGTAGGACTTGACGCGTTGCCCGAACGTTGCACGTGACGCGCGTCTTGCTGCATTAGGAGCAGTGGGTGATGATGTGCCCGTCCTGGGGCGATGACGCTCGGAGTGCTGATGACGACTCGAGGTGCCGACGACCCCGTCGACCACGCGCACCTGCTGCACGAGGTCTTCGACGCGGTACTCGCGGGCGGTAGGGCACCCGCCGATCCGCGCCCCCTCGTGTCCGAATCGTGGCGGCGCAGCCTGGCCGCCCACGTCGACCCGGACAGCCGCACCCCGCCGGTGGTGGTGCCGGCCGCCGACGTCCCGGAGCTGCGCGCGGCGCACCCGCTGTCGGACGTGCTGCCGCTGCTGCGCAGCACCTTGGTGAGCATCGCCGACGAGGCGATGCACATGATGCTGGTCACCGACGCCGAGGGCACGATCCTGTGGCGCGAGGGCGCCGTGCGCGTGCTCAGCGCGGCCGACGACGTCGGCCTGTTCCCGGGCACGGCGTGGAGCGAGGACGCCATCGGCACCAACGCGATGGGCACCGCGCTGGCCGTGGACAACCCGGTGCAGATCCACTCGGCCGAGCACCTCGTCCGCGCCTACCACGCCTGGACCTGCGCGGCCGCCCCCGTGCACGACCCGGACACGGGCGCCATCCTCGGCGCCGTCGACATCTCCGGGCCGCTGCACACCGTGCACCCGGCGATGGTGCAGCTGGTGTCGGCCACCGCCCAGCTCGCCGAGCACCAGCTGCGGGTCCGGATGGCGATCGCCGACGAGCGGCTGCGGGTGCGCAACATGCCCCACCTGAGCAGCCTGCGGGGCCGTTCCGGAGCCCTCGTTACCCCGACCGGGCGGATCATCGCCGGTGAGCCGTACGGCATGTGGCCCGAACGGGTGATGTTGAACGCCGGCGCCGACCGCGTCCGTCTGGAGGACGGTCGCGAGATGCTGGTCGAGCCGCTGGCCGAGGGCTACCTGCTGCGGGCGCCGCAGCGGGCCAGCGCGCCGCAGCCGCACCGCGCGCTGTCGCTGCGGTTCACCGGCGACGCCGCCCCCACCGCCCTGCTGGACGGCACGCCCGTCCCGCTCACCCTGCGCCCCGCCGAGCTGCTCGCGGTGCTCGCCCTGCACCCCGACGGCCTCAGCGCCGAGCGGCTGGCCCTGCTGCTCTACGGCGACGAGGGCAACCCGACGACCGTGCGCGGGGAGATCCTGCGGCTGCGCGGCGTCATCGGCTCCGACGTCCTGCGCACCCGGCCGTACCGCCTCGCCGCCGCCGTCGACTCCGACTTCGACGCCGTCCGCCGGGCCCTGCGCGCCGGGCAGCCCGCCGAGGCGCTGCGGGTCTGCGCCGGGCCGCTGCTCCCGCGCTCGGACGCCCCCGAGATCCGGCAGCTGCGGGAGGAGCTGGCGGCGGGGCTGCGGCACGCCGTCCTGGACGCCGACGACCCCGACCTGCTCGCCGAGTTCGCCGAGCACCCCCTGGGCCGCGACGACCTGCAGGCGCACGACCGGGCGATCGCCCGGCTGGCCCCCGGCGACCCCCGCCGCGCGGAGCTGGCGCTGCGCCGGGCCCGGCTGCTCGCCGACGCCTGAGCAGCCCTACCCCTCGTAGACCCGCAAGCCCGCCGGCTCGGCCGCGGTGAAGGCGGTGACCTCCATCGCCAGGCCCGGCGAGCCGCTGCTCAGGGGGTCGTCGAGGGTGCACATGGCGAGGCCGTCGGCGATCGTGCAGTCCGCCGGGTCGCCCGGGCCGCCGCGCTGCACGACGGACATGCGGGTCACCCCCGGTGGAGCGGTGAGCAGGATGGCCGCGGCGCCGCCCTGGTAGCGCACGACCGGTCGCGGCGCGTCGTCCGGGCCCGGGGGCAGCGGTCCGCCGGTGAACGACGGGCCGCCGGCGGGGTCCTGGATGCAGTACCCGGCGGCGAGGTCGCCGATCCTGGCCACCAGGGCCGGTGGCGCGCTCCCCCCGCCCTCGTGGCGCGCCACCGGCATCCAGAGGTCGGGGTCGGTGTAGGTGCCGGCCGGCAGCAGCGCCAGGCACTCGCCAAGCTCCGCGCCGTCGGGGGTGTCGGCGCGGTGCGGCAGGGCCCGGTCGACGTGGGTGAGCGCCGGTTCCGGTTGCCCGACGGGCCCCTGGTAGCCGCCCTCCACCGCGAGGGGGACGGCGCCGAGGTCCGTGGCCGCGTCCGCCGGGACGCCGTCGACCTGCAGGTACGCGGCCCGCAGGAACGTGACGGGCGCGGTGTCGGACCACGCCGTCGGCCCGGACCCGATGGTGAACCGGCGCCCCTGCGGGTTGAGCACGACCAGCATGGCGGGCGCCATCCCGACGACCCGCACGCCGCGCTCCGGCGTCCCCGGGGTGCCCGACAGCACCACGGACGCGGGGGTCAGCAGGCAGCCGAACGCGTCGTCGATCGTCAGCTCGCTCTCCACGGCCCCGGTGCCCACGTGCATCGTCGCGCGCCACCGGGAGGTGGGCGGGTACTCGGCGGCGCGACCACTGCGCACGACGGCGGTGGCGCACCGGGCCAGCGCCGCGTCCGTGGCCGGGTCGCCGCTCGGGGCCGGCAGCTCGTCGGCCGGCAACGGGGCCGGGGCGGTCGTCGAGGCGGCGGTCGGCACCACGGGCGACGACGTGGGCGTACCGGCCGGCGCCCCCGACGGGCCCGGGCCGACCGAGCGGGCGCCCGGGAGCGCCACCAGCGCGACCACGACCGCCACCAGCACCACGGCGGCCGCGGTGAGCAGCGGGGCCCACCGCCGGGCACGGTTGCGCACGGGCGCGCCGGCGCCGGCCATCCCCGCCAGGACGGTGCGCAGGGCCCGATCGCGCACGTCCGGCGGCAGCGGCGGCGCGGCCGGCAGGCCCAGCTCGTCGGTGGTGTTCATCGCAGCTCCT
>NZ_JAHDTH010000268.1 GCF_018531445.1 Pseudonocardia lacus
CGCGGGGTGGGTGTCGCAGCGCCGGGTGGGGGTGTCCTCGCAGCGCCGGGTGGGTGCCGCAGCGCCGGGTGGGGGTGTCCTCGCAGCGCCGGGTGGGTGCCGCAGCGCCGGGTGGGGGTGTCCTCGCAGCGCCGGGTGGGTGCCGCAGCGCGGGCTGGGTGCTCGCAGCCCGCCGGCGGGCTGTGAGCACCCAGCCAGGGCTGCGAGATCGGCGGGCGCATGATCAATTCGGCCGCCGAGCGACTGTGCGCCGGAGGCCGTGAACTGCTGCGTACCGGGTCAGCCGCCGCACCAGCCCATCCGGCGGCTGATCTCGGCCGCGCCGGCCACCAGTTCGTCGATCCGGTCCTGCAGCAGTTCGGGGGTCAGGCGCACCCTGGCCCCGCTCATCACCCTGGGCTGGTCCTGATCAACCTGCGCCGCCCGGTCCAACACGAGTTCTGAGACGAGGTCCTACTCCGCGGTCATCGGCGCCTCCCCGGCGCGGCCCGACCCCCGCGCGCCCCACTGCTCCGCGTCGGCGGCCGCGACCGCGCCGAGCCGCCGCAGCTGGGCGTACCAGCGCGGCGGGCAGCCGTCGCGCAGCCCGCAGCCGTACCAGGGGTAGTGGGTGGGGTCGTAGTCGAGCTCGGCGCCGGCGTCGAACTGGCTGGCCAGGTACCGGCGCACGGCGAGCTCCTCCGCCGGGCGCCGCGGGTCGAGCACGAACGACGCCGACCACTGGTGGCGGTCGCGCCCGCCGTGGCTGGCGTGCCAGAGGTGCTCGTCGAACACGATGACGTCGCCCGGGCGGGAGGCGATGGCGTGCGCCGGGACGGCGGCGACGGCGGCCCGCCAGGTGGCGTCGTCCCGGAACGGCTGCCCCTGCAGCACCTCGCGCAGCACGCTCTCGTCGAGGTGCTGGGAGCCGGGCAGCACGCGCAGCGCGCCGCTGCGCTCGTCGAGCTCCTCCAGGTAGGCGACGGCGTGCAGGCTGGGCACCGCGTGGGCGGTGTCGGTGTGCCAGCCGACCTGGTCGAACAGCAGGTTGTGCTCGACGACCGCGGGCAGCAGCGCCACCCCGGCCAGCCGCTCCAGCGCCGGCGCGAGGCGACGGACCATCGCGGCGCTGACCGGCGTGCGCTCTCCGGTGGCCGGGATGTAGTGCCCGTTGGAGGTGCCGCCGGCGTCGTCGCGGTAACGGTCGCCGGTGGCGTCGCGGATGGCGCGGTCGGACTCGCGGGTGAGCGCGTCGAGCTCGGCGGGCGCGATGGCGCCGCGCAGCACGACGAACCCGAACGCCCGGAAGTGGGCGCTCGGGGAGAACGGGTCGGACACGGTCTTCTCCTGTCGGTGGGGGGGTGGGCGGAGGGCTCACCACCACCGGGAGGAGCACGGGCCCGGCATCAATCTCGGCGCATGCCCGGCACGGTAGCCCCGCACGGCGCACGGCTCCAGCGGGTTGCGGGGCCTAGCATCCGGCGCGTGTCCAGCACCGAGCTCGACGAGCAGTTCGTGACCGACGGGCTCGACCCCCGGGTCTGGGTGCCCTACTACCTGCCGCACTGGAGTTCGCGCGCGGAGTCGGCGGCCGCCCTGCGGGTGCACGACGCGCAGCTGCACCTGACGATCCCGCCCGAGCACCCGCTCTGGTGCCCCGACCGCCACCCCGAGCCGCTGCGGGTGTCGTGCATCCAGTCCGCCAACCGCTGCGGCCCGGTCGGCTCCACCGACGGCCCGCAGGCCTTCGCCGAGGGGCTGACCGTGCGCGAGGAGCAGCCGACGCTGTGGGGCTACACGCCCAGGCGCGGGCACGTCGAGGTGCGGATGCGGGCGGTGATCTCGCCGCGGTCGATGTTCGCGTTCTGGCTGGCCGGCATCGAGGACGCGCCGGGCAGGGCCGGGGAGATCTGCGTGGTCGAGGTGTTCGGCGACGCCGTGCGCGACGGCTCGGCCGACGTCGGGATCGGGGTGAAGCAGCTCGGCGACCCCGACCTGGTCCAGGAGTTCTCGGCCGACCCGCTGCCCGTCGACGTCTCCGCCTTCCACACCTACGCCGTCGACTGGCGCCCCGACGGGCTCACCTTCACCGTCGACGGCGAGGTCGTGCGGACCAGCGCGCAGAGCCCGGACTACCCGATGCAGCTGATGCTGGGGCTGTTCGACTTCCCCGCCAAGGCCGACCCAGACGCCGAGGTGCCGGTGGCCGAACTGTTCGTCTCGCACGTTCGAGGCCACCCGCTCGCGTAGGGCAAGAGCCGGCGCCGAAGCGCCTCCCGACCGGTCGGCCGGGAGGCGCTTCCAGGCTTCGCGGCTGGAGGCTATCCGGCGGCGGAGGGCACCAGCCCGGCGAAGGCGCGCAGGTCGGCCAGCCAGGTCTCGGTGTGCTGGTGGGCGGCGTAGTGGTCGTGCGGGTCGCGGCTGTCGGCGTCGGGCGCGACGAGGTCGTAGGCGTTCCAGCTGACGATGGCGGAGTGGTCGCGCTCGGCGAACCGGCGCACCGACTGGAAGTCGCCGCCGAACATGGCCAGCCCCAGCGGCACCGTCGTCGGCCCGGTCGGGGGCTCGTCGGCGTGCGCGGACTCGTAGTAGAAGCGGATCGAGGAGCTCGCGGTGCCGGTGAACCAGGTGGTCGCGATGTTCGACAGCACGAACTCCGGGTCCTCGTCGGCGGCGAACAGCTGGGCGTTCCAGGCCAGCAGCCCCAGCGGCGAGTCGGCCAGCGCGTAGGCCACGGTCTGCGGCTGCTGGCTGGACAGCACGTTGAAGGCCGACTTGACGTCCTGGAACCACTGCAGGCGGGCCAGCGCGCCGTAGTCCTCGCCGCTCAGGCCCTCGAACTCGGACGGGTCGCCGGTGGGGAACGAGTAGACCTGGGTGACGTGCACGCCGAGCACGCCGTCGGGGTCGATCCGGCCCATCCGCGGGGAGATCATCGAGCCGGTGTCGTTGCCGCCGGCCAGGTAGCGCCGGTAGCCGAGGCGGTGCATCAGCTCGACCCAGGCGCGAGCGGTGCGGTCGACGCCCCACCCGGGCGTGTGCGTGGGCCCGGAGAAGCCCGCGCCCGGCAGCGACGGGACGACCACGTGGAACGCCGGCCGGTCGGCGGGCGGCGCGGTCAGCGGCTCGATGACGTCGAGGAACTCGAAGACCGTGCCGGGCCAGCCGTGGGTGAGCACCAGCGGGGTGGCGTCCTCGCGCTCCGACCGGACGTGCAGGAAGTGGATCCGCTCGCCGTCGATCTCCGTCGTGAACTGCGGGAACGCGTTGATGCGCTGCTCGACCGCGCGCCAGTCGAACTTCTCCAGCCAGTACCCGGCCAGCGCCTCGACCTGGTCGGCCGGCACGCCGTAGCGGTCGCCGGTGCCCGGCAGCACGCTCGGGCGGATCGCCCGGCGCAGGCGCTCGGCCAGGTCGTCGAGCGCCGCCTGCGGCACGTCGACGTGGAACGGCGTGATCTCGGTGGCGGTCATCCCTGTCCCCCAATCAGAACGGAACGCTTCGTTCCGCTGTGGGTCCAGCTTAGCAGAGCGGAATGATCCGTTCCACTGCTATCCTGCGTCATGCCCACCCCGTCGCCGTCCGCCCTCCCCGGGCGCCGCGGCCAGGCCGCCCGCAACGACGGCGCGATCCTCGACGCCGCGCGCGAGGTGTTCCTGGCCGACCCGAAGGCCCCCATCGCGGCCGTGGCCGAACGCGCCGGCGTCGGGATCAGCGCCCTCTACCGCCGCTACCCCGGCAAGGAGGACCTGCTGCGCAAGATCTGCCACGACGGGCTCCGCCGCTACATCGCCGAGGCCGAGACCGCCCTCGCCGAACCCGACCCGACGACAGCGCTGCGCGGCTTCCTGGAACGGGTCGTCGTCGCCGACGTGCACTCGCTGACGATCAACCTGGCCGGCACCTTCGCCCCCACCCCGGAGATGGACGCCGACGCCATGCGGGCCGCCGAGCTGAGCACCGAACTGTTCGAACGGGCGCGACCGGTCCTGCGCGAGGGCATCGTCGTGGACGACCTCACGCTGGTGCTGGACGGCTGCGCCGCGGTGCGGATGCCGACGCCCGACCGCACCCGCGAGATCCGGCTCCGCTACGTCGAGGTGCTGTTCACCGGCCTCACCACCGACCCCGCCCGCCCCCTCCCCGGCCCACCCCCCGAGGCCAGGGAGCTCAGCTGGCGCTGGCACGACACCTGACCCAACCCCGTCGAGAACGAAGTTGTAGTGATCAACAAGATCTGTTGATCACGACAACTTCGTTCTCGACGGCACTACCGGCCCGGCGTAGGGCGGCGTGTTTGTGGGCGGTGGGCGACGGGGAAGCCATCGGGGACAGTCGAGCGCCGATGGAGGCCGCCGATGCCCGCCGCCCGGTTCACCGCACTCGTCGCCGGGTCGGCGACCGCGGCCGCCCTGCTGGTCACCCCGCAGGCCCTCGCCCGGCCCGGCCCCGCGCCCGGTGCACCGGGCGCCCCGGCCACCTGGACCGACGCCGACAAGCACGGCTTCGGCACGTCCCGGACACCGGAGAGCGAGGTCTGGTTCACGCTGCGGCCGGGCACCCTGTCGGAGGTCTACCACCCCGACCTGAGCACGCCGGCGCTGCGCGACCTGGAGTTCGTGGTCACCGACGGCACCACCGCCGAGCGCACCGGCGACACGGCGGGTGCCACGACCGCGCCGGACGCCCGGGTCCCCGCCTACGAGCAGACCGACACCGGCCGCGGTTGGGAGCTGACCCGCCGCTACGTCACCGATCCCGCCCGCAGCACGGTGCTCGTCGACGTGGAGCTGACCTCGCTCGACGGTCGGCCGTACCAGGTCTACGCGATCGCCGACCCCGGTCTGTCCAACGGCGGCGACGACGACCGGGCGGCCGTCGTCGGGCCCGACCTGGTGGCCTCCGACGACCGCGCCGCCCTGGCGCTGTCGGCGGACGTGCCGCTGGCCGAGCCCTCCGCCGGCTACCTCGGCACCAGCGACGCCCGCACCGACCTGCTCGCCGACGGCGTCCTGAACGCCACCTTCACCGAGGCCGGGCCGGGCAACGTCGTGCTCGGGGCCCGGCTCGACGGCGTCACCGGCGTCGACGGCGGCCGGGGCGCGCTGCTCGCGCTGGGCTTCGGCGCCGACACCGCCGCCGCGACGGCCGCCGCCCGCGGGAGCCTGGCGGGTGGGTTCGACGCCGCCGCCGACGCCTACGCGCAGGGCTGGTTGGACTACCTGGCCGGGCTGTCCGGGGTGCCGCGCAGCGCCGCCGACATCGCCGACGAGTACTGGGCGTCGGTCGTGGTGAACGCGGCATCGGAGGACAAGCGCAACCCGGGCGCGTTCATCGCCTCGCCGAGCATGCCGTGGGTGTGGGGCCAGGAGGTGCCCGACCTGTCGTCGCCGTCGGAGGGCTACCACCTGGTCTGGTCGCGCGACCTCTACCAGCACGCCACGGCGCTGCTCGCGGCCGGCGACCGCGACGCGGCCGGGCGCGCGCTGGACTTCATCCTGCAGCGCCAGCAGCGCCCCGACGGCTCCGTCCCGCAGAACTCCGACGTGTACGGCACCCAGGCCTGGGACGACCTGCAGCTCGACGAGGTGGCGCTGCCGCTGGTGCTGGCCTGGCAGCTCGACCGCACGGACGCGGCCACCTTCGAGCGCGTCCGCCGCGGCGCGGACTTCCTGCTCGGCTACGCGGGCGACCACCCGGCTCCGTGGTCGTCGCAGGAGCGGTGGGAGAACCAGAGCGGCTACTCGCCGGCCACGATCGGCGCCCAGATCGCCGGGCTGGTCTGCGCCGCCGACCTCGCCCGCCGCGTGGGCGAGCCGGCCGCGGCCGAGCGCTGGCTGGCGACGGCCCGGGACTGGGCGGCGAAGCTGGAGGGCTGGACGGCCACCACCACCGGTCCGCTCTCGGCCGAGCCCTACTACCTGCGGCTGAGCAAGGACGGCGACCCGAACGCGGCGACCACCTACAACGTCGGCGACGGCGGCGGCACGTTCGACCAGCGGGCCGTGGTCGACCCCAGCTTCCTGGAGCTGGTCCGGCTGGGGATCAGGGCGGCCGGCGACCCCGTCGTCGTCAACACCCTGGGCGTCGTCGACCGCGAGCTGGGCGTCGACACCCCGAACGGCCGGTTCTGGCACCGCTTCACCGACGACGGCTACGGCGAGGACGCCGCGGGCGGGCCGTGGCGGGTCACCGAGCCCGACACGCAGGCGACCAGCGGCCGCGCCTGGCCGATCTTCGCCGGGGAGCGCGGCGAGTACGAGCTGCTGGCCGGCACCGGCGACCCGGCCGCGCGCCTGCGCTCGATCGCCGCCACCGCCAACGACGGCCTCATGATCGCCGAGCAGGTCTGGGACGCCGACCCGCCCTCCGGCGCACCCGGGGCCGAACCCGGCACCGGCACCCGCTCGGCGACCCCGCTGACCTGGTCGCACGCCCAGCTGATCCGGCTGGCGTGGTCGATCGACGCCGGCGCGCCCGTCGAGCGCCCGGCGGTGGTGGTGTGCGAGTTCCTGCCCGACGAGTGCTCCCACCGCGACGGCCCCTGACCGGTCCCGGGCCGAGCGGGCGCCGCTGTCGTCACCCGTCCGGGATCGCACCGCCATCGGGCGCCGGGAGCGCGGCGGCCCGCGCGTGCAGGTGGCGCTGCACGGGCAGGCTGGTGGCGCGGGCGGCGGCCGCCAGGTAGGCGGCACGCGCGGCCTCCGCGTCGCCCGCGCGTTCGAGCAGGTGCGCGCGCACGGAGAGCGGCCGGTGGTCGTCGGCCAGCCTGCTGTCGGTCGCGAGCCCGTCGACGAGGTCGAGGCCGGCCCGCGGACCCCGCACCATCGCCACCGCGACGGCGTGGTTGAGCGCCACCACCGGGTTGTCCGAGATCCGCAGCAGCAACTCGTAGAGCGCGACGATCTGCGGCCAGTCGGTCTCCTCGGCGGTGGGCGCCTCGTCGTGCAGCGCGGCGATGGCGGCCTGCAGCTGGTAGGTGCCGGTCTCCCCGCGTCCGAGGCAGCCGGTCAGCAGCGCGACGCCCTCGGCGATCTCCTCGGCGTCCCACAGGGAGCGGTCCTGCTCGGCCATCGGGACGAGCGCCCCGTCGGGGGCGGTGCGGGCGGCGCGGCGGGCGTCGGTCAGCAGCATCAGCGCCAGCAGGCCGGTGACCTCCGGGTCCGCCGGCAGCAGCCGGTGCACCAGGCGGGCCAGCCGGATCGCCTCGGCGGTCAGCTCACCGCGCTGCAGGTTGGGGCCCGCGGTGGCCGCGTAGCCCTCGGTGAAGACCAGGTAGAGCACGTGCAGCACGGCGTCGAGCCGCTGGGCGCGCTCCTCGGCCGGCGGCAGGCCGAACGGGATGCCGCTGGCCTTGATGCCGCGCTTGGCCCGGGTGATCCGCCGGGTCATGGTGGCCTCCGGCACCAGGAAGGCGCGGGCGATCTCGGCGGTGCCCAGCCCGCCCACCGCGCGCAGGGTGAGCGCGATCTGGGAGGCCGGCGACAGCGCCGGGTGGCAGCACAGGAACAGCAGGACGAGCGTGTCGTCGGTCCGCTCGACCCGGTCCGGCTGGTCGGCGCCGGGCACGACCCGCCGCTGCGGCGGCGTCCACGCCGCCACCGCGTCCTCGCGCCGGCGCCGCGCCTGCTCGGAGCGCAGCAGGTCGGTGAGCCGGCGCGCGGCCACCGTGATCAGCCAGGCCTTCGGGTCGTCGGGCACGCCGTCGACCGGCCACCGGGTGGCCGCGGCCAGCAGGGCCTCCTGGGTGGCGTCCTCGGCGTGGTCGAAGTGCCCGAAGCGGCGCACGACGGCCCCGAGGACCTGCGGCGCCAGCCGGCGCAGCAGGTCCTCCGGCCCCGTCGGGCCGCCGGTCAGAGCGAGAGCTCCTCGATGCCGTCCACGATCGGCCGCACGTCCACGTACTCGCCGTCGGCGGCGGGGTTGACCAGCCCGGACGCGATCTCGATGGCGCGGTCGACGCCGACCACGTCGACGACGGTGTAGCCGACGAGCACCTCCTGCGTCTCGGCGTAGGGCCCGTCGGTGACGACCGGCACCCCGCCCTTGAGCCGCACGCGCCGCGCGTGCACGGGGGCGGTGAGGCCCTGGGCGTCGACCAGCTCGCCGGACTCGGCCAGCTTCTGGTGGAACTCCCCCATGTACTCGTGCATCTTCGCGACGTCCTCGGGCGACATCGCCGGCTTCTCGCTCGGCCGCCCGGCCATCACGTCGTAGTCCTGCTGCGAGCCGTACAGCATGATCATGTACTTCACGTCGGCGTCCTCCTCGCGCGGCGCCGCTCGGCGCCTCACCGGGGACGTCGGAGCCGCCCCCTTACCTCCGGACATCCCGTCGAGAACGACGTTAGGGGATCGACCACGGCCTTGTTGATCCCACGACGTCGTTCCTCGACGGGGCCGGGCGGGCGGGAGTCAACCGGTTGCACCGCAAGTTGGCGGAACCCGGCCATCGGTGCCGTCGGTCGAGACCGGCCCGGCGCGTCGTCCGTGAACGGGGGTATGGGCGATCACCGACGGGTACCGACCGCTCCCCCGTACGTGCCACCGCACGCCCGGGGCCACCGGCAGCCGCCGCAGCCCGCACGCCCGCAGCCGCCGCGGCCGGTCCAGCAGAGCCAACCGCTGCCGGTCCACCGGAGCCAACCGCTGCCCCCGCACCGGCCGGTCCAGCAGGGCCGGCCGCTGCCCTCCCACGGGCGCCCGCCGCAGCAGCCCCCGTACCAACCCCCGTTCCAGCCGCGGCGACCCGTCGTGCGGAGCCAGCCGCTGCCCGCCGCCCGACCCGCGCCCCTGCCCCCCACACG
>NZ_JAHDTH010000269.1 GCF_018531445.1 Pseudonocardia lacus
CTGCGCGGCCGCTCCCCGGAGGCCGAGCTGGCCGCGGCGCAGTTCGCCGCGGCCAGCGCCCGCGGCCTGCTCGGGGTGCTGGCCGCGACCTCCTCGGGGCGCGAGCTGGTCGCCGACGGCTACGGCGCCGACGTCGCCCTCGCCGCCGCCCACGACGCCAGCCGCGCCGTCCCCGCACTGACGGGCGGCGTGCTCGTCGATAGCGTTCGCGGGTGACCTTCAGCGACGAACTGCGGACCGCCGCGGCCAAGACCTGGGACGCGGCGGCCACCCACCGCTTCGTCGACGAGCTGTGGTCCGGGCGGCTGGAGCCGGCCGTGTTCGGCGCCCACCTCGTGCAGGAGAACCTGCTGCTGGATCCGCTGGTGGCACTGATGGGTGCGGCCGTGTCGGTCTGCGACCTGGCCGAGTCGCGGCTGGTGCACGCCCGCAGGCTCGGGCTGCTGGCCGGTCCGCCGGCCGCCTACCTGGCCCGCGCCATGGACGTGCTGGACGTGCCGCTGGAGGAGCGCACGCATCCGGAGCCGCGGGCGGCCGCGGCGGAGTTGCGCGAGCTGCTGGAGGCCACCCGGGTCTCCGGCGACCACCCGTCCTGCCTTGCGGTGCTGCTGGTCACCGACTGGCTGGGGCTGGACTGCGCGACCCGGCCGGACGCCGAGCAGCCGACCGACCCGCTGCTGCGCGAGTGGGTCGAGCTGCGCCGGGGTGCGGCGTTCGAGGGCTGGGTCGCGTTCCTGCGCCTGGAGTTCGACCGGGTCAGCGCGGCGCTCGACGCCGGACGCCGCGACGCGCTGCGCGGGCTGTTCCTCCGGACGGCGGAGCTGGAACTGGCGTTCCTCGACGGCGCGTACACCTGAGTCGCCCCGCGGCGGTGTTCCGAATGGCGGTGATTCGGGCACATTGGATGGGTGCGCCACCACCCCCCGTTGCCCGCCGCGACCCGCGCCCGTAACAAACGCGCCCTAGCGTCGGCGTCATGAGCGACCTCCCCCTGCTCGGCGTGGAGGAGGAGTTCCACGTCGTCGACCTGGAGACCCGCCGGTCCGCGCCCGAAGTGGACGCACTGCTGTCCCAGCTCGACGGCGACGAGTTCGCCCCCGAGCTGCAGCGCTCCCTGGTGGAGACCAACACCCCGGTCTGCGCCACCCTCGACGAGCTGCGCGAGAACCTGCGCCGCCTGCGCGGCACCCTGGAGGCCACCGCGGGCCCGCTCGGGCTCGGCGTCGTGGCCGCGGGCACGGTGCCGCTGGCCGACCTGTCCTCGGACGCGATCTCGGCGGGCGCCCGCTACGAGCGGATGCAGCACGAGTACCAGCTGCTGGTCAGCGAGCAGCACATCTGCGGCGCCCAGGTGCACGTCGACGTGCCCGACCGCGACGTCGCGGTGCAGGTCACCCAGCGCGTGGCGCCCTACCTGCCGACGCTGCTGGCGATCTCGGCCAGCTCGCCGTACTGGCGCGGGCGCGACTCGGGCTACGCCAGCTTCCGCAGCATGGTGTGGTCGCGCTGGCCCACGGCCGGCCCGCCCGGGCACCTGGAGACCGCGGCCGACTACGACCGCATGGTCGAGGACCTGATCGCGTCCGGGACGATCAGCGACCCCGGGATGGTCTACTTCGACATCCGGCCCAGCGCCCACCTGCCCACCGTCGAGCTGCGGGTGTGCGACGCGTGCCCGCAGGTCGACGACGTGGTGCTGATCGCGGGGCTGTTCCGGGCGCTGGTCGGGAAGGCCCGCGCCGACCTCGACGCCGGTGTCCCGCTGCCCGACGCCCGCCACGAGCTGCTGCGCGCGGCCAGCTGGCGGGCCGCGCGCTCCGGGCTGGAGGGCGACCTCGTCGACCTGAACGGCCCGTCGCTGGTCGCGCCCGAGGTGCTGATCGGGTCGCTGGTCGACCAGCTGCGCCCGCAGCTGGAGGAGGTCGGCGACTGGGAGCAGGTGCTGGAGCTCTCCCAGGCCACCCTGGGCCGGGGCAGCGCGGCCGCCGCCCAGCGCCGGGTGTACGGCCGCCGCGGCGAGTACGTCGACGTCGTCGACGCGCTGCTGGCCCGCACACAGGGCCGCCAGCCGGTCTCCGAGCCGCCGCAGACCGTGCCCGCCGCGGCCGAGCTGCTCGCCGCCTACCACCCGGCGGCGTTCGACGAGGCCGTCAGCGCGGGCGGCACCGTGCTGCCGCACTACGGCTGGCTGTTCCGCTCCCTGGAGCGGATGGGCCCGCGCGGGCTCGCGGCGGCCGAGTCGGCGCTGCGCACCGAGCAGCGCGCCCGCGGGGTGACGTTCCGGGTCGGCGACGACGAGCCCGACCGGCTGTTCCCGCTCGACCTGGTGCCCCGCATCGTGACCAGCGAGGACTGGGCCGGGCTGACCGCGGGGCTGACCCAGCGGGTGCGCGCGCTGGAGGCGTTCGTCCGCGACGTGTACGACGAGCGCTCGATCGTCGCCGACGGCGTCGTCCCGGCCGCCGTCGTCGAGGACGCGCCCGGGCTGAGCCGGGTGGGCCGGTTGGTCCCGCGCGACGCGGTGCGCATCGCGGTGGCGGGCATCGACCTGGTCCGCGACCGCGCCGACCACTGGCTGGTGCTGGAGGACAACCTGCGGGTGCCCTCCGGCATCGGCTACTCGGTGATGAGCAGGCGGCTGATCCGCAGCGTGATGCCCGACCTGGAGGCGCCGGCCGGCGTCGTGGGCCTGGAGGGGGTGCCGGGGCTGCTGCGCTCGGCGCTGCTCTCGGCCACCGAGTACGACGAGCCCGGCTACGACGAGGCCGCCCTGCTGACCGCGGGCGAGTCCGACTCGGCGTACTTCGAGCACCGGCTGCTGGCCGACCGGATGGGCGTGCGGCTGGTGACCCCGCGCCAGCTGCAGGTCACCGAGGAGGGCGTCTACCTGGTGGGCACCGGCGCGCGGCGCAGGCTGTCGGCGCTCTACCGGCGCATCGACGAGAACGCGCTGCTGCGCGCGAAGGGCGCCGACCTGCGCCCGATCGGCCGGGCACTGGTCAACGCGACCGCGCGGGGCACCGTGGCGATGCTCAACGCGCTGGGCAACGGCGTGGCCGACGACAAGCTGGTCTACGCCTACGTGCCCCGGATGATCGAGTACTACCTGGGCGAGAAGGTGCTGCTGGACAACGTGCCGACCTACCCGTGCGTGGACCCCGAGCAACGCGTCCAGGTGCTCGACCGCCTCGACGAGCTGGTGATCAAGCCGGTCGACGGCTACGGCGGGCAGGGCATCGTGATCGGCCCGCACGCGGAGCGCGCCGAGCTGGCCGCGGTGGCCGAGGCGATCCGGGCCGACCCGGCCGGCTGGGTGGCCCAGGACCTGGTCGAGCTGTCCACCCACCCGACGTTCGCCGAGGGCAAGCTGGAGCCGCGGGCGGTCGACCTGCGCGCCTTCGTGCTGCAGTCGCGCCGCGGCGGCCAGCCGCACGCCGAGGTGCTGCCGGCCGCGCTGAGCCGGATGGCCCCGGCCGGCAGCATGATCGTCAACTCGTCGCGCGGCGGCGGCGCCAAGGACACCTGGGTGCTGAAGTGACCCGGCTCAGGAGCGCGCCAGCGCGTCGATGACGGGGCGGGGGTCGGGGGCGTCCCCTGGGGTCTGGAAGACCACCGAGGTGGCCCCGGCCCCGCCCAGCTCGGCGGCCCGGCTCGCCAGCCGGTCGGCCAGGTCGGGCGCGCCGGGGTCGACCTCGACGTAGACGACCACCCGGAACGGCTCGTCGGCGCGCCCGGCCGCCTCCCGGCCCTGCTGGACCTCCGCCACCTGGCGCCGGACGCCGTCGGGGGTCTGGTCGACGTCGAGGATCACGCCGTCGGCCAGCTCGCCGGCCAGCCGCAGCGTCCGGGGTCCGCGCCCGCCGACCAGCAGCGGCTGGGGCCGCGACAGCGGCCAGTCCAGGCGGACGGCGTCGAGGGTGACGTACGTGCCGGAGGTGGTGACGGTCTGGCCGGCGAGGATCGCGTGCACGGCGGCCGTGTGCTCGCGCAGCAGCCCCATCGGCGACGCGGCCCGCGCCCCGACCTGGCCCATCCAGTCGAGCACCCCGTGCCCGATGCCGGGCAGGAACCGGCCGGGGAACAGCCGGGCCACGGTGGCGATCTCCATCGCCGCCACGGCCGGGTTGCGCAGCGGGACCGGGAACAGCCCGACACCGATCATCAGCCGCTCGCTCCAGGCCAGCGCGGCGGCGGCCGCGCTCATGCCGCCCTCGGCGAAGCAGTCCTCCCAGAGCCACAGCTCGGCGACGCCGGCCTCCTCGGCCGCGCGGACGGCGCCGCGCAGCTCCTCGGGAGGGGACTGCGGACGGAACACCACACCCGTGGTCGGAGTCGTCACCGGTGGAGTCCACCACATCGGGGAGGCGGGTCACGAGGTGGAAACACGCCGCGGGTTGCGCGGACGGGGGTCGGCATCGTCCACTCGTCCGACGCGAGTGGACCGTGGTGGCTGACGAGAGGACCGAGCGCATGTGCGGCATCGCCGGGGAGATCCGGTTCGACGGCGGCGAGCCCGACGTGGCGGCCGTCGCGCGGGTCACCGCGGCCATGCACCGCCGCGGCCCGGACGGGTCCGGGGTGCACGCCGTGGGCCCGGTCGCGCTCGGCCACCGCCGGCTCAAGATCCTCGACCTGTCCGAGCGGGGCGCCCAGCCGATGGTCGACTCCGAGCTGGGGCTGACCGCGGTCTTCAACGGGCTGGTCTACAACTTCCGCGAGCTGCGCGAGGAGCTGGAGGGCGCCGGCTACCGGTTCTTCTCCCACACCGACACCGAGGTGTTGATCAAGGCGTTCCACCGCTGGGGCCCGGCGTGCGTGGAGCGGTTCCTGGGGATGTTCGCGTTCGCGGTCGTCGACCGCGAGTCCGGCGTGCTGACGCTGGGCCGCGACCGCCTGGGCATCAAGCCGCTCTACTACGCCGAGGGGCCGCGGCGGCTGCGCTTCGCGTCGTCGCTGCCGGCGCTGCTGGAGGGCGGCGGGGTGGACACCGGCATCGACCCGGTCGCCCTGCACCACTACATGACGTTCCACTCGGTGGTGCCGGCGCCGCGCACGATCCTGGCCGGCGTGCGCAAGCTGCCCCCGGCCACCGTCCGCACGATCCAGCCCGACGGCTCCAGCCGCGACCACGTGTACTGGCGCCCCGAGCACGTCCGCGACCCCGCGAAGGCCGGGATGAGCGCCGACGACTGGCGCGACGCGGTGCTGGAGGCGGTGCGGCTGGCCGTGCGCAGGCGGATGGTCGCCGACGTGCCGGTCGGCGTGCTGCTCTCCGGCGGGCTCGACTCGTCGCTGGTGGTGGCGCTGCTGGCGCAGGAGGGCCAGGTCGGGCTCAAGACGTTCAGCGTCGGGTTCCACGCCACCGCGGGCGAGGCGGGCGACGAGTTCGAGTACTCCGACCTGGTCGCGGCGACCTTCGGCACCGACCACCAGCAGATCCTGGTCGACCCGTCACGGATGCTGCCCGCCGTCGACGGGGCGATCACGGCGATGGCCGAGCCGATGGTCAGCCACGACTGCGTGGCGTTCTACCTGCTGGCCGAGGAGGTCAAGAAGTCGGTCACGGTCGTGCAGTCCGGGCAGGGCGCCGACGAGGTGTTCGCCGGCTACGACTGGTACCCGCCGCTGGCCCGCACGCCGCGCGAGCGCGCCGTCGAGGAGTACGCGAAGGTCTTCACCGACCGCCCGCACGCCGACCTGGCCACCATCCTGGAGCCGGAATGGCTGCTCGACCACGACCCCAGCCGGGCGTTCGTCGCCGAGCAGTTCGGAATGCCGGGTGCCCAGGACACGTTGGACGCCGCGTTGCGCATCGATTCGACGATCATGCTGGTCGACGACCCGGTCAAGCGCGTGGACAACATGACGATGGCCTGGGGCCTGGAGGCGCGGGTCCCGTTCCTGGACCATGAGCTGGTGGAACTCGCCGCCGCCTGCCCGCCCGAGCTGAAGCTCGCGCACGGCGGCAAGGGCGTGCTCAAACGGGCCGCCCGCGGCGTCGTGCCGGATGCCATCATCGACCGGCCGAAGGGCTACTTCCCGGTGCCGGCCATCCGGCACCTGGAGGGCCCGTTCCTCGACCGGGTCCGCGACGCGGTCACCGACCCGGTGGCCAAGGCGCGGGGGCTGGTCCGCCGCGACTGGCTCGACGCGATGCTGGCCGACCCGAACACCCAGCGCACCAACCTCGGGTCGAACGCGTTGTGGCAGGTGGCACTGCTGGAGATGTGGCTGCAGGAGAGGGGGCTCTAGCTTGGTACCCACCCAGTTGCAGGCCGAGCTGGCCGAGCGACGTCTCGCCCGCATCGGGCGATCGGACTCCCCCACGACGACCCGCTACTCCGATCCCGTGCCGTCCCCGGACGGCACCCGCATCGCCTGGATCTCCGACCGCGACGGTCGCCCGCACGCCTGGGTGGCGGCGCTGCCGGCCGACGGCGGTCCCGTCGTCGAGCCCGACTTCCCCCTGGAGACCGTCGAGGACGTCCAGGCGCTGAGCTGGTCGCCCGACGGCGCCTGGATCGCCTGCCAGCTCGCCCACTGCGGCGGCGAGCGCACCCGCGTGCGGCTGCACGGCCCCGACTCCGGCGAGATCCGGGAGATCGCGCCGGGCGCCGCGGCGGTCACCCTCGGCACCTGGTCGCCCAGCGGCAACCAGCTCGGCGTCACGGTGTTCCCGGAGGGCGCGGGCGACGGCCAGGCCTGCCTCTACGACCTGCGCGACGGCACGTCGACGGTGGTCGCGGCCGGCCCGGCGGCCCGGGTGTGCGCCATCAGCGGCGACGGCCGCCGCGCCGTCGTGCGGCTCGGTCGGCGCGGGCAGCGCGGCCTGGAGCTGGTCGACCTGTGGTCGGGGCGGCGCACCGAGCTGATCCCCGGCGGGGAGGCCAACGTGGCCGACGCCCGCTTCGGCTTCACCGGCCGCCAGCTCTACGTGCACACCGACGCCGGGCGCGAGCGCCCGGCGCTGCTCGCGGTCACCCTCCGGGGCGACGCGGTCTCCACCGTGTTCACCGTCGCCGAGCGCGAGGACGCCGACCTCGACATCGTGGCGCTGGGCCCGGCGGGCGTGTGGGCCGCGCTGGTCTGGAACGTGGCCGGGGTCAGCGAGACCGAGCTGCTCGACCTGCGCTCGGGGATGCTGGAGGCCGTCGGACCGGTCCCCGGCGACGTCGTCACCGGGCTCGCGTTCACCCGCGACGGCGACGCCCTGCTGGTCGCGGCCGAGGGCCCCACGGTGACCCCGAGGGTGAGCCGCGTCGTACTGGAGACCGGCGAGGTGGCCCCGATGCTGCCCGCCGAACCCGACGACGGCGACGCGTTCGTCGCCCCGACGCTGCACGAGTTCCGCGCCGAGGACGGCCTGGTGCTGTCCGGGTGGCTGTTCCGCCCGCGCGGCGCGCTGGGGCCGCTGCCGACGCTGCTGTGGCTGCACGGCGGTCCCGAGGCCCAGGAGCGGCCGGTCCACCAGCCGCTGTTCCAGGCGCTGCTCGCGGCGGGCGTGGCGGTGTTCGCGCCGAACGTGCGCGGCTCCATCGGCTACGGGCGCTCGTTCGCCTCGGCCGACGACCTCGACCGCCGGTTCGTCGCCATCACCGACGTGCGCGCCGCGGTCGAGTTCCTGGTCTCGACCGGGCTGGCCGACCCGGCCAGGGTCGGGGTGTCCGGGCGGTCCTACGGCGGCTACCTGACCCTGGTGGCGCTGGCCTGGTTCCCGGAGCTGTTCGCGGTGGGCGTCGACGTGTGCGGCATCTCCGACTTCGCCACCTTCTACGCCCAGACCGAGCCGTGGATCGCCGAGTCGGCGGTGTCCAAGTACGGCGACCCGCGCGCCGACGCGGCGCTGCTGCGCGAGCTCTCGCCCATCCACCACGTCGACCGGATCGTCGCCCCGCTGCTGGTGGTGCACGGTGCGCACGACACCAACGTGCCGATCGTGGAGGCCGAGCAGGTGGTGGCCGCGCTGCGCGAGCGGGCCGCCTCGCCGGCCTACCTGCTGTTCCCCGACGAGGGCCACGAGGTGCACGGCACCGCGAACCGGGCCGTCTTCGTCCGCGAGGTCGTCGGCTGGGTCACCGCGCACCTGCTGGAGCCGGTGGAGCAGACGGCCTGACCGACCGGCCGGGCGGTCAGTTGGAGAAGTTCTCCATGAACGTCCGGCCCTCGGTGTCCTTGGCGATCTGCCACGTGTAGGGCTGGTTCGACTCGGCGGGCTGGCCGTTGTTGTAGGTGAAGGACACGGTGCCGGTCACCGTGCCGGAGTTCGGGTCGGGGCGGCGCACGTCCCGGACGATGACGGTCTCGACCGTGCTCCAGAACTGGCGGAAGTTCGCCTCCCCGCCGGAGGCCGCGACCGCCGCCGGACCGAGCCGCGACAGCGCCTCGTCGATGTTGCCGGGCAGCAGCGAGTAGTAGTCCAGCACGAACTGCACGGCGTCGTTCGGCGCCGTGGCCGGGGTGCTTGTCGGCTCGGGCGTCGTGGTCGCGGCCGCCTCGGTGGTGGTCGGGGCGGACCCGGTCGTCGTGTCCGCCCCGCCCTCGGTGGTCTGCGGTCCCGCCGGCGGCGCGGCGGACTCGCCCGCGGTCGGCGGAGCGGCCGTCGGGTCGGCGCCGCCGCCGGTGCCGGTCAGGTTGTTCAGCAGGACGGCGGCGATCGCCCCGCCCACGATGAGCGCGGCGATCAGGGCGATCACCCAG
>NZ_JAHDTH010000270.1 GCF_018531445.1 Pseudonocardia lacus
CCTCGACGGCGGGGACCGAGCGGCGGTTGGGGCCCGATCGGGCCGCGGGCCTGCCGTCGGTGCCGCGGCGGGCGGGCGGAGGGGGCGCGGCGCCGCGGGCGGGGGTGGCGCTGTCGGGCTTGACCACGCTGAGCCGCTCGGTCGGGCTGTCCACGACCTCCGGCGGGCGGGGCGCCACCGGCTCGTCGCCGCCGGTCGCGGCCTTCTCGGTGGCCTCCTCAGCGGGCTTCTCGACGGGTTTCGCGGCAGCCTTCTCCGCAGCCTTCTGTGCGGTCGGGGCGTCCGGTGTCCGGCGCGTGCTCCCGGTGGGCGGAGCCGTCGGGGTCGCCGTCGGGGTCGCGTCGGGGACGGTGGTGGCTGACGGCTCGCGGTCGGAGCGCGGAGCGCGTGTCGCGGGCTCGTCACCGGCGTCCGCCGACGGGCCGGCCGGCGCCGGAGCAGGCGCGGGCACGTCGGTCGTGGCGCGCTCCTCGGCGGACTGTGGTGCCCGGGGTGGTTCGGGAGCGCTGCTGGCCGGCTCGGCGGGAACCGGTGCGGGCGGCTCCTCCACGACCTGGGCGCTGCTCGGGCTCGGCGCCGGGGTCGGGGCGGATGTCGTCGGGCTGTTCGCCGGTGCCGCTGCTGACGTGTCGCGTTCCGGCGCCTTCGCGACCGCCGGGCTCGGCCCGGGCGCCGGCTCGGACTGCCGCGGTGCCGGGGCGGAGCGGGGAGCCGGGCCGGGCTGCGGGGCCGGGAGGGCCCGGGCCGCGGGCGGTGCGATCGGGGTAGGTGCGATCGGGGTGGGAGCGATCGGGGCAGGTGCGATCGGGGTGGGTGCGGGCGGGGCCACCGCGGCCGGCTGCGCGGCGGCAACGGCGCCGGCCGGGCCGAACGCGGGCTCGTCGGGCAGCGGGCCGAGGCCGGCGAGGGTGCCTTCGATGGCCTGGCGGGCGTGGTCGAGTTGCAGGCCGAGGCGGCCGCGCAGGGCGAGCATCTCGCCGAGGGTGCGCTCGGCGTCGGCCAGGATCCGGCGGGCCTCGGCCTGCGCGTCGGCGACGGTGGCGCGGGCGGCCTCGCGCGCCTCGGCGCGCTCGCGCTCGATGTCGCGGCGGGCCCGTTCGCGGTCGGCGGCCAGTTCGGCGAGCGCCTCGGAGCGGCGCAGGTCCATGGCGATGGTGAAGTCCTCGTCGACCAGCCGGCGGGCGGCCTCGGCTGCCGCGGCGGCGCGGTTCTGCTCGTCGGCGACGAGTCGGGCCTGGCGCGCGGCCTCGGCCACGATGTCGTCGGCCTGCGACGTCGCCGCGGCCAGGGTCTGCGCGGCCTGGTCCTCCGCCTCGCGCACCCGGGCCTCGACCTCGGTCTCGGCCTTGGCCAGCATGGCGGCGACCTCGTCCTCGGCCATCCGCACCATCGAGCGCATGCGCTCGCTCATGCCCTGGACGCTCTGCGGCGGACTGAGCAGCGAACGGACCTGGGCGCGCAGCCGTTCGGCCCGGGCCCGTGACTCGTCCAGCTCACGGGTGAGCTGGGCCGACTGGTCCACGGCGGCGTCGCGATCGTGCGCCAGGATGCGCATCTCGGCCTCGACCCTGCGGAGGTGCCGTTCGACCTGCGCCTGGTCGTAGCCCTTGCGGACCACGGTGAACCCGGACGACGCCGCAGCGGGGTCTGGTGGCATGCGCGCCACCGTACCCCGGAGGCGTGAGGGCCGCGGGTGACGCGGAGCGCGACCGCCGCACTCCGCGACCGCCGCGCCCGGGACTACACGCCCCGGAACCGGTTGATCGCCTGGAGGTGGCGCTCCCGCTTGGCCGGGTCGGTGACGCCGAGCCCCTCCTCGGGGGCCAGCGCCAGCACCCCGACCTTGCCCTGGTGGCTGTTGGTGTGCACGTCCATCGCGGCCTGGCCGGTCTCGGCGAGCGGGTACACCCTGGACAGCGTGGGGTGGATCATGCCCTTGTCGACGAGCCGGTTGGCCTCGAACGACTCGCGGTAGTTGGCGAAGTGCGAGCCGATGATCCGCTTCAGGTTCATCCAGAGGTAGCGGTTGTCGTAGCTGTGGTCGAAGCCCGACGTCGAGGCGCAGGTGACGATGGTGCCGCCGCGGCGGGCCACGTAGACGCTGGCGCCGAAGGTCTCCCGGCCGGGGTGCTCGAACACGATATCGGGGTCCTCCCCGCCGGTGAGCTCGCGGATGCGCGAGCCGAAGCGCTTCCACTCCGCCGGGTCCTGGGTGTGCTCGTCCTTCCAGAAGCGGTAGCCCTCCGCGCTCCGGTCGATGATCAGCTCGGCGCCCATCGCCCGGCAGATCTCGGCCTTGGCCGGGGAGGACACCACGCACACCGGGACCGCCCCGCCGTTGAGCGCGAACTGGGTGGCGTAGGAGCCCAGCCCGCCGGACGCGCCCCAGACCAGCACGACGTCGCCCTGCTTCATGCCCGCGCCGTTGCGCGAGACCAGCTGCCGGTAGGCCGTGGAGTTGACCAGGCCGGGGCTGGCGGCCTCCTCCCAGGTCAGGTGGGCGGGCTTGGGCATCAGCTGGTTGGACTTGACCAGGGCCAGCTCGGCCAGGCCGCCGAAGTTGGTCTCGAAGCCCCAGATCCGCTGCTCGGAGTCCATCATCGTGTCGCTGTGGCCGTCCGGGCTCTCCAGCTCGACCGAGAGGCAGTGCGCGACGACGCGGTCGCCGGGCTTCCAGGCGTTCACGCCGGGGCCGGTGCGCACGACGACGCCGGCGAGGTCGGAACCCACGACGTGGTAGGGCAGGTCGTGGCGCTTGGTCAGCGGGGAGACGCGGCCGTAGCGGCGCAGGAAGCCGAACGTCGGCACCGGTTCGAAGATCGACGTCCAGACGGTGTTGTAGTTGATGGCGCTCGCCATCACCGCGACCAGCGCCTCGCCGGGGCCCAGGTCGGGGGTCGCGACCTCGTCCAGGTGCAGGCTCTTGCGCGGGTCCTTGTCGCGCGACGGGATGCCGGAGAACATCTCGACCTCGTCGGCGTGCACCGTGATGCCGCGGTAGTGGTCGGGGACCGGGAGCGAGCCGACGGCGTCGAGCTGGTCGGCGAGGATGGCGTCGAGGATCTCCTGCACGGCTGGCCTCCGGTGGCGCTCGTCTGCGTGGTCTCCGCCAGATGCTTGCTATCCCGAACGGGCGGCGATTACTGCGCAGTATGGTAACCGCCCCCGGTCCGACGGTCGCGTCGCTGAATCGTGCCCGGTGACGAGAGCCACTGGCGGTGCCCTCAGTGCGCGGGCTCCACCAGCTCCACCAGCACGCCGCCGGCGTCCTTGGGGTGGATGAAGTTGATCCGCGAACCGGCCGTGCCCCGGCGCGGCTGCTCGTAGAGCAGGCGCAGGCCCTTCGCCCGCAGCGACGCCGAGACGGCCTCGACGTCGGCGACCCGGTACGCCACCTGCTGGATGCCGGGGCCGTTGCGGTCGATGAACTTGCCGATGGCCGACTCGGGGCGCAGCGGGGCCAGCAGCTGGACGGCCGCGCCGCCGATCCCGCCGGGGGCGACCAGCATCGCCTCGCGCACCCCCTGCTCCTCGTTGACCTCCTCGTGGGTGACCGCCAGCCCCAGCGTCGCGGCGTACCACTCGATGGCCGCGTCGAGGTCGGGGACGGCGATGCCGACGTGGTCGACGCCGAGAACGCCCGGCTCGGCCAGTGCCCCGGCGGTGGACTCGGACCCGCTACCCGCGTGCTCAGCCATGGGCGGAATGTAGACGCCCGGCGGCCGTCACGGAGCGCCGTGAATCGATGCCTGTGCGCCGCGTCACGGGTGGGCCGGGCCTTCGACCAGGCAGCATGGGTCCCACCGCCAGGTATCGTCGAACGGCTCTCGCCACCGCCGCCGCAGGAGGAACCGTGTCCGGATCGGTCATCGTCGCAGGAGCCCGCACCCCGATGGGGCGGCTGCTGGGCCAGCTCAAGGACTTCTCCGGCGCCCAGCTCGGCGGGGTCGCCATCAAGGCCGCGCTGGAGCGGGCGGGCGTGTCGGCCGACCAGGTCGACTACGTGATCATGGGGCAGGTGCTCACCGCGGGCGCCGGGCAGATCCCGGCCCGGCAGGCGGCCGTCGCCGCCGGCATCGGCATGGACGTGCCGGCCCTGACCATCAACAAGGTGTGCCTCTCCGGGCTGAACGCGATCGCCCTGGCCGACCAGCTCATCCGGGCGGGCGAGTGCGAGATCGTGGTGGCCGGCGGGCAGGAGTCGATGACGCAGGCGCCGCACCTGCTGGCGAAGTCGCGCGCGGGCTTCAAGTACGGCGACGTGACCATGCTCGACCACATGGCCTTCGACGGCCTGCACGACTCGTTCGACCAGGTGTCGATGGGCGCGTCGACCGAGAAGCACAACGCGCGCTACGAGCTGAGCCGCGCCGAGCAGGACGAGTTCGGTGCGGCCTCGCACCAGCGGGCCGGCAAGGCGATCGCGAGCGGGCTGTTCGCCGAGGAGATCACCCCGGTGCACGTCCCCCAGCGCAAGGGCGACCCCGTGGTGGTCGACACCGACGAGGGCGTGCGCCCCGACACCACCGTCGACACGCTGGGCAAGCTGCGCCCGGCCTTCTCCGCCGACGGCACGATCACCGCGGGCACGTCGTCGCCGATCAGCGACGGCGCCGCCGCGGTCGTGGTGATGAGCCGGGCCAAGGCCGAGGAGCTGGGGCTGAGCTGGCTCGCCGAGATCGGCGCGCAGGGCATGGTGGCCGGGCCCGACGACTCCAGCCTGCACGAGCAGCCGGCCAACGCCATCGCCGCCGCCTGCCGCAAGGAGGGCATCGAGCCCGCCGACCTGGACGTCATCGAGATCAACGAGGCGTTCGCCGCGGTGGGCGTGGTCTCGACCCGCAAGCTGGGCGTCGACCCGGAGAAGGTGAACCCGAACGGCGGCGCGATCGCGCTCGGGCACCCCATCGGCGCCTCCGGGGCGCGGCTGGCCCTGCACCTGGCCCTGGAGCTCAAGCGGCGCGGCGGTGGCGTCGGCGCCGCGGCCCTGTGCGGCGGCGGGGGCCAGGGCGACGCCCTGATCCTGCGCGTGCCGGCCGCCGGCTGACCCGCGACGACGGCTCCGGACCCGGCCGTGGCGCGCCGCACCGACGTCACCTCGCTGGTGCGGCGCGCGCTCGACGGTGAGCAGTTGGCCGTCGCCCGGCTGATCTCGCTGGTCGAGGACGCCGGCCCCGGGCTGCGCGAGGTGGCCGCCGCGCTCGCCCCGCACACCGGGCGCGCGCACGTCGTGGGGCTCACGGGACCACCCGGCGTCGGGAAGTCGACCACCACGTCGGCGCTGGTCACGGCCCTGCGCAAGGACGGGCGCCGGGTCGGCGTGCTCGCGGTGGACCCCTCCTCGCCGTTCACCGGCGGCGCGCTGCTGGGCGACCGGGTGCGGATGGCCGAGCACGCCACCGACCCGGGCGTGTTCATCCGCTCGATGGCGACCCGCGGCCACCTGGGCGGGCTGGCCTGGTCGACACCGCAGGCGCTGCGGGTGCTCGACGCCGCCGGCTGCGACGTCGTGCTGGTGGAGACCGTGGGCGTGGGCCAGTCCGAGGTGGAGGTCGTCGCGCTGGCCGACACCACCGTGGTGCTGCTGGCCCCCGGGATGGGCGACGGCGTGCAGGCGGCCAAGGCCGGCATCCTCGAGGTGGCCGACGTGTTCGCGGTGAACAAGGCCGACCGCGACGGCGCCGGGCGCACCTTGCGGGAGCTGCGCCAGATGCTCACCATGGGGCAGCGGGGCGCGGGCGACGGCTGGACGCCTGCCGTCGTCCCCACGGTGGCCACCAGGGCCGACGGCGTGGCGGAGCTGGCCGCGGCCCTGGACGAGCACCGCGCCCACCTCGACGCCGGCGACGGCCGCGAGCGCAGGCGGCTGGCCAGGGCGCGGGCCGAGATCGAGGCGCTCGCCCTGGAGACCGTGCGGGTGCGCATCGGCGACCTGCGCGGCTCGGTGGCGCTGCCCGAGCTGGCGGCGCGGACGGTGGCCGGCGAACTGGACCCCTACCGCGCCGCCGACGAGCTGGTCGGGGCGGTGCGGCCGGACCCTCCTCGGTGATCCACTTCGGGTGGTCGTCGTCGTTATGCTCCCCCCGTTGAACGCCCTGGCCCGCGGCGTGCCCACGAGGAGGCGACACGGTGACGACATCACGGGATCCGGAAGCGGGCGGGGAGGCCGGCGCCGCCGGTAGCGGGAGCCCGGCCCTGCGCGTCGAGGCGAACGGCCTCAACGTCATCGCGGACGCCGAGCGCAAGGGCAGGCCGAGCGACCTGTTCTGGCCGTGGTTCGCGGCGAACATCTCGGTCTTCGGGATCAGCTACGGGGCGTTCACCCTCGCCTTCGGCATCTCGTTCGCGCAGGCACTGGTGGTCGGCGTGGTCGGGATCGTGTTCTCGTTCCTGCTGTGCGGCTTCGTCGCGCTGGCCGGCAAGCGCGGCTCCGCGCCGACGATGGCGCTGAGCCGGGCGGCGTTCGGCGTGCGCGGCAACCGGGTGCCGGCGGTGATCTCCTGGCTGCTCACGGTCGGCTGGGAGACGGCGCTGACCGTGCTGGCCACCCTGGCCACCGCCACCGTGTTCGAGCGGATGGGCTGGGGCGGCGGCGCAGCGGTGCAGGTGATCGCCCTGGTCGTGGTGGCCGGGTTGGTGATCGCCGCCGGGGTGCTGGGCTTCGACACCATCATGCGGGTGCAGACGATCATCACCTGCGTGACCGCCGTGCTGACCGTGGTCTACGTGGTGCTCGTGGCGGGCGACATCGACTGGGCCGCGGTGTCGGCCCTCCCGGCCGGCTCGCCCCAGCAGGTGATCGGGGCCCTGATCTTCCTGGCCACCGGCTTCGGACTGGGCTGGGTGAACCTGGCCGCGGACTACTCGCGCTACCTGCCCCGCTCGGCCTCGGCGACCGGGGTGGTGGCCTGGACGACGGTCTCGGCGTCGATCGCGCCGATCGTGCTGCTGGTGATCGGGCTGCTGCTGGCCGGCTCGTCGGCCGAGCTCAGCGAGGCACTCGCCGCCGACCCGGTGGGGGCGCTCGCCGAGACCCTGCCGACGTGGTTCCTGCTGTTCTTCGTGCTCACGGCGGTGCTCGGCCTGGTCGGCGGCGCGGTGCTGGACATCTACTCGTCGGGCCTGGCGCTGCTGGCCGCCGGGCTGCCGGTCCCGCGCCCGGTCGCGGCGCTGGTGGACGGCGTGCTCATGGTCGTCGGCACGGTGTTCGTGGTGTTCCTCGCCCAGGACTTCCTCGGCCAGTTCACCGGCTTCCTGATCACGCTCGGCGTGCCGGTCGCCGCGTGGTGCGGGATCTTCCTGGCCGACATCGCGCTGCGCAGGCGCGATTACGCCGAGGAGGACCTGTTCGACCCGGCGGGGCGCTACGGCGACGTGCGGGTGATGCCGATCCTGCTGCTCGCGGTGTGCACGTTCCTCGGGTGGGGCCTGGTGACCAACTCGGCGGCGGGGTGGCTGTCCTGGCAGGGCTACCTGCTCGGGCCGTTCGGCCTGGGCGGTCCGGAGGGCGACTGGGCCTACGCGAACCTCGGCGTGTTCGTGTCGCTGGCGCTGGGCTTCCTGGTGACGTTCATCGGTGGTCGCTCGGCAGTGCGGGCTCAGGAGCAGCGCGCCGATTGACCTTCGGCCGGTCCTCGCAGCGCTGGGAGGGAACGTCGCAGCGCTGGCGGGACGTCGCAGGGCGGGCGAGAGACGTCACAGCGCTGGCGTGGATGTCGCAGCGCGCCGGCGGGCTGCGCGCACACACCCGGCGCTGCGAGCACACCACTGGTGCTGCGAGCCCGGCCGGCGAGGCGGCGCGCAGCGCCGCGAGCCGAGCCGGGCAGGCCCGTGGGCGCGGCGCGCCCACATCTCGCCCGAGCACGTCCCCCCTGCTTGAGCCGAGGTCCCCGCTGGAAGCGCCGCCGGAGGCGCAGTGGACAGGAACGTTCCTGTGTGAGGTGACCAGCGGTGTGAAGGCGCCTTCGGCCTCATCATGTCCGGGCGAAGGGTGATGTCCAGGCAGGTGGGCCGGGTGCCTCCGGCGGTGCCTCCGCGGCGAGCGACCTCAGAGCAAGCAGGGCCCCGGAGGGGTGTGGGCGCGCTACGCGCGCCCCGGGTTCGCGCCTGTGGCGCTCACCCGCGCCCGCTTCGCGGGCGCCGCGGCCGCACGAGCGCGGCGCTCGTCCAACCTGGTCGCACGAGCGCGGCTTTCGTCCAACTCGGCGGCGTCCCCGGGGAGCGGGCGGGTGACGCGAGAGTGGCTTTCGTCCAGCCTGGTCGCACGAGAGCGGCTTTCGTCCAACCCCGCGCGGATCTGTGCGCCTGAACACCCCGTCTTGACGCTGCGAGGACCACTCACCCTCTGCGCGCGAGGAGGCTGACCACCCGGGTCGACCCGATGCCGGCGGCCAGTTTGCGGGCCGTCGCGGCGTGCCCGGCGGCCGCTTCGGGGTCGACCCCGCCGAGCACGCGCGCCAGGTCGGCGTGGACGGCGGCGCGGTGGCGCGCCGAGCGCTGGGGCGCGTCGAGCGCGCGATGCAGCGGCTCGGTGGCGGCGCCGTCGCCCAACTCGGTGAGCGCACGGCCGTGCCAGCGGTGCACGTCGGCCGCGGCGAGGCGCAGCCCGGGCG
>NZ_JAHDTH010000029.1 GCF_018531445.1 Pseudonocardia lacus
ACCGGCGAGTCGCAACGCCGAAAGGCGCTACCGGGCTGGTTGCACGAGTACAACCATCACCGGCCCCACACCGCCATCGGACGGGTCCCGCCTATCACCAGGTTGACCAACCTGTCCGGTCAGTACAGCTAGCGCTCGCTGATCCCCGCCCGGTGCGCGTAAGCCGCCGCCTGGGTGCGGTTGGCGCAGGCCGTCTTGCGCAGGATCGCCCGCACGTGGTTCGCCACCGTGTTCCGGCTGATGTGCAGCCGCGCGCTGATCTCCTGGTTGGACAGCCCGGCCGACACCCAGCGCAGCACCTCGGCCTCCCGCGCCGACAACCCACCGGGCAGGGCCTCCGCGGCGGGTGGCACCGCCGGGCGGCCCGTCCGGCGTCGCCACCCCATGCCGATGGAGTCGGCGAGGTGTTCGGCGCGGCGCCGCAGGGCCGCCGCGGTGGAGTCGTCGCCGCGCCCGGCCAGCACCGCGGCGTGCTCGAACAGCACCTCGGCGGTCCACAGCGGGGAGCCGCTGCGCTCGGCCAGGGCGAGGGCGGCCGCGAAGGCGCGGTCGGCGGCGGCGGGGCGGCCGCAGAGTTCGTTGACCGCGCCCAGCAGGCGGTCGGCCGGGCCGAAGGACATGGTGAACGCCGCGGTCAGCGCGGTGCCGGTGTACCGCTCCAGCTCGCCGACCAGCCGGGCGGCGCACTCGCGGTCGCGGACGCTGACGCAGGTCTCGGCGAGGTAGGCCAGGCAGGCAGGCCACAGGGCGTCGCGCGGGACGGCGCCGAACCCATCGGTGGCGAGATCGGTGAGCAGCGCGGCCGCCTCGTCGAGCAGGCCCAGCTCGGCCGACAGGGCGGCCAGGCCCGGCCGCCACACCGGCGGCTGCGCCGCCGCGCCGTCGAGCAGCCGCAGCACCGGGGCGACCTCGGCGAGCCTGCCCTGCGCGCGCCGGATCGCGAACATCTGCACGCCGTGCACACCGGGGCCGAACGCGTCGAGCCCGTCGGCCGTCACGGCCACGCTGCGCGCCGCCAGCGCTTCCGCCCCGGCGAGGTCGCCCGCGGCCACGGCCAGCACGGCCTCGATGTCCAGCGACAGCGACTCGAAGACGGCGAACCGGCCGCGCTCGTTCGTCGCCCGCAGCTGAGCGAGCGCCGCGGCGGCCGCGCCCAGCTCACCCAGCGCGATGTGGGCGCGGCAGCGACAGGCCGAGCCGTAGGCGGCGTTCCACAGGTCGCCGCGCGCGGCGGCCAGCGCCTCGAGCTCCTCGGCGGGGGCGATGACCCGACGGGGGTCGGCGTGCACCGAGGTGATCACCGTCTGCAGGCCGACGAGCACGGCCTCGACGTCGCCGATCCGGCGCGCCCGCTCCAGGGCGACCTCGACGATGGCGCCGGCCTCGCCGCTGTTGCCGGAGTTGGCCAGCGCGCGCCCGAGCGCGGCCTGCAGCCGCACCCGCAGGGCCTCCGGGCCGTCCGCGGTGCGTTCGACCGCGGTGCGCAGCAGGTCGACGGCCGGTCCGCCGGGCAGGCCGGGGACCTGGGTGCCCTGCTCGAACTGCAGCGCCGCCTCGGCCGCCAGCACGGCGTCGCCCGTCGCGGTGGCCAGCGTGAACGCCTCCCGGCTGTGGGCGCGGCTCTCGGCGTAGGCGCCCGCGCGCAGCCGCACCACGGCCAGCTCCAGCAGCAGCTGGGCACGCCGCGACGGCGGTGGGCGCAGCGCCAGCACCGCCCGCAGGTGCGACACGGCCTCGTCGTAGGCCGCGGACCGGGTGGCCTGCGCGGCGGCGCGGTGCGCGTAGTGCACCGTCCGGTCGATGGGCGCCAGCGGCGCGGCGCTCACCAGGTGCCGGGCGAGGTCGGCGAGCACCGGGCGCCGGTCGAGCGCGTGCACCTCCTCCAGCGCGTCGGCGACGGCCAGGTGCAGGCCGCGCCTCTCGATCGGCCCCGTCTGTGCCTCCACCGTGTCGCGGACGATGGCGTGGGTGAACCGGTAGCGCAGCGTCGGCCCTTCGACGGGCTCCAGGAACCCCGCCGCGACCAGCTCACCCAGTGGGGCGTCGAGCCGCTGCGCCGGCGCGTCCAGCGCGCGGGCGACCACCTCCAGATCGACCCGCTGGCCGGCCACCGCGGCGACCTCCAGCGCGCGCCGCGCATCGGGGGTGAGCCGCAGCAGCCGCGCGGTGACGACCTCGCGGACGCCGTCCGGGACGACCCAGGCCCCGGCGGGGTCGTGCACCACCCACCGGGCGCCCACGGCGGCGACCGCGCCGGCGTCGACCAGGTGGCGCCACAGCTCACCGAGGTAGAAGGCGTTGCCGCCGCTGCCGGTGCGCAGCTCGCCGGCCAGCGCGCGCAGGTCGTCGTCGAGGGGGTGGCCGACCGCCTCGGCGACGAACCGCTCCACGGCGGTGCGGTCGAGCGCCTCCAGCCGCAGCCGGGTCACCCCGGCGTGGCGGCGCAGGTCGGCCAGGCCGGTGGCCAGCGACTCGGGCACCTCGTCGCCGGTGTCGCGGAAGGCGCCGATGACGAGCACCCCGCGCGGCAGCCCGGTGCGGACCAGGTGGCGCAGCAGCTCGACGGTCTGCGCGCCGGCCCAGTGCAGGTCGTCGAGCACGATCAGGGTGGGCCAGCGGTCGGCGGCCAGCGCGAGGGCGCGGCCGAACGCCTCGTGCAGGCGCAGCCGCTCGGCGCGCGGGTCGGTGCGCGGCGGGCGGTGCGCGGGCGCAGGTGGTTCGACGCCGGTCACCAGCTGGGCGAGGGGCGCGAGCCCGGCGACCCGGGCCGGGTCGTCGCTCCACCCGGGCCGGGCGGCCAGCACCTGCTGCACGGCCTCGACCCACGGCTGGTACGGCAGGGCGAGGTCGCCGTCGCAGCTGCCCAGCAGCACCGCGGCCCCGTCCGCGTGCGCCCCGCGCGCGAACTCGGCGGCCAGGCGGGTCTTGCCCGCCCCCGCCTCTCCCCCGACGAGCACCACGCCACCGGCTCCCGCGCACGCCCGCCGCCAGGCGTCCGCCAGCACCGCCACCGCCGCGGACCGCCCCACGAACGCCGTCCCGACCGCGGTCGCGAGCACCTGCGGGAACACCGGCCCGGCAGCGCCGCGCCGGCTGACCTCCCAGCCGCCGCCCAGCTCGTCGAAGCGCAGGTCGGCGCGCGGGCCGACCAGCAGCCGCACCCGGTCGCAGACCAGCACCTGCCCGACGGCCGCGGCGTCGAGCAGGGCGTCGGCGGCGGCCGGGTCGACGGCGATCCCGACCCGCACCGGCACCCGGCGACCCACCAGCTCCACCGCCGCGAGCACCGCGGGCGCGGCCGCGTCGAACTCGGCGGTCACCGCAGCGGCGCCGGCGGCCAGCACCCGCCCGCCGTGTCGCCGGAGGGTCTGCGGGACGAGGGCGGGCACGACGGCGGGCATGGCGGCGGCCGCGGCGTCGGGCGGGCCGGCGTCGATGCGCAGGATCGTCAGCGGGGTCGGCACGACTCCTCTCCCCGGTAGTCAGATGTGACCATACGAGTGAGCGCAACGCCCCCCGCCCCGATACACCGGAACAGCGCGAACAGGTCATGACACGGCCGCCCGCCGTCCCTACCGTTGGCGGCGGCAACGGGGCGGGAGGAGACCGTCGTGGGGCTCTACCTCATCGAACGGCACTTCGCCGAGCAGCTCGATCCCGACGAGCTGGACGTCGAGGGCATCGCGCTCGTCAACGACGAGATCGGCGTGCGCTGGGTGTACTCCTTCCTGTCCGCCGACCGCAAGAAGTCCTACTGCCTCTACGAGGCGCCGAGCGCCGCGGCGATCCGCGAGGCGGCGGCCCGGTCCGGGATCCCGGCCGACGTCGTCGTGCCCGTCGAGCAGTACGTCCCGCCGGACGTCGCGCGGTGAACGCCGCACCATCCGCCCGGTCGCCACCGCGACCGGCCGATCTGGAGACCCGCCATGACCACGACCGACCTCGGCGCGCGCAGCGCCGCCACCGTCCTACCCGACGACCTGCTCGCCCGCATCGACGAGCGCGCGCCCGCCTACGACCGCGACAACCGCTTCTTCGACGAGGACTTCGCCGAGCTGCGCGCCAGCGGCCTGCTCGACGTCGCCATGCCCGTCGAGTACGGCGGCGCCGGCGCGAAGCTCGACGAGTACTCGCGCCTGGTGCGCCGCCTTGCCTACCGCGCGCCGGCCACCGCGCTCGCGCTCAACATGCACGTCTACTGGACCGGCGTCGCCGCCGAGCTGCTGCGTGCCGGCGACGACTCCTGCCGGCCGATCCTGGAACGCGTGCGGCAGGGCGAGATCCTCGCGGCCCTGCACGGGGAGCGCGGCAACGACATGCCGCTGCTGCTGTCGACCGCGTCGGCCAGGCGCGTCGACGGCGGCTGGTCGATCACCGGCCGCAAGATCTTCGGCAGCCTGGCCCCGGTCTGGACGCTGGGCGGGTTCCACGCGATGGACGCCTCCGACCCGGACAACCCGCAGATCGTGCACGGGTTCGTGGTCCGGGACGCGCCCGGGGTGGAGGTCGTGGACACCTGGGACACCCTGGGCATGCGCGCGACCCAGAGCCAGGACACGGTGCTCACCGACGCGTTCGCCCCCGACGAGCTCATCGTCAAGGTGTGCCCGGCCGGCTTCGCCGGGGCCGGGCCGTTCCACGTGAGCATCTTCGCGTGGGCGCTGCTCGGCTTCGCCTCGATCTACCTCGCGGCCGCGAAGCGGGCGTTCGACCTGGCGGTGGAGTCGGCGGGACGGCGCACGTCGATCGCGCTGAGCGGCTCGATGGCCCACCACCCGGGCGTCCAGCACCAGATCGCCGACATGCGCATGGCCTACGACGCCGCGGAGGCGCTGCTGGAGCGCACCGTCGCCGACTGGACGGCGGGCGTCGAGCACCCGGACTGGCCGGTCCGGCTGGTCGGCACCCGGTTCACCGTGATCAACCACGCCTTCGACATCGTCGACCGCGCCCTCGACGTCAGCGGCGGCGGCGGCGCGTTCCGCCGCAGCCGCCTCGAGCAGCTCTTCCGCGACATCCGGATGGGCCGCTTCCACCCCGGCAACACGCTGCTCGCGCACGAGTTGATCGGCAAGCTCTGCCTGGGGATCGACCCGGACGCCACACCCCGCTGGGGCTGAGCGGGGCTCGTCCCGTCCCCGCGGTCAGGGGGCGCCGCTGTCGAGCACCACCTCGGCAAGCCGGGCCGGCCCGGGCACCGCGGCGCGGACCGCCCGGGCGTCGGCCGGGTCGAGTGCGTCGAGCGCCCGCTCGATCGACCGGGCCCAGGCCCGCTCCAGCAGCCCGCGGTGCTCCAGCGCTCGCGCTGGGGCGCAGCAGGCCGCGGCGGGTGAGCGCGCGAACCGTGGTGCTCACGTTGCTCGTCTGCAGCCGCAGGGCCCGGGCGACTGGTCGCCCGCGTGCCCGCGCGCACCCAACTGGTCGCCGGCATCTCGACGCTGGCCGTGCTCGCCGTGGCGTTCCTCGTGGTCGTCGGGCTGGGGGCGCCGCGCTGGCCGGTGCTGGTCGTGCTGTTCCTGGCCCTGTGCAGCCTCGGTTTCGTGCTGGGCAACGGGGCCGCCCTGGCCTCGGCCTCACCAGCTCTCCCCAGCTCTTCGCAGGGTCTCCGTGGTCTTCGCAGGGTCCACCGCACCTGCGAAGACCACGCCGCCCCTGCGAAGACGACCCGAGCCGGGCGTGACGGGCCCGGGCTACTCGAACACCCCGTAGCCGGGCACCGCGTGCGCGCGGACCGCGTCCATGTCCAGTTCGACGCCGACCCCGGGACCGTCCGGCACCGTGATGTAGCCGTCCTTGACGATCGAGCCGCTGCCGTCGGGCGCGACCACGTAGCTGTCCCACACCTCGCGCTCCTCCAGGGCGTGCCACTCCTGGACGTAGAAGTTCGGGATCGCGGCGCACTGGTGCGAGGCCGCCATCGTGCCGAGCGGGGTGGAGACCAGGTGCGGCGCGAACGGTACGTAGTGCATCTCGGCCAGGTTGGCGATGCGCTTGGCCTCGGCCAGCCCGCCGCACTTGGGGATGTCGGGCTCGATGACGTCGACGGCCCCGGCCTCGAGCATGCGCTGGAAGCCCCAGCGCAGGTACTGGTTCTCCCCCGCGCAGATCGGCGTGCGCGTCTGCGACCGGACCCGCACCAGCGCGTCGACGTTCTCCGCCGGCAGCGGCTCCTCCAGCCACATCAGGTCGAAGTCCTCCAGCGCCCAGGCGATGCGGCAGGCGCTGGGCACGTCGTAGCGGGCGTGCAGGTCGATCGCCAGGTCGACGTTCGGCCCGATCGCCTCGCGGACGGCGGCCACGCGGTCGACCATGGTCTTGAGCTCGGCGCCGTTGACCGTGTGGTTGAAGGCGTCGAACTTGGCCGCGTGGTGCACGTCGTCGATGTCGAACTTGAGCGCGGTGAACCCGGCCTCCACCATCCGCTGGGCGCGGTCGACGCAGCCCGACACCGAGCCGGCCGGGTCGTCGCCGTCGCCGCAGTCGGCGTAGAGCCGGATGCGGTCGCGGTACTTGCCGCCCAGCATCCGGTAGATCGGCTGGCCGGCGGCCTTGCCGGCGACGTCCCACAGAGCCAGCTCGATCCCGCTCAGGGCGATGACGAACACGCCGGCCTGCGGGCCCGCGAAGACCTTGCGCCTGCGCAGCTTCTCCCAGACGCGCTCGACGTTGCGCGGGTCCTCGCCGATCAGCTCGTCGCGCAGGAACCCGATCATTCCGACGACCGCGCCCGCGCCCGCGTCCGGATTGGCCTCGCCGAAGCCGCTGAGGCCCTCGTCGGTGTCGATCCTGACGAGCGTCGCCTGGCCGTGGTACGCGACCACCGCGGTCTTCACATCGACGATCCGCACGTCCACTCCTCCGTCGGCAGTGACCGCTCACCGAGTGGGGCTGGTCACGTTTGCCAACTTGTCCGATAAGCTGATGAGGTGCCCAGCAGACAAGCATCCGAGGGTGCTGTCAAGGTCCGGACGCTCCCGGTGCAGGTCGCCGCGCGGCTGACCCGGCGGATCGTCGCCGGGGAGTTCCCCGACGGCCGCGCGCCGTCCGAGCTGGAGATCTGCCAGGAGTTCGGGGTGTCCCGGGTGGTGGCCCGGGAGACGATCAAGATCCTCGCCTCGCTCGACATCGTCGACGTGGCGCAGGGCCGCCGCGTCGTCGTGCGCCCGCGCGACGAGTGGGACTACCTGAGCCCGCAACTGCTGGAGTGGCTGCCCGACGAGCTCGTCGAGGAACTCCTGCGCGAGCTGCACGGGATGCGGATGCTGCTCGAACCCGAGCTCGCGGCGATGGCGGCCGCCAGCGTCACCGACGAGGCGCTCGCCCGCATGCGGGAGTCGCTCGACCGGATGGCGCTGCTGCAGGACGACCCGGGCCTCTACCTCGAGGTCGACCAGGAGTTCCACATGGAGATCTGCCGGGCCGCGGACAACCGCATCCTCGACCGGATCATGCACTCGGCGCGCTGGCTGGGCACCGCGAGCCGGCGCATCACCAGCGCGGAGCCGGCCGGTCTCCGCCGGGCCACCGCCGACCACGCCCGCATCCACGCCGCGCTGCAGGCCCGCGACCCCGCCGCCGCCCGCGCGGCGATGCGGTTCCACCTGCGCGACAACTACACCGCGTTGACCGGGCGGGAGCACCCCGAGGCACCCGCCCCGCAGTAGACCGCACGGCGCAGCGAACCCGACGACGAGGACGGGCAAGGCATGGCACAGGCAAGGTCGAAATCGATATCGGCACCGGCCGCACCGCTCCCCGAACGCGGCCGTGCCCCACCCCCGGGTCGCGGCTGATCGATCCGAGTCCTCCCAGCACGTAGCGCACGAGGCGACGCTCTCTCCGGCAAGGGGGCCGCAGACCGTCGCCGCCCCGGTTCCCCGGCACCGGGTCCGTCCTCGTACCACCGGAGGAGGCCATCGCCTCCCGGCCCCCGCTCAGAGACAGCACGCGCCCGCAGGGTCGGGTGCGGGAGGAGCGGTCATGGTTGAGTCCCCGGTCTGGTCCCGGCGCAAGTTCCTCGGCGCGAGCGCCACCGCCATGGGTGCCCTGGGCCTGAGTGCGTGCGGCGGCGCGAGCCAGCCCGCCGCGCCGCAGGTCCAGGTCGAGGTGCCGCAGTCGGTCATCGACGCCGCGGCGCCGTTCCGCGGGCAGCAGGTGCGGATGCTGTCCCAGAAGCTCTACTCCGAGGCCGCCAACGCGGCGCTCGACCGGTCGGTCCAGAAGTTCGCCGAGGCCACCGGCACCACCATCGAGAACAGCCTGGTCCAGGCCGACGCGGGCGACATGGTCGCCAAGATCGACGCCGAGGTGAAGGCGGGTACCGCCCGCGACCTGGCCTTCGCCACCGACAGCCGGTTCGTCGCCCAGTTCTTCAACCTCGGCATCCTCACCGACCTCACCGACGTCGTCACCGAACTCACCGCCGAGTTCGGCGAGCCCACCGCGGAGTCGAAGAACTACTGCGTCTTCGACGGCAAGTGGTTCGCGATCCCCTACCACTTCATCGGGGTCGGGTCGTTCGCGCGCAAGGACTGGATGCAGGAGAAGGGCATCGCGCTCAAGGACTTCTACACCTGGGAGGAGATGCGCGACATCGCCCTGGAGATCTCCGACCCGGCCCAGCGCCGCTTCGGCTGGGGCATGACGATCAACCGCTCCGGCGACGCCAACGGCATGATCGAATCGATCATCAACGGTTACGGCGGCGCGCTGACCTCGAACGACGGCACCAAGGTCACCTTCAACACCCCCGAGACCGTCGAGGCGGTGACGTTCCTGGGCGACATCTACACCAACCCGAAGTACAAGCCGATGCTCCCGCCCGGGATCGAGAGCTGGACCGACTCCAGCAACAACGAGAACTGGCTGGCCGGCATCCTCGGCTACACCCGCAACCAGTACAGCGTCTACGCCGACTCCAAGTCCAAGGGCAACCCGGTCTACGAGCAGACCCACCCCTTCATCGACTGCATCGGGCCGGCCACCGACCAGCCGCTGCTGTTCGGCCAGTCCCAGGCGTTCGTGGTCTTCAAGGGGGTGGCCAACCCCGAGCTGGCCAAGGTCCTGGCCAAGTACCTGGTCAGCGGCACCCCGCTGCTGGGGATCGCCAAGGAGGCCACCGGCCTGGCGATGCCGGCGTGGCAGAAGGTGTGGGACTCCGACCCCTTCTACACCAGCGGTGACCCGGCCTTCCCGGCCCTGCGCAAGATCACCGAGGCGCCGCTGCCGCTGACCACCAAGACCGGCAACGCGTTCCCCCAGGCGCCCAGCCCCGGCGCCCAGGCCGCCGTCGCGGCCTACCTGCTGACCGACATGATGCAGCAGGTCGTGCAGGGCACCCCGGCCGCGGCGGCGGTGGCCGAGGCGCACACCCGGATGGTGGATATCTTCGAGCAGCAGGGCGTCCCGCAGTGACGACCCTGCAGAAGCGTCCGGCCCCGGCGGCCGCCGGGCCGCCGGGCGCCGGCTCGCTCACCCGCACCCAGCGGACGCTCGGTCGGGACTGGCGCATGGCGGCGGTCTTCATGGCCCCGACGGTGCTGCTGATCGCCGGGCTCATCCTGGTCCCGATCATCGACTCGGTGATCACCAGCACCACCGAGCGGCACGGCGCCGAGACGGTGTTCGTCGGGCTGGACAACTACACCGCGTTGGTCGACGACCGCCAGTTCCACACCGGCGTGGTCAACTCGTTCGTCTTCACCGCCTACGCCGAGGTCTTCAAGGTGGTGCTGGGGCTGATCGCGGCCCTGATGCTGCACCACATGAAGCGCGGCCGGGCGGTGCTGGCCGGCATCCTGCTGCTGCCCTGGGTCGTGCCCACGGTGGTCACCGCGTTCAGCTGGCGGTCGCTGTTCGACCCGATCTTCGGCAGCGTCAACACCCTGCTCACCGCGTCCGGGATCGGCCCGCTGCTGGCCGACGCGCGGCTGGTGGACACCTGGCCGGCCGGTTGGCTGTCCGACGCGTCGCTGGCCATGCCGTCGGTCATCCTGGTCAACGTCTGGAAGGGCATCCCGTTCTTCACGGTGACGTTCCTGGCCGGGCTCAAGGCCATCGACTCCGGCCTGCACGAGGCGGCGATGGTCGACGGCGCCTCGCCGTGGCAGCGGTTCGTGCACGTGACGCTGCCCGGGCTGCGCTACGTCATGATCGTGACGGTGCTGCTGTCGTCCATCTGGACGTTCAACAACTTCGACCTGATCTGGCTGATGACCCAGGGCGGGCCCGGCGACGCCACCGCGCCCTACGTGATGGTCGCCTACTCCAAGGCGATCGCGCAGTTGCAGTTCGGCGCGGGCGCGGCGGTCACCCTGGTGATGGTGCCGGTCATCGCGGTGCTGGTGGTGATCCTGGTGCGGATGATGCGCAGCGGCGACACCCCCACCGCGGAAGTGCTCGGCTCCGGGGGGCGCCGCCCCCTGCTGAACCGGGCCCAGCGCCGCATCCTGCTGTGGGTCGCCGCCGCGGCGTTCACCGCGCTGCTGGCCTGGTCGTCGCCGCACATCTTCTGGAAGGCCGGGGTCGTGCTGGGCGCCTGCGTCCTGGTCGCCGCGCTGGTCGGGCGGCTGATCTCCACGCTGGCCGCCCGCGGGCGGGTGCGGGCCGCGCGCACAACGACCGGCGTCGGGTCGGGCTTCGCGCTGTTCCTGCTGCTCGGCTTCGTGCTCGGGCCGCTGTACTGGATCTTCGTCACGGCGTTCAAGTCCGACACCCAGATCACCATGCGCAGCAGCGACCTGTGGCCCACGCCGTGGAGCATGGACCAGTTCACCAAGCTGTTCACCAGCCAGGCGTTCGGCACCTGGTACCTCAACACGATCCTGGTGTCGGTCGCCTCCACGATCATCGCGCTGATCTGCTCGGCGCTGGCCGGTTACGCGCTGGCGAGGCTGCGCTTCCGCGGGTCGCAGTCGTTCACCGTCACCGTGCTGCTCACCTACGTGATGCCGGGCGCGCTGCTGTTCATCCCGCTCTACCAGATCATGAGCGGCTTCCGGCTGACCGACTCGCTGTGGTCGCTGGTGGTGGCCTACCCGACGTTCACGCTGCCGTTCGCGACCTGGCTGCTGGTCGGGTACTTCAAGTCGATCCCCATCGACCTGGAGGAGGCCGCGCTCGTCGACGGCTGCACCCGGCTGCAGGCGTTCCGCCGGGTCGTGCTGCCGCTGGCCAAGCCGGGGCTGCTGGCGGTCGCGCTGTTCACCCTCACCAACGCGTGGAACGAGTTCCTGTTCGCCTTCGTGTTCATCACCAAGGACGAGTACAAGACGCTCCCGGTCGGCATGCAGTCGATGATCTTCGGCGACGTGGTGCCGCAGGGCCAACTGGCGGCGGCGTCGCTGCTGATCAGCATCCCGGTGGTGCTGATGTACGCGTTCGGGCAGCGGTTCCTCACCGAGGGGCTCACCGCCGGGGCGGTCAAGGGATGACGAGAGGAAGCCACGCAGTGAGCGAGCGTGCGAGCGAACCGTCCGGCACCGTCGAGTCCGTCCTCACCGAGGAGCACGTCAGCACCGCCTCGCGGCCGAGCGCCCTGCGCATCACCGACCTGCGGGTGGCCAACCTGCACGGGGTCCCGTTCCGCTCGTCGATCATCCGGCTGGACACCAACCAGGGCCTGGTCGGCTACGGCGAGGTGCGCGACCAGGCCAGCGCGACCTACGCGCTGATGCTCAAGAGCCGGCTGGTCGGCGAGAACCCGTGCAACGTCGACAAGATCTTCCGCAAGATCAAGCAGTTCGGCCACCACGCCCGCCAGGGCGGCGGCGTCTCCGGGGTGGAGATGGCGCTGATGGACCTGGCCGGCAAGGCCTACGGCGTGCCGGCGTACGCGCTGGTCGGCGGGCGGTTCCGGGACACCGTGCGGTGCTACGCCGACACCCCGTCGCTGCTCGACCCGCGCGAGATGGGCGAGCGGCTGCTCGAACGCAAGCGGCGCGGCTTCACGATGCTCAAGATGGACGTCGGGGTGAACCTGCTGTGGGACGTGCCGGGCGCGCTGATCGCCCCGGCCGGCGCCCGCGAGGACAGCTCCACGATGCACCCGTTCTCCGGCATCCAGGTCACCGCGAAGGGCGTCGACCACCTCGCCGCCTACGTGGAGACCGTCCGCTCGGTCGTCGGCTACGACGTGGCGCTGGCCGCCGACCACTTCGGGCACATCGCGCTGGACTCGTGCATCCGGATCGGGCGGGCGCTGGAGCCGTTCACGCTGGCCTGGGTCGAGGACATGATCCCGTGGCAGTTCACCGACCAGTGGCGCCAGCTGACCGAGGCCATCGCGGTGCCGACGTGCACCGGCGAGGACATCTACCTCACCGAGGGCTTCAAGCCGCTGCTCGACGCGGGGGCGATCCGGGTCGTGCACCCCGACCCGGCCACCTCCGGCGGGATCACCGAGACCAAGCGGCTGGGCGATTACGCGCAGGAGCGCGGGGTCGCGATGGCCCTGCACCTGGCGGCGTCGCCGATCGCGACGATGGCGTGCGTGCACCTGGCCGCGGCGACGGAGAACTTCCTCGCACTGGAGCACCACGCCGCCGACGTGGACTTCTGGTCGGACCTGGTCACCGACCTGCCCCGGCCGCTCATCCGGGACGGCTCCATCACCGTCCCGGAGACCCCGGGCCTGGGCTTCGGCGACATCAACGAGGAGCTGTTCCGCCGCCAGCTCGACCCCCGCGCGCCGGAGTTCTTCGCCGACACCGGCCACTGGGACGGCGAGGCCAGCCACGACCGGTTGTGGAGCTGACGCGGTGCGCATCGTGATCACCGGCGCGGCGGGCGGGCTCGGCCGCCGCGTCGTCGAGCGGGCGGTGCGGGCCGGGCACGAGGTGATCGCCGTCGACCTCGCCGTCCCGGACCGCGCCGCGGCCGTCGAGTGGCGCACGGCCGACCTGACCGACCTCGGCCAGGTGCGGACCGCACTGGAGGGCGCGCAGGGCCTCGTGCACCTGGGGGCGCTCACCCACCCCCGGCACCCGGAGCCCGACGTCTTCCGGACCAACGTCGACGGCACCCACCACGTGCTGGTGGCCGCCGAGGAGCACGGGATCGAGGCGGTCTGCCTGGCCTCCAGCGTCAACGCGATCGGCGGCGTGTTCAGCGCCGCCGCGCGCTACGACCAGTTCCCGGTGACCGAGGAGCACCCGACCTACTGCGAGGACTCCTACAGCCTGTCCAAGTGGATCCTCGAGCAGGAGTCCGCGGCGTGCGCCCGGCGCCGGCCGGAGGCGGCGTTCACGGCGCTGCGCCTGCACGCGCTGCGCGAGGACCACGCGCACGCGCGGGCCACGATGAACGAGCTGCACGGCGTCAGCCAGCTGTGGGGGTGGACGTCGTTCGACTCGGCCGCGGCGGCGTGCCTGCTCGCCCTGCACCGCAGCACCCCGGGGCACGCGGTCTGCCACGTCGTGGCCGCACGGACCACCAGCGAAACCCCGTCGGTCGAGCTGGCGCGCCGCTGGTACCCCGACGTCCCGGTCGAGCGGGCGCTGACCGGGTGCACCGGGTTCTACGCGACCGACGCCGCGAAGGACGTCCTCGGCTGGGACGCCTGCGACGAGCACCCGGCGCTCTCCCCCGCGGAGAGCGCCGGGTGACGGCCCGCGCGGCCGGGTCGCGCGCTAGCCGCGCCGGGCCCGCTCCCACTCCTCGTACTCGGGGCGGGCCTCGTCGGACAGCGGGTAGTAGAGGCGCATGTCCCCGCCCTCCGCCAGGCGCTCGCGGGAGAACACCTCCCACGCCGCGTGCTCGCTCGCCTTCGCCAGCAGCGCCTCCGCGAGCCCGATCGGCACCACGACCGCGCCGTCGTCGTCGGCCACGATGATGTCGCCGGGCTCCACCACCGTCCCCCCGCAGGCGATGGGGACGTTCACCGCGTGCGGGACGATATCGGTCTGCGTGTGGAAATTCGGCGTCGCGCCGCGCAGCCACAGCCCGATGCCCAATTTCTTCACCTCGCCGAAATCGCGCACGCAGCCGTCGATGACCACCCCGGCCCCACCGCGGCCCATGAAATAGGTCATCATCATCTCGCCGAACACTCCGCTGGCCATGTCGGCCCGCGCGTCCACGACGACCACGTCGCCGGGCTTGGTGTGGTAGAGCACGTGCCGGTGCAGTTGCCGCTCCGGGTCGGCGTACTCGTCGACGTCGTACAGGTCCTCCCGCTTGGGCATGAACTGCAAGGTCAAGGCCGGTCCGGCGATCGTCTTGCCGGGGCTGAAGGAGACCGGCCCCTGGATGTGGGCGTTGCGCACGCCCAGCCGGCTGAGCTCGCTGCTCGCCGTCGCGCTGCCGACCGCGGCCAACCCGGCGACCAGGTCGGCCGGTGGCCTGACGATGTCGGGCGCCTCGATACCGGCATTCTGTCGCTGCATTGCGCACACCTTTCCGCAGACCGTCGATCCCGTTGCGGAAAGAGCGTAACCCGCGAATTGCGCCGGCGGTGGAAAGTGAGGGCCGGCACGTCGTCCCCCACGCCGAGCTCGCCGCGGCCGCCCGGGTCGCGCTCGACACCGGCCGAGCCGGTGAGTCGACGCCGTGGACCGGGCGTGGTTCCCGATCACGTAGACACGCCGCCGGTCCGGGGGGTATTGAGGACACCATGGAGTCCACGGCGGACGGCCCGGCGCCCCGATGACCGGGCCGCTGGCCGGGATCCGGGTGCTCGACCTGAGCCGGGTCGTGATGGGGCCGCTGGCCACCCAGGTCCTCGGCGACCAGGGCGCCGACGTGATCATGATGGAGGCGAAGGGCGGCGACACGAACCGGGTGATGGGTCCCGGCCCGCACCCGCAGCTGTCCGGCGTCGCGCTCAACATGCTGCGCAACAAGCGCTCGGTCGACGTCGACCTCACCACCGCGCGGGGCAGGGCGGTCGTGCACGACGTGCTGCGCACCTGCGACGTCGTGGTCGCCACCATGCGGCCGCAGGCGCTGGAGCGGCTCGGCCTGGACTACGCGGCGGTGCGGGCGATCCGGCCCGACGTCGTCTACTGCCAGGGCCAGGGCTACCCGCTGGCCTCCGAGCGCGCGCACGAACCCGCCTACGACGACATCATCCAGGCCGCGACCGGCGTCTCCGACGTGCTCGCCCGGGTCTCGGGGACCGCGGGGCTCTTCCCGACGATCTTCGCGGACAAGGTCTGCGGGCTGGTGATGGCCCAGGCCGTGACCGCCGCCCTGGTGCACCGCGAGCGGACCGGGCAGGGCCAGCACGTCGAGGTGGCGATGGTGCAGGCGATGTCGGCGTTCATGCTGGCCGAGCACGGCAGCGGGGCGATCCCGGAGCCGCCGGTGTCCGCGCCCGGCCGGCCCGCCGCCGGCTACCCGCGCATCCTCAGCCCGGAGCGCCGCCCGCACCCCACGCTCGACGGGCTCGTGCACATCTTCCCGTACCGCCCGGTGCACTACGCCGCGCTCTTCGCCGCCGCCGGCCGGGAGGGCGCCGCGGACGACCCCCGCTACGTCGACCAGCGCGCCACCATCGCCAACGCCGAGTCGCTCTACCGCGACGTCCGGGCCGTCTGCGCCACCCGCACCACGCAGGACTGGCTCGACTTCTGCCACGCGGCCGGCATCCCGGCCACCCGCGTCGCCTCGCTGCAGGACCTGGTGGACGAGCTGCCGCTGGCCGAGCACCCGGTGACCGGCCCGTACCGGGTGATCCCGCCGATGGCGAACTTCTCGGCGACGCCCGCCTCGGTGCGCCGGCCGGCGCCGCTGATCGGGGAGCACACCGCCGAGGTGATCGCGGAAGTCGCGCGGGACAGGGCGCGCGACCCGTCCGACCCCGACCCCCGGCTGGAGGCAGCCCCGTGACCGACGTGACCGTCGAGCGCCGCGACCACACCGCGGTCGTCACCATCCACCGGCCACCGGCCAACTACTTCGACTTCGCGCTCATCCACGACCTCGCCGACGCCTTCGAGGCCCTCGACGACGGCGACTGCCGGGCGGCCGTGCTCACCTCGGAGGGCAAGCACTTCTGCGCCGGCGCGGACTTCGGCGGGGGCGGCGCGCCGAGCGAGCGGGTGGACAGCTCGCGCCGGCTGTACCGGGAGGCCGTGCGGCTGTTCCGGGTGGCGGTCCCGGTGATCGCCGCGGTGCACGGGGCCGCGGTCGGCGGCGGGCTGGGGCTGGCCTGCGCGGCCGACTTCCGGGTCACCGTGGCCGGCGCGCGGTTCCACGCCAACTTCGCCGCGCTGGGCTTCCACCAGGGCTTCGGGCTCAGCGCCACGCTCCCCCGGCTGGTCGGCCCCCAGCGAGCGGCGGAGCTGCTCTACACCGCCCGCAAGCTCGACGGCGCGCAGGCCGTCGCACTGGGCCTGGCCGACCGGCTCGCCGACGGGGCCGACCCGCTGCCGGCCGCGCTCGCGTTCGCCGACGAGATCGCCGCGTCGGCGCCGCTGACCGTCCGGTCGATGAAGCAGACCCTGCGCGCCGGCCTGGCCGACGAGGTCGCCGCGGCGACCGAGCGCGAGCTGGCCGAGCAGACCCGGCTGTGGGCCACCGAGGACTGCGCGATCGGTGTCGCGGCGAACCTGGCCCGCGAGGTGCCGGTGTTCGTCGGGCGCTGAGCGGGCCGCGACCGCTACGCGGCCACCGGTGGGCCCAGCCCGACGACGCACCGCGTGTGGGCGGCGACGAGATCGCCGGCCTCCCAGCTGTGGAACGCCGTGTCCGCGGCGCGCCGGCCGCAGAGGGCGCAGGTCCCGGCGTCGCGGTCGATCACCTCGCGGCGGAGGGCGGTCCACCCACCCGTCTCGTCGGCGACCGACGCGGCCCAGGCGGTGGTGAGCGGGGTGTCGAGCAGCGTGGTCATGGGGGTTCACCTCGTGGTCGGATCGGCGGTGTGCGACGAGTGTGGTCGCCGCCACTGCAGTGGGGACTCGACGTCGAGGTGGTGTTCATCGGTCCCGGGGTACCGGCTTTTGTCACCAGACGGTCAGGTCGCGCGGGGGCGGCGGGTACGGTCGGCCCTCCGCCGAGGGGAGGAACGTCGTGCCCGCCTGGATCTGCGTGCGCTGCGGCGTGCAGTCCCCCGACACGCCCCGCCCGCCCGACGGCTGCCCCGTCTGCGCCGACGAGCGGGAGGCCCTGCTCGACGGGGGCCAGCGGTGGACCACCGCCGACGAGCTCGCGGCCGATCACGTGACGGAGTTGCGCGAGGAGGAGCCGGACCTGGTCGGCGTCGGCGTCGCGCCGTCGTTCGGGATCGGCCAGCGGGCCCTGCTCGTCCGCACGCCGCAGGGCAACGTGCTGTGGGACTGCGTCCCGCTGCTCGACGACGCCGCCCGGACCACCATCGCCGGGTGGGGAGGCATCGCGGCGATCTGCCCCTCGCACCCGCACTTCTACGGCGCGTGCGTGGACGTCGCGGACGCGTTCGGTGCCCGGATCCTCATCGCCCGCGCCGACGCGGAGTGGGTCCAGCGGCCCTCCCCCCGCGTCGAGCTGTTCGACGACGAGATCGAGCCCGTCCCCGGGGTGACCGCGCTGAGCGTCGGTGGGCACTTCGACGGATCGGCGGTGCTGCACTGGGCCGGCGGCGCCGGAGGGCGCGGAGCGCTGCTCACCGGGGACACGATCATGGTCGTCGAGGACCGCGCCTGGGTGAGCTTCATGTGGAGCTACCCCAACCTGCTGCCGCTCGGCGCGCCCGACGTCGACCGGATCGCGCGGCGGGTCGCGCGGTTCGACTTCGCCAGGGTGTACGGCGGGTGGTGGGGCCACGTGGTCACCGACGCGGGCGCCGACGTGGTGGCGCGCTCGGCGCACCGCTACGTCGAGCGGCTGCACGGCCGCCGGCCCGGCCGGAGCGGAGCCTGAGCCAGGCCCCGATCCGGCCGTGACGTCGCGGACGGCCGCCTCAGCCGACGGTGATCACTGCGAGCGGGAACCGGCGGTCGGTCTTGGTCTCGTAGTCGGCGGCGTCGGGCCAGTACGCGCGCCACACCGCGTACAGCTCGTCCCAGTCGTCGTCGCGGCCCGGGCGCACGACCCGGTGGTCGGCCTTGAGCGTGTCCGCGCCCAGCTCGATCGTCACCGGGCCGTCGATCGCCTCCAGGTTGGCGATCCACTGCGGGTCCCGCGGGGCGCCGCCCGCGCTGCCGCACAGGATGTACGAGCCCTCGTGCGGCGCCGCGACCAGCGGGTTGACGTAGTCCTTCCCGGACTTGCGGCCCGGGGTGTGCAGCAGGAGGGTCGTCTTGCCCTCCCAGTGACCGCCGAGCACGCCGTCGTGCGCCCGGAAGTCCTCGATCACGGTGTCGTTGAAGGAAGCCACCCCGCGGACGCTAGTGGATCTCCGTCCGGTGGTCGTCGGCGCCCGCGCGCCGTCACCGCGTCACCCGGGCCAGCACCTCCTCCAGCGCGGCATCGGCGAGCGCGCGCATCTCCTCGTCCGTGCGGTCCTGGATGGGGTGCGGCACGAACACCGACGGCACCTCCCGGTAGCCCAGCGCCCGCGCCTGCGCGTCGGCCGCCTGGACGAACTCCGAGGAGGCGAGGAAGGCCGCCACAACGCCCCGGCCCTCGAGGGCGACGAAGTCGTGCACACTGCACGACGTGCACGAGCCTCAATCGGCGAGCGCCTCGATCACCACGTCGCACTCGGTGGTGATCTCGCGGCGCAGGTCGGGGGGCATCGGCTTGGTGAACGTCGGCTTGGCGTAGCGGCGCACCGTGATCCCGCGCTCGGCGAGCAGCTCGGCGAGCCGATCGAGGAAGACGTCGCCGCGGGGCTTGGCGATGTCGAGCAGGCCGACCCGCAGCCCGTCGAGCGAGGCCGGGCGTTCGATGGCCGTGCGCACGTCCGGGGAGGACTCGTCGGTCGGGTCCAGGATCACCAGCGACCCCGGTCCTCGCGTCCCGTTCACCGCCACGGCTCGACCTCCCTCGTCACCGGCGCGCTCCCGCCCGGTCCACCGGCCCAGCCGCCGATCACGGCCGAGAACATGCCGGCTCCGCCGCCGGCGTGCACGATCATCAACCCGCCGGGCCGGAACTTGGGCAGCGGTTGGTCGGACCCGCCCGGCGGGACGCCCTCGTCGATGCCGCCCGCGCCGCGGGTGATCTCGGCGCGGTCGAGCAGCAGCGCCTCGTCCAGCGCCGCCTCCAGCCGCGCCCGGTCCCACCCGGCATCGGCGAAGACCCTGGCGTGTTCCGGGCACACGACGAGCGTCGCGTCGAACCCGCGCACCAGCTTGGGGTGCACCACCCCGCGCAGGCCCAGCGCCAGCGAGCGGGCCAGCGACTCCGGCCGCCGCGAGATCTGGTCGACGACGCCGCGAGGCCCCTCGGCGGCGAACACGGTGACCGCCGAGCGGCCCGCCGGCACGCCGCGGCTCTGCGCGAGCGGCTCGAAGGGCGAGCCCTCCTCGTCCTCGGCGAAGCAGAACCCGACCTTGCCGGGGTTGCCCAGCGCGGCCCGGTCGACGCCCTGCGGGCGCCCGCCGCCGACGTTGCGGATCACCAGCTGCAGCGCCCGGCCGATCGTCGAGTTGGCCCGGTTGCCCTGGCCCAGCGCGTTGCCGGCCCAGTTCATCCCGATCTCGGCGCGAACGGGCCCGTTGACCACGATCGCCGGCCCGGCGGCCCAGGTGGTGGCCAGCAGGCCGTGGGCGTTGAACTCGTCGGTGCAGGCCGCCTCGACGGCGGCGAGCACGACGGGCAGGTACTCCGGGCGGCAGCCGGCCAGCACGGCGTTGATCGCCACCTTCTCCACGGTGGCCTCGACCAGGTTGGGCGGGACGACCGCCACCACCTCGTCGGGCTTGCGCGAGGTGCCGTCGAGCATGCGCAGCACCCGGGCCGGGGTGGGCGCCACGACCGGCAGCCCGTCGGAGAAGCCGCGGTCGAACAGCGCCTCCGCCTCGTCCTCCAGCGCGCTGATCTCCAGCCGGCGCGAGCGCAGCGACCCGCCGCGCGCGCGGACCAGCAGCTCGTCGGCCACGTCGGGGTCCAGCGTGCGCGATCCGCAACCGGGGCGGTGCTCGGGCAGGCCCTCGCCGAGGTCGGCGACGCCGGTCAGCTCGGTCCACTGCGCCCGGCTCCAGCCGACGACGCGGCCGGTCTCGACTCCCCCGGCGAACCGGACGAGCGTGGGCACGGTCTCGATGTCGAGCGCGAGGCTGGCGTCGAGCGCGGTGTCGTCGCGGCGGTCGGCGACGCCCGCGGGGAAGGCCGGGTCGTCCTGGGTGAACACCCGCAGCCCCGGCGCCCGGCTCAGGTCGGCCAGCACGGGCTCGACCAGCTGGCAGGTGGGGCAGTCGCGCTTGACCACGGCGACCAGGCCCTCGTCCAGCAGGTCCACCGCCGCCGCCCCCTCGCGTCGCTCCCTTCGACCGTATGCCAGCAGGCGACCCCTTCCAAGACCCGTGCGGTGATGGCGCGATCACGTCACACGTCCCCCGTCCGAGCTACGGGCAAGTGTCCTCCGTGAGGGGACGAGACCCGACCGGCGGATCCCTAGCCTTCGCGGATCTTCGACGGAAGGGTTCTCATGCGAGTGGTCTGGCAGCTCCTCACGGTCCTGGTGATCTCCGCGGCGGGACAGCAGGGCATCGCCGCGGTGCAGGGCGATCCGTGGCTGACGCTCGCCATCGGCCTCGCGACGGCCGTGGTCGCGCTGCTGGCCTACCGGTGGGTGGTGGGCCTGACCGAGCGCCGCCCGGTCACCGAACTGGCCGGCGGGAGCGCCGGGTCCGGGCTCACCCGGGGGGTGTTACTGGGCGCCGCGTTGTTCGGGGCCGTCATCGCCAACCTCTGGTTCCTGGAGTACTACCAGGTGCACGGGCTGGGTTCGGTGCCGGGAGCGGTCGGGCTGCTCGGCTTCACCGCCGCGGCCGTGGTGTCCGAGGAGCTGCTCTTCCGCGGGGTGCTGTTCCGGTTCGTCGAGCGGTGGACGGGAACCTGGATCTCGCTGCTGGTGACCGCCGCGGTCTTCGGCGCCATGCACCTGCTCAACCCGAACGCCACCGCCTGGGGCGCCGTCGCCGTCGGGATCGCCGGCGGCGGGTTGCTGACCGCCGCGTACATCGCGGCGCGCAACCTGTGGCTGCCGATCGGCGTGCACCTCGGCTGGAACCTGGCCGCGGGCGCCGTCTTCAGCACCGAGGTCTCGGGCAACGACACCCCGCTGGGGCTGCTGGACGCCAGCATGTCGGGCCCGGCGATCCTCACCGGCGGCGACTTCGGTCCGGAGGGCAGCCCGTACGCGCTGCTGTTCTGCCTGCTGGCCACGGCCGCGTTCCTGTGGCTGGCGCGCCGGCGCGCCAACCTGGTGCCCCGCCGCCGCTCCGAGCGCGACACCGTCGCCACTACGCTGCGCCGGTGATCGACCGCCGGTGGGCCGTGCAGCGGTGGCACCGGCTCGACGTCACCGTCCGCGACCTCCCGCTCGGCCTGCTGCTGCTGACGACGTCGCTGCTGCCGGTGTTCCAGAGCAACGGCACGCAGCTCGGCGGCGTGCCGACCCGCCCCCTCGACGCGCTGGGCGTCGCCGCCGTCGTCCTGCTGGGGCTCCCGCTGGCCGTGCGGCGGCGCTGGCCCGCGGCCTGCCTCGCCCTGGTGTCGGTCGGCTTCGCCGTCGACCAGCTCGGCGGCTACCACTCGATCGCCACCATGGCGCTGCCCGTCGCGCTGCTGAGCGCCGGCGCCCACCTGCGCCGGTACCGGCGCGCCACCGCCGTCCTGGGCGCGGTGGCGTTCCTCGGGCTGGCGGTCGCGCTCGCCATGGTCGGCGCCGGTGAACCCCCGGTCGACGTGCTCACCTTCCTGCTGGCGCTGGCGCTCATCTGGGGCGCCGGGTCGTGGCTGCGCTCCACCCGGGCCGCGGAGGCCGAGCTGCGCCTCCGCATCGCCGACGACACCCGCGCCGCCGAGCGGACCCGCATCGCCCGCGAGCTCCACGACGTGGTCACCCACCACGTGACGGCGATGGTCGTGCAGGCCGAGGCCGCGCGGTACCTGACCGCCGACCCCGACCGCCTCGACCGGACCCTGACCGCGGTCACCGACACCGGCCGGCGGGCCATCAGCGACCTGCGCCACGTACTGGAGCTGCTCGACCCGGACTACGGCAGCGCGGACGGGACCCTGGCCCCGGGAACCGTGCACGCCCTCGTGGAGCACACCCGCCGGACCGGGCAGCCGGTGGAGTTCACCGAGGAGGGCACGCCGGCCGAGCCCACCGGCAGCGCCGACCTGGTGGCCTACCGGGTGGCGCAGGAGGCCCTGACCAACGCCCTCAAGCACGCCTGGGGCACCCGCACCTCGGTGCGCGTGCACCACGGCGGCCGGGAGATCACCGTCGAGGTCTGCACGGACAGCCCCGACTCCCCCACCGCGTCCCGCGCTGCCTCCGCCATCGGCAGCGGGCGGGGCCTGGCCGGGCTCCGCGAACGGGTCGACGTCCTGGGCGGCGACTTCAGCGCCGGCCGGCGTTCCGGCGGCGAGTTCCTCGTCCGGGCGCGCATCCCCACCGGCGGCCGCTCGTGAACGGGCCCCTCCGGGTGCTGGTCTGCGACGACCAGCTGCTGGTCCGCACCGGGCTGGTCACGATCATCGACGCGCAGCCCGACCTCGACGTCGTCGGCGAGTGCGGCGACGGCAAGGCCGCGGTCGAGCTGGCCGGCCGGCTGCGCCCCGACGTCGTGCTGATGGACGTGCGCATGCCGGTCCTCGACGGCATCGAGGCCACCCGCCGGCTGGCCGGCGCCGGCGTGCCGCAGCCGGTCACGGTGCTGGTGCTGACCACGTTCAACCTGGACCAGTACGTCTACGAGGCGCTGCGCGCCGGGGCCAGCGGCTTCCTGCTGAAGGACGCCCCGCCGGCCCACCTGCTGCACGGCATCCGGGTCGTGGCCGGCGGCGCGGCGCTGCTCGACCCCGAGGTGACCCGCCGGCTCGTCGGCCGCTACGCCGCCCGGATCCGCCCCGTCGACGGCATGGCGCGCGACCCCGCCCTCACCCCGAGAGAGCTGGAGGTCCTGCGGCTCATCGCCGACGGCCTGTCCAACGCCGAGATCGCCGCGACCCTGCAGCTGAGCCCGGAGACCGTCAAGACCTTCGTCTCGCGCATCCTGACCAAGCTCGACCTGCGCGACCGCGTCCAGGCCGTCGTGTACGCGTACCGCCACGGCCTGGCCACCTGACGGGGCCGGCGGACCCGGCGCGGAACCCGACGTCCGTCCCGGCGGACCGGACGCCGGGCTCGACCAGGGCCGCGCGCGGTGCGAGGGTCGGCGGTGGACCCGTCGACCGAGGGAGCGCACCGTGCCGCCTGTCGTCCACCCCGCCGGTGACCGCGGCGGACCCACCCGCAGCCACGCCTTCATCCCGGCGACCGCGGAGGGGTGGCAGACCGTCGCGCTGACCGAGTGGGAGCTCATCGGCGAGGAGTGGGTCGACGAGCACCCCTTCGACGAGATCACCTACGTGCTGGCCGGCACCCTGTACGTGACCTGCGACGACGTCACCGTCGAGGTGACCGCGGGCAGCGTCGTCCGCGTGCCGGCCGGCTCCACCGGCACGTACTCCGCCCCCGACCGGGCCCGGATGCTGGCGATCTACGGCCCCAACCCGGACGGCCGACCGACGCGGATCGGCGGGCTGCGCAAGCTGTAACGGACCCGCACCGGAGCGTTCACACCGGCGCAACCGCTCCGGCCGGGACCCGACCGCATACTTCGGCATCGACACCGAAGTGGATCCCTTCATCGGGACCGCCGCCACGCACCTGCCCCCCGCGAGCGGTCTGGCGGCGACGTGGTGGTTCCCCAAGCCCCAGGTCGGCAACACCCACCCCGGCGCGACGTCGCCGCTGGGCATGGTCTCGGCGTGCGCCTACTCGGGCGCCTACCCGACCGGCTACTTCGAGACGTTCGGCATCGCGCTGACCGAGAAGCTGCTGGCCGGCGGCGGCCCGGTGATCACGACGCCCACCGGGGGCACCGGCGAGGCCGTCGGCGACGCCGCGGTCGTGGTGGGCGCCGGGGACGTCGCCGCGCTGGCGGCGGCGCTGGACCGGGTGGTGCTGGAGATGTCCGAGCACGAACGTCGCCTGCTCGAACGGCGCGGGCGCGAGCACGCCGCCGCCTTCGAGCGGACCCGGATGTTCGACGACCTGTTCCGCCCCGCCGGTCCGCCGGCGGAGGACGACCGGGTGATGATCGGGTGGGGTGGGTTGCCGGACCGTTAGGGAAGGCTGACTCCGGTGGCGGCGGATCGTCCCGGTCGCGGGGAGCGTGCGGGGGCCGGCGGCGGCGAAGACTCGCCGACATCGACACGCCCGGAGGATCCGATGTCCCGACGCCCGTCCACGCCCCTGCTCGCCGCTCTCGCCGCGGCAGCGGTGCTCTCGCTGTCGGGCTGCGGCCCGGTCGGCGGCAGCGCGCACGCCGGGGACGCTCCGGAGCCGATCGGGCTGGACACCGTGGCGGCGGCCTCGACCGCGACGCCCGGCCCCGCTCCCGCTGCGACCCCCGCGCCTGAGGCCGGCGCGGCCGCCACCGGTGGTCCCGCGTCCGCCCGCCCCGCCCAGGGCGGCGGCAACCCGTCCGGAGGCGGAGCGCCGGCGCCCGCACCGGAGCCGGCCCCGAAGGTCACCTCCCTGGAGGTCGCCCAGCAGCCCAGCTGCCCGATCCAGGGCACCCCGGACGCCCCGTTCTCGCAGCCGGGCACCGACGTGAAGATCGCCTGGTCGGTCAGCGGGGCGTCGGGGGCCGCGGTCGCGGTCGACGACCCCGGCCGCTACGGCGCCTACGGCCGCGACTACCCGGCCAGCGGGTCGCTGACGCTGTCCTTCCCCTGCGGGGCCACCGGCACGACCACGCACACCTACACGGTCTGGCCGGCCGGCGCCGAGGGCTCCCCGAAGACGATCACGGTGTCCGCCCGCGCCTCCGGCTGATCCTCCGGGAGGCTGGCCGCGACGCGCATTTCTACGTACTGTAGAAGTTCTACAGGCAGTAGAGGCAACGCTACCCGGACAGGGGTGCGCGATGGACACCACGACGACCGACGGCCCGGACCGGTCCCGCGACGGAGGTGGCCCGGGCACCGAACGGCCCGGCCTCGCTGCGGTCGTGCGGGGACGGCTGCACGCCGTCGTGCCGAGACGATGGTCGGTGCTGTTCGGGCAGGTCGCGGGCGGCAGCTTCGTGGTGCTCGCGCTCACCGGGGCCTACCTGGAGCTGTTCTTCGACCCCTCGATGGCCGAGACCGTCTACGACGGTCCCTACCGGAACCTGCAAGGCGTCCCGGTCAGCCACGCCTACGACAGCGCGCTCGCGCTGTCGTTCGAGGTCCGCGGCGGGCTGTTCGTGCGACAGCTGCACAACTGGGCGTCGTCGCTGTTCATCGCCTCGCTGCTGGCCGGCCTGGCCGTCGCGTTCTTCACCGGTGCGTTCCGCCACCCGCGGCGGCGGATCTGGGTGGCGAGCGCGCTGCTGCTGGTGGTCGGGGTGCTGGCCGCCTTCACCGGCGTGCTGCTGCCCGACGACCTGCTGTCCGGGACGAGCCTGCGGATGATCTCGGGCTACCTGCTGTCGATCCCGGTCATCGGCACGTGGCTGCACTGGGCGCTGTTCGGCGGGGAGTTCCCCGGCACCGAGGTCGTGCCCCGGCTGCACGCCGCGCACCTGCTGCTCCCCCTCGTCATCGGCGGGCTGCTCGCGTGGCGCGCGGCGCTGCACGCCCGGCACGGCCACCCGCGGCACCGCGGGCGCGCGTGGTCCGGGGCCGGCGTCGTCGGCGTGCGGGTGCTGCCCGACCACGCGGCCCGTTCGGCCGCCCTGTTCGCCGCCACGGTCGGCGTGCTGGCCGCGATGGCCGCCCTGTTCCAGGTCAACCCGATCTGGACCTACGGCCCGGCCAACCCCGCGCACGTCTCGGGGGGCTCGACGTCGCCGTGGTACTTCGGCTGGGTCGACGGCGCGGTGCGGCTGTGGCCGGCCTGGGAGATCCGGATCGGCGAGTACACCATCGCGCCGTGGTTCTGGCCGTCGATGGTGTTCCTGCCGCTGACGTTCCTCGCGCTGGCCCTCTACCCGGCGCTGGAGGCCCGGTTCCGCCGCGACACCGCGCCCCACGACGTCCTGCAGCGCCCGCGCGACACCCCCGGACGGACGGCGTTCGGCGCCGCGGTGGTCACGTTCTACGCCTGCCTGCAGCTGGCCGCGGCCACCGACGTCCTGGCCCTCACCTTCCACCTGTCCAGCGACGCGCTGTTCTGGGCCGGCCGGGTCGGCGTCCTGGTGCTACCCGTGATCGCCCACCGGGTGACCCACCGGCTGTGCCTCGGGCTGCAGCACGCCGAGCGCGTCGTGCGCGAGCACGGCGTCGAGACCGGCCTCATCCGGCGGCTGCCCCACGGCGGGTACGTCGAGCGGCACGTACCGCTGACCGAACTCCTCGAACTCGACCGTTCGAGCGTCGATGGCGAGCGGCGCGTGGCGGGACGGCGACTCCGTGAAACCGGGCCCCGCATCTGCGCTACTATCGCGGTGGCGCCTGAGCGGGCGCCTGGCAGGCAGCGCTCCCCCGGCACCGGAGCGACACCGCCGCCGCAGAGTTGGGGTACTCACCGTTCGAGCACCAACCACTGACGTCAGACGCGCGCACCTCGCCGTCCTTATTTCTGCGCACCGGGAGCAGGGACAAGGACAGCCATGGGCCGGACGAGCCTGCAGCAGGAACTCGTGGATCTGCGGCGGTGGTACACCCGCGAACGGATCTCCGAGGCCGCGCCCGCCATCAGTGCGGCGCTGGCCGGGTTCACGGCGTCGGATCGCCGGCTCCTGGTGGACGCTCTCCGGTCGCACGGCCGCGATCCCTTCGCGACACCGCTGGTCGTCACCCACCACGAGATCGCCGGAGCGCGGGCGCTGCTGATGCCCGACGCCGAGGACGCCGACCAGCGGGCCTTGGAGAGTTCGCTCCTGCTCGCCGCCGCCGCGGCCGTCCGCCACCTGCACTGGCGCCCGCCGGGGACGCTGCTGCGCCCCGCGCAGGTGGTCGCCGCCGTCCTCCCGGGCCGTGCGACGCGACCGGGCGGGATCGCGCTGGCGCTGACCGGCCCCGACGTCCTCGGTCCGTTCCTCGCCGAGGCACTGCCGCACCGGGGCGACGACGGCGTGTCCGGCACGCCGGGCCTGCGCGTCCGCCCCCACGGCGACCACTTGGAACTGCAGCTCCTCGGTACGAACGCCACCGCGGTGATCAGGAACGTCCCTGCGGCGGTCAGGGCCGCCGCGATGGCGTACCTCACGGACGCGTTCGACGACGATCGCGGCCGACGGCTCTGGGATCTCTCCCCGGATCGGATCACCTCCGCAGAACACCGGCACCACGCCCAGGCACCCGTCCCGCCAGACCTGGTCGGCCTGGGCAGCGGCCTGCTCCGGCGGCTCCCCCTGCTCCGTCACGCGCTCTTCGCGGACGCCTTCTTCCAGGCCCGCTCGTGGAAGATCCAGTGGACCGGGCACCTGGAAGCCGCCGCCGTCGCCGCAGACCTGCGGCACCCCGTCTTCGGGCTGCCCGGGACCTCGACCGTGCGCTTCGCGAACGCCGACGCCGCGCTGCTGGTCAACGCCGACGGCGAGCTGTCCCTCCGGCGCGAGACACCGGTGCGGCCGGAGCACGACCTCGATCTGCGACGACGGGTGGAAGGGCTCGAGGACGCGCCGTGGCGGACGTGGCTGGACTCGCCCACCGGGCGGCGCCTGGCCCGCACGGCCGCACGACGAGCGGACGAGCGCGCCGGATACACGCAGGAACGCCGCCGCGCGGCGGCCGCCGGTCTCGGCACCGATGGCTCGCACGGGCTCGACACCTGCTCGGACAGGCAGCGGAAGCTGCGAGCGCTGCTGGCCCTGCACGTCTTCAACGGTGGGCGCATGGGGGTCGAAGCACCGGCCGACACGCGGGTCGACACCATCACCCGCTACACAATGATCTTGTCCCCTCGCCACGACGACCTCGTCGTCGTGGCCGAAGCACCGCGCAACGTGGCGGCGTACCTCGTCAACTCCCATCCCGACGACGGTCTGCCCGGCATGCGCATGGTCGGTCGACCCGGCCGCAGCACCTTCCAGATGCTCCATCTCCCCACCGGCGCGACCTTGACCATCACCGACGAGTCCGGCCACCATTCGGGCATCCCGGCACCGGACCCGGAATCGTGGTGGCCGGGTTCCCGCTGGTGCGGCACGGACGTGGACGTCACGGACTCCGAGCGAGCCGCGCTCGACGGCCTCCCACCCGTGTCTCCGGATGCCGAACAGCTCCTCGCGGCGCTCATCGTGCGGATCTGCACCGCAGACCCGAACGCGAACTGGGCGCTGGGGACCTGGTTCTCCGACCCCCTTCCCCGGCCGGACCCGATCGGTGCGCCGCGGGACGCCGGACGTCGGCTGTGGGGTGAGGGCGACTCGTGGGAACTGCGGTGGTCCGGCCTCCCCTACGGGATCGACGTCGTCTCGTCCCTCACCGATCACGCCATCGGCCTGCCGGGCACCGGTCTCAGCAGATCCGGCCGCGACTACACGGTGACCCACGGATCGTGCACGTTGGTCGCCCGACCGCAGATCGACGACCCTCCACGGGCCCACGCCGGGGCCTACGAACGACCCCGTCAGCTCCCGGCCGGCCCGTACGTCGCGGTCGGCGAGGAGCGGGCCGGCGGAAGGGTGGTCCGGGCATGACGGAGGTCGCGACGCTCCTGGCCGCCGCGTCCGCCGGCACGGTGTGCCTGCGCGCCGTCTTCGCGGAGATCCGCTGGTGGCTCGCTCTCCGCGGCACGACCCCGACCGAGCGACCCGACATCATCCGCGCCATGCGGAGCGGACCCGCCGACAGCGCCCGACGCGCGGTCCCGGATGCGGACGGAGCCGCCGCGCCTTGACCGGACTACCACCGCACCGCGAGCCCGGTCGCGGCCAGCGGGGCCACCGCCGCCCCCACCTGGTCGAAGCCCGCCCCGACGGTGTCGCCGCGCAGGTAGCGCGCGTGGATGTCCTCGGCGATCACTGCGGCCTTGAAGTAGCCCAGGGCGATGTGGAAGGCCAGTCCGCTCAGGTCGCGGCCGGTGACGGCGCCGTAGTGGGCGGCGAGGTCGTCGGGGCGGGGCAGGCGGGGGCTGGTGGAGGCCGCGGCGCCGCCGAGCACCGGGTCGAAGGCCGGGTCGGCGTAGGCGATGTGCAGGCCCAGGTCGGCCAGCGGGTCGCCGAGCGTGGCCATCTCCCAGTCCACGAGCGCGCGGACGACCCCCGGATCGTCGGGGTCGAGGATGGCGTTGTCGATGCGGAAGTCGCCGTGCACGATGGCCGCGCCGCTCTCCGGCGGGCAGTCGCGGGCCAGCCGCTCGTGCAGCGCCTCGACGTCGGGCAGCTCCCGGGTCGCGATCCGGGTCCACTGGCCGTACCAGCGGCGCACCTGGCGGGCGAGGTAGCCCTCGGGGCGGCCGAACCCGGCCAGCCCGACCTCGGCCGGGTCCACCGCGTGCAGCGCGCCGAGCACCTCGACGAGGCCGCGCGCGCAGCGCGCGAGGTCGTCGTCGGAGAACGGGTCGAGGTCGCCGCGGGTGCGCAGCACCGTGCCCTGGACGTGCTCGACGACGGCGAAGGGCACGCCGATGACCGCCGGGTCCTCGGTCATCGCCACCGGCCGGGCCACCGGCACCCCGCGCCCGTGCAGGGCGGCGACGACGCGGTACTCGCGGGCCATGTCGTGCGCGGACGGGTTGAGCCCGCCCAGCGGCGGTCGGCGCAGCACCCAGGTGGACCGGCCGTCTGTGAGCCGGTAGGTGAGGTTGGACCGGCCGCCGTGCATCAGCTCCGCGCGCAGCGGGCCGGTGCCGGGCACCTCGGTGGCGAAGAACGCCTCCAGGGCGGGCAGGTCGAGGCCGGCCATCGCCGGGCCGGGATCGAGGTCGACGCTCATGGTGCTCCCAGGCTAACAGTCATTAGCCCGCAGGGTAGGGGTCCTGCCGGCCCAGGATTCGCTCCGTGCGCGCCCCCACCGATCGGCTCGCTATGCTCACCTAGCCGGCGGGAGGGGACGCGATGACGGTGGCCGCGAGCACGCGCACGGACGACATCCGGGCCGCGGCGCTCGAACTGTTCACCCGCAACGGCTACACGGCCACCACGATGGCCGACATCGGCGCGGCCGTCGGCATGCGCGGGCCCAGCCTCTACAAGCACGTGGCGTCCAAGCAGGACCTGCTGGTGCAGATCATGACCGGCACGATGGACGCGCTGCTGGCCGCCCACCGCGCGGCGGTGGCCACCACCTCCGACCCGGTGGAGCGGCTGCGGCGCGCCGTCGACGCGCACGTGCGCTACCACGCCCGCCACCGGCTGGAGGCGTTCGTCGGGGCCCGCGAGCTGCGCAGCCTGGCCGAGCCGCACCGAGAGGCGGTGCTGCGCAGGCGCGACGAGTACGAGCGCGGCTTCCGCGGGCTGGTCCACGACGGCGCCGAGGCCGGCCGGTTCCGGGTGCAGTCGGTCCGGCTGGCCTCCTACGCGATCCTCGACCTCGGCATGGGCATCGCCGCGTGGTACCGCGCCGACGGCGAGCTCTCCGAGAACGAGGTGGCGTGGCAGTACACCGAGTTCGCGCTGCGCCTGGTCGGGGCGGGCTGACCGGGCCGTCACTGGATGCGCCGGTCGGTCCCGGCCCAGGCCTTGTCGCGCAGCACGTACTTCTGGATCTTGCCGGTGGAGGTCTTGGGCAGCTCCCCGAACGTGACGGTCTTGGGCGCCTTGAACCGGGCCAGCCGCTCCCGCACGTGCGCGACGATCTCGGCCTCGGTCACCGACGCGCCCTCCTGCAGCGTCACGTAGGCGGCCGGCACCTCGCCCCAGCGCTCGTCGGGCACGGCGATGACCGCCGCCTCCAGCACCGCCGGGTGGTCCATGATCGCCTGCTCGACCTCGACCGAGGCGATGTTCTCCCCGCCGGAGATGATCACGTCCTTGCTCCGGTCGCGCAGCTCCACGTACCCGTCGGGGTGCAGCACGCCGATGTCGCCCGTGCGGAACCAGCCGTCCGGGGCGGCGGCCGCGGTCGCCTCCGGGTCCTTGAGGTAGCCGAGCATGACGTTGTTGCCGCGCAGGGCGATCTGCCCGGTCGTGGTGGCGTCGGCGGGCACGTCGCGGCCGTCGTCGTCGATCACCCGGACCGCGCAGGCGATCATGTTGCCGACGCCCTGGCGGGCCTTGAGCCGGGCTTGCGCATCGCCGTCGAGGGAGTCCCACTCCGGGCGCCAGTCGCAGATCATCGCCGGGCCGAACGTCTCGGTCAGCCCGTAGAGGTGGGTGACGTCGAAGCCCAGCTCGGCCATCCGGCGCAGGATCGCCGGTGACGGCGGGGCCCCGCCGGTGGCGATGCGCACGGTCGTCTCGACCGGTGCGGCGTCCTTCGCGTAGGCGATCATCGACAGGACGGTGGGGGCGCCGTTGAGGTGCGTGACGCCCTCGGCCCGGATCAGCCGCCACACCTCGGCCGGGTCGACCTTGGGCAGGCAGACGTGGGTGGCCGCGGCGGCGGTCACCGCCCAGGGGAAGCACCAGCCGTTGCAGTGGAACATCGGCAGCGTCCACAGGTGCACGGCCGACGGCGTCAGCCCGGTGTGCCCGACCATCGCCAGCGCCTGCAGGTAGGCGCCCCGGTGGTGGTACATCACGCCCTTGGGTCGCCCGGTCGTCCCGGACGTGTAGTTGACCGAGAGCAGGGCGCGCTCGTCGGTGGGGGTGTCGTGGCGCGGCCGGGCGCCGGCCAGCAGCTGCTCGTACTCCTCGCCTGCCCGGATCCGGGCAGGCGGGGAGGCGAGGCGGGCCAGCGCGGTGTCGACCAGGTCGTCGAAGGCGGGGTCGTGCACGAGCACCGCGGCCTCGGAGTGCTCGAGGATGTAGGCCACCTCGCCGGCCGAGAGCCGGGTGTTCACCGCGACCAGTGCCGAGCCCGCCCACGGCACGCCGTAGTTGGCCTCCAGCAGCACGTGCGTGTTCGGCGCCAGCACCGCCACCGGGCGGCCCTGCGCGAGCGGGGCCAGGCCGCCGGCCAGCCGGGTGCACCGCTCGTGCAGCTCGGCGTAGGTGAACCGGCGCTCGCCGTCGACGACGCCGATGCGGTCGCCGTGCGCGGCGGCCGCGCGGTCCAGGTAGGCGGTCGGGGTGAGCGGCTCGAACGAGAGCGCGTCGAGCTGGGCGGGCGTGGGCGAGCTCACCGGGCCACCCCGCCGCGCTCGCGGTGCGCGCCCCACTTCTCCCAGTGCACGACCTCCTCGACCGGGCGCCGCTTCGGCTGCGCCCACCGCCCCTTCGACGGGTAGCCGAGCGGGACGAGGGCCATGGTCAGCGCGTCCTCGGGCAGCCCGAGCAGCGCACGCAACTCGTCCTCGTGGCCGCCGTAGAGGGTGGTCAGCGACGTGCCGATGCCGTGGGCGCGGGCCGCGAGGCACAGGTGCTGGACCGCCCCGTAGATCGACGAGCCGACCCGGGGGCTGGTCGCGCCCGCCGCGCCGCGCAGCACCGGGAACACCCAGACGGGTGCGTCGGCGAGGTGGTGGGCCAGGTGCTCGGCGCCGAGGTAGCCGCGCGGGGTGAGCCCGCCGTCGACCTCGCCGGCCAGGATCTGCGCCCGCCGCACGCCGTAGGCGGCCTCCCAGTTCTCCCGGTACCAGGCCGCGACGGTGCGCTTGACGTCCGGGTCGGTGACCACGACCCAGCCCCACTGCTGGGCGTTGCCGCCCGACGGCCCGCGCACGGCGGCGTCGAGGATCTCCCACAGCACGCCGTCGGGGATGGGGTCGGGCGCCAGGTAGCGCCGGGCGGGTGTGGAGTGCAGCGCCTCCAGCACGGGAAGCGACGCCGGGTCGGCGACTGCGGGGTCCACTGCGGGGTCCACGACGGGGGTCCTCCTCGGGAACAACGGGATCAGGTCAGCGGGGCGGACGCCGGGCTGGACAGCGCGACGTCCTCCTCCGCATCCTCGGGCACGGGCACCCGCCTCGGCAGCACGAGCGCGGCCAGCAGCGCACCGGCGACCGCGACGCCCGCCGCGGCCAGCAGCGCGGCCCGGTAGCCGGCCAGCGTGGCCGTGACGGCCGCGGTCCCGGTACTGAGCAGGTGGCCGGCCACCGCCCCGGACAGCAGGGCGACGAGCGCGATGGCGAGCGCGCTGCCGACCGCCTGGGTGCTGTTGAGCGCCCCCGCACCGACGCCGTGGCGGTGGCGGGGGATGCCGGACACCGCGGTCACCGTGCAGCTCACGCCGGCCGTGCCGGTGCCCAGGCCGAGCAGCAGGAACGCCGGCAGGAGCCCGGTGGCGTAGTCGGCGGCCGGGTCGAGGGCGAGCGCCAGCAGCGCCGCCCCGGCCGCGACGCACAGCAGCGCGGGCGGCACCAGCAGCCGCGGCCCGACGCGGTGCAGGTTGCGCGAGACCACCTGGGAGACGAGCGCGATCAGCAGGGCCCACGGCACGAACGCCACGCCGGCCTGCAGCGCGCTCCAGCCCAGCACCTCCTGCAGGAACAGCGAGCTGACGAAGTAGGCGCCGATGCCGGCGCCCGAGCCCACCAGCACCAGCAGGAACGCCACCGACGTGCGGGTGCGGAACAGCGCCAGCGGCAGCAGCGGGTCGGCGGAGCGCGCCTGCAGCACCACGAATGCCACGCCGAGCACGAGCGCGCCCAGCAGCGCGCCGAGCGCGAGCGGGCCCGCCCCGCCGGTCTGCAGCTCGGTGAGGCCGAGGATCAGCGCGGCGACCGCCGCGGTGGCCAGCAGCCCGTCGAGCAGGCCAAGGCGCTGGCGCGCCGCCCCGCGCACCGCGGGCACCAGCGCGAACGCCCCCGCGAAGGCGAGCACGCACACCGGCACGTTGACCAGGAAGATCCAGCGCCAGCCGCCGGCCGCGGTGAGCAGGCCGCCGAGCACGTTGCCCAGGGTGGCGCCGCCCGCGCCGACCGCGGCCCACACCCCGAGCGCCCGGCTGCGCTCGCGCGGCTCGGTGAACACGCCGGTGAGCAGCGACATCGCCGCCGGGGACGCCATGGCCGCGCCCACCCCGGCCAGCGCCCTGGCCGCGATCAGCGGGCCGGGCGCGGTGGCCAGCGCGCACAGCAGCGAGCCGACCGCGAACACCGCCAGCCCGACCAGGAACAGCCGGCGCCTGCCGAGCACGTCGGCGGCCCGGCCGCCGAGCAGCAGCAGGCAGCCGAAGGTCAGCGCGAACGCGGTGAGCACCCACTGCAGCTGCGCCGCCGACAGCGCGAGTTCGGCGCGGATGGCCGGCAGCGACACGGTGACCACCGTGCCGCCGACCAGCAGGATGAACTGCACGCTGCAGACCAGGGCCAGGAACGGCCCGCGCCGCACGGCCGGGGTGTCCGGCCGTGCGGGCGCGGATGGTGCGGGGGTCGGTGCTGCGGCGAGCCGGTCAGACAACGTCGGCCTCGGCCGTGCCCAGCAGGCAGCGCCGCCCGGCGACGGCCAGGCCGCACCCGGCCAGCCGGCCCGGCTCGGCCGGGTCGTCGGAGAGCACGAGCGCCGTGCCGACGCCGAGGTCGCGCAGGATGTGCGCGGCGACGAGGTCCTCGCGCTCGGCCGGCGCGCCGCAGCCGGTCGGGTTCGCCCCGGCGGCGGGACGGGTGAAGGCGTGCGCGGTGCGCAGGTAGACCAGCACCCCGCGACCGGCCGCGTCGATGCTGGCCAGCGCGGCGTCCAGCCGGGCGGCGCACCCGCAGCGCAGCGACCCGAACACGTCGCCCAGCGCGCACTCGCGGTGCACGCCGACGAGTACCGGCCCGGGACCGGCCGCGACGTCCCCGCGCACCAGGGCCAGGTGCTCGTCGCGGTGGCGGGATCCGGATCCGGGCGCCTGCGCGGTCGCGCCGTAGCCGACGGCGCGGAACCGGCCGTGCGGCATCGGGAGCGCGGTCGTCGCCCCCCGCCGCACCGGAGGCTCGCGGCGGCGCCGGTCGGCCAGCACGTCGGACACCGCCAGCAGCGCCAGGCCGTGGCGCTCGGCCATGGCGAGCAACTGCTCCCGGCCGGCGAGCTCCCCGGCGCCGTCGACGGCGGTGGCGAGCACCGCGGCCGGGGCGAGGCCGGCCCCGCGGCACAGGTCCACGGCGGCCTCGGCCGGGCGGGCCCGCTCCAGCACCCCGGCGTCGCGCACCCGCAGCGGCAGCACGTGCCCCGGGCGCAGCAGGTCGGCCGGCCCGGTGGCAGGGTCGGCCAGCGCGCGGACGGTCAGCGCGCGGTCGGCCGCGGAGATGCCGGTGGTGGTGCCGGCGCGCAGGTCGACCGACACCGCGAACGCCGAGGCGTCCGGGTCGGTGCCGTCGCCGCCCATCGGCGGGACGGCGAGCTGGTCGAGCCGGGACCCGGTCATCGCCACGCACACGATGCCGCTGGTCTCGCGCACGAGGAACGCCATCGTGCGGGTGTCGGTGAGCTCGGCGGCGGTCACCACGACCCCGGCGCCCGCGGCCGGCCCGTCGCGCAGGTCGTCGACGAGCAGGACCGGGCGGCCCTCGCGCAGCGCCCGGTGGGCGGCCGCGACCGGGTCCGGTGCGGCGCTCGGCGTCGTCGCGGGCAGCGCCACGAGCCGCTGCTCCGCGGGGGCGCTCACCCCTCCCCCGGCTGCGGCCCGGACAGCACCTCGTGCCGGCTGGCCGACACCAGCTCGGCGAAGCGGACCACCTCGTCGGCCACCGTGCGCAGCTGGTCGACGACGCGCGGCTCGCCGCAGGCGCCGTCGCGGAAGCCGGTCTGCAGCGAGTTGACCGCCGCCCCGTACGGGGTGACCCAGCCGCGCAGCGCGTGCACGATGGCGCGAAGCGCGGTGAGGGTGGTGACCGCGGCCTGCCAGCCGTAGGCGGTGACGATCAGCCCGACGGAGCGGTCGGCCAGGTAGGGCAGCGCGTCGTCGCGCATGTCCTCGGTGTAGTCCAGGGCGTTCTTGACCAGCCCGGAGATGGAACCGTGGTAGCCCGGCGACGCGATGAGCACGCCGTCGGCGCGGCGCAGGTGCTCGACCAGCTCGCGGGCCACCGGGCCGCCGTCGCCGGCCTCCGGCGCGTACATGGGCAGCTGGGCCAGCTCGGCGCCGGCGAACACGCGGGTGGTGGCGCCCGCGGCGGCGGCGCGCTCCACCGCGATGCGCAGGGCCTGCTCGCTCGACGACCCCGGCCGGACGGTGCCGCCGATGCCGACGACGTGCAGCGGCCGGGGCGCAGTCGGGCCGCTCGCCGGCTCGCTCATGGTGCGGTCCGGTCCAGGTAGGCGGTGATCGCGGCCAGGGTGTCGTCCGGGTACTCGACGGGCAGGCCGTGCCCGCCGCGCGGCAGCACCTGCAGGGTCGCGTTCGGCATCAGCTCGGCGATCTCGACCGACTGCGAGACCGGGGTGAGCACGTCCTCGGCGCCGGCCAGCACCAGCGTCGGCGTGGTCGCCGAGGGCAGCTGCGGACGGGAGTCGTAGACGCGCAGCCCGGCGGCCTGGGCCTCGAAGCCGGCCAGCGTGGTGGGGTGCGGGTCGGACCGGGCCAGCTCGGCCTGGGCGGCCGCGGCGGCGTGGTCGACCAGCAGCCGCGGGGTGAACACCCACGGCATCCCGGTGATGCCGATGGCCACCGGGTCGACCCCGGCCCGGCGCAGCGCCAGGCCCGTGTCGAGCCAGGCGTCCTGCACCGGGGTGTAGGACGGGAACGCGGTGACCAGCACGGCCCGCGACAGCACCCGGGCGTGCCGGATGAGCAGCGACTGCAGCACCGAGCCGCCCAGCGACCAGCCCACGGCGGCGACGGGGCCGACGCCCAGGTGATCGACCAGCGCCGCGGTGTCGTCGGCCAGGTCGTCGATCGCGTACGGGCCGGGCGGCACGTCGCTGCGCCCGGTGCCGCGGTTGTCGAAGGTGATGACGGTGAACCGCTCGGCCAGCCGGGGCGCGAGCAGTGCCCAGGCCAGCGAGCTGGCCCCGAGCCCGGAGATCAGCAGCAGCGGCGGGCCGTCGCCGCGCACGTCGTAGCGCAGCGAGACGCCGTTGACGGTGGCGGTCCCCGAGCCCGGGGTGGTGGCGGTCGACATCTAGTCCCCTCCCACGAGCGCTCCGGCGCCCGCCGCGGCGGTCGTCGGTGCGTCCCGGTGCGTGGCGGTCGGCGTCCAGTGGTCGGGCTGGTCGGCCCACAGGTCCCGCAGCTGCGGGATGACCCGGGTGCCGAACAGGTGGGTGTTCTCGGCCGCGGTCTCCTCGGCCAGGTCGCCCATGTGCAGGCAGGCGATCAGCTGCCCGACGCGCAGCTCGGTGGCCAGCTCGCGGACGCGCTGGGCGACCCGGTCGGGCGTGCCGGCGATGATGTAGCCCTTCTCGTCGTACTCCCAGAAGCTCATCTCGCCCGCCGTGGCCCGCCTGCGGTCCTCGGCGGCCTGCGGGGAGGTGCCGCGGGCGAGCATGCCGCGCAGCGACTCGGGCGAGGTGTACCCGGGCGGGGTCGCGAACCGGGTGGCCGGGTCCTTGACCCGCTGGAAGTAGCGCACGGCGTCGGCGTACTTGCGCTCGGCCTCGGCGTCGGAATCGGCGACGCAGATCAGCTGGGTGAACGCCATCCGGTGCGGATTCATGTCGCCGCCGTTCTCGGCGACGTAGTTCCAGTAGTTGTCCACCACCGGTTTGGCCGCGCGCAGCCCGGAGAACGAGAGGTGGCCGTAGCAGTAGTTCTCCCGGGTCACCAGCTCCCAGGTCTCCACACTGCCCGAGCCGGGCACCCAGATCGGCGGGCGGGCCTGGACGGGGCGGGGCCACAGGTTCACGTAGCGCAACTGCGTGTACTTGCCGTTGAACGCGAACGGCTCGGGCTCGCGCCAGGCGCGGGTGATCAGCTCGCGGGCCTCGTGGAACCGCTCGCGCAGCTCCGACGGCGGGCGGGCGTAGGCGAACGCGGAGTCCATCGGGGTGCCGAAGACGAACCCGGCGATGACCCGCCCGTCGGACAGGCAGTCCAGGTAGGCCAGTTCCTCGGCCACCCGGGTGGGCGGGTTGTAGAGCGCCAGCGAGTCGCCGATGACCAGGATCGCGGCCTTCTCCGTGGTCCCGGCCAGGCCCGCGGCCAGCAGGTTCGGCGACGGCGTCATCGCGAACGGGGTCTGGTGGTGCTCGTTGACCGCCAGCCCGTCGAAGCCGTCGCGGTCGGCCTGCTGCATCAGCCGCAGGAACATCCGGTAGTTCTCGCCGACGCGGCGCGGGTCGGCCAGCCCGATCGGGCTGTCCACCCAGGCGCCCTGGCCGGCGGCCGGGAAGCCCGCGGGGAGGTCGTCGTAGGTGACCTCCGCGAACCAGTGGAACTTCACCGTTCGTGCACCACCCTCGGATCGGGACGGTCGGGGACGCGGCTATCGTCAGTCGACCCCCGGGGACCGGCAATGGAGATCCGCACACTTCGCCCCGGCCCGGGATGGACACCTCCACACAACCCCGCCGAAAACCCGCGTGATCGCATCGTTATCCGCTGTTTTCCCGGGTGAACCATTGCGGCCGCCGGGCGGCAGCGCTTAGCGTCCGGCACCGGCGCCACCACGCCGACCCGCTTCCGGGGCTCTTTCCCGGACCGGCGCGCAGCCCACCACCCGCACCGGGCACATCCCGGTCCGCTGACGGCTGCCCGCACGACCCGCACGACGCATTCCTTGCACGACACCCCCTGAACGACACCCCCTGAACGACACAGCTGTCCTCGAGGAGGTCGCCGACGGTGCTCAAGTTCTTCGCCATGCGGGTGCTGACCACGGTGCCGGTACTGGTCCTGGTCACATTCGTGGCGTTCGGGCTCGTGCTGCTCATCCCGGGCGATCCGGCGGTGACCATCGCCGGACCGGACGCCACGGTGCAGCAGGTCGCCGCGGTCCGCGAGCGGCTCGGCCTCGACCGCCCGGTCGTGGTGCAGTACTGGGACTGGGTGACCGGGGCGCTCTCCGGCGACCTGGGCACCTCGCTGTTCACCAGCCGCGCGGTCTCGACCTCGATCGCCGACGGGCTGCCGGTGACCATCGCGCTCGCCGGGACGGCGCTGGTCATCTCGCTGCTGATCGCGGTGCCGACCGCGATCCTGTCCGCCCTGCGCCGCGGCACCTGGCTCGACCGGTTCGCCACGGTGGGCTCGTCGCTGGGGATCGCGCTGCCGTCGTTCTGGCTCGGCCTGGTGTTCGTGCTGATCTTCAGCCTGGGCCTGGGCTGGCTGCCGGCGACCGGGTACGTGGCCATCGAGGAGGACCCGGCGGCCTGGCTGGCGCACATCCTGCTGCCCGCCCTGACGCTCGGCATCGCCGGCGCCGCCGAGAGCACCCGCCAGCTGCGCGGCTCGATCATCGGCGTCCTGCAGCAGGACTACATCCGCACGGCCCGGTCCAAGGGCCTGCGCTCGCGGATGGTGATCGGCAAGCACGTCATGAAGAACGCCAGCGTGCCGCTGGTGACCGTGCTCGGCCTGCAGATCACCGGGCTGCTCGGCGGCGCGGTGCTGGTCGAGCAGATCTTCGGCGTGCCCGGCCTCGGGCAGATCGCCATCAACGCGGTGACCACCCGCGACATCCCGGTGATCCAGGGGATCGTGCTGGTCGCGGTGCTGGTGGCGGTGGTCTGCAACCTGCTCGTCGACCTCGCGTACGGCTACCTCAACCCGAAGGTGCGGCCCCGATGACCCCGTCCGAGCGCCCGTCCCCGACCGCGCCCGCCGACCCCACCACCACCCAGCCGACCACCGAGCCGACCACCACCGAGCCGAAGCCCGACCTCGCCGTCGCGCCGGCCGCGCCGGGCGCCTCGGCGCTGCCGGCGGGCACGGTGCCCGCCGAGGCGACCGCGGCGGTCGTGCACGGCGGCGGCGCGTGGGCCGACTTCCGCCGCCGCGTCGGGCGCAACCGCGGCGCGATGATCGCGCTCGGGGTGCTCGCCCTGCTGGCGGTGGTGGCCGCGATCGGGCCGTTCATCACCCCCGCCGACCCCAACGCGCAGAACCTGCGCGGGGTGCTGCTCGACCCGTTCACCGCCGGGCACGTACTGGGCACCGACCAGCTGGGCCGCGACATCCTCAGCCGGCTCATCGTCGGCACCCGGGTCTCGCTGCTGGCGATCTGCCTGGCGCTGGCCGTGGCGATGGTGATCGGGGTGCCGCTGGGCTTCCTGACCGGCTACATCGGCGGCCGCTTCGACGCCGTCGTCATGCGGCTGACCGACGCGGCGATGAGCTTCCCGCCGCTGCTGCTGGCCATCGCACTGGTCGCGGTGCTCGGGCCGAGCCTGCGCAACGCGATGTTCGCGGTCGGGATCCTGATGGCCCCGCGGTTCCTGCGGCTGGTGCGCGGCGTGGTGCTCGGGCTCAAGGAGGAGACCTTCGTCGAGGCGTCGCGCAGCATCGGCACCCCGACCGGGATGATCATCCTGCGGCACATCCTGCCCAACACGCTGTCCCCGCTGACCGTCGCCGTCGCGGTCACCGCGGGCTACGCGATGCTCTCCGAGGCCGGGCTGAGCTTCCTCGGGCTGGGCGTGCAGCCGCCGGACGCCAGCTGGGGCTCGATGATCCGCGAAGGCTTCCTGTACTACGGCCGCTCGCCCTGGCTGGGGATCTTCCCGGGGGTGCTGATCGCGCTGACCGTGTTCACCTTCGTCACCCTCGGCGACGGCCTGCGCGACGCCCTGGGCCGCGAGGAGCGCACCGAGTCGTGACCCGCCAGCGCGAGGAAGTCCGGGAGGACGCACCCATGACCCAGACCCTGCCCCCGTCCCCTGCCCCGGGTCCGACCACCGACACCGACACGACCCTGCTGGTCGAGGACCTGGTCGTCGAGGTGCTCACCGAGCACGGCTGGGCGACCGTCGTCGACGGCGTGTCGTTCCGCGTCGCCCGCGGCGAGACCCTCGGCATCGTCGGCGAGTCCGGCTCCGGCAAGTCCGTGACGTGCCTGTCGATCGCCGGGCTGATGCCGGCGCGGCAGACCCGCGTGCGGGCGACGACGCTGCGGGTGCTCGACCACGACCTGACCGCGCTCACGCCCAAGCAGATGGACGACATCCGCGGCCCGCGCATCGCGATGATCTTCCAGGAGCCGATGACCAGCCTGAACCCGGCGTTCACCGTGGGCGACCAGATCGCCGAGGTGCTGCGCCGGCACGAGGGGCTGTCGCGGCGGGCGGCCCGCGAGCGGGCCATCGCGCTGCTCGACCGGGTGGGCGTGCCCAGCCCGGAGCGGCGCTACCGGCAGTACCCCTTCGAGTTCTCCGGAGGCATGCGGCAGCGGGTGATGATCGCGATCGCGCTGGCCTGCCACCCGGACGTGATCATCGCCGACGAGCCGACCACCGCGCTGGACGTCACGGTGCAGGCCCAGATCCTGGAGCTGCTGCGCGAGCTGCAGCGCGAGCACGGGATGTCGGTCATCTTCATCACCCACGACCTGGGCGTGGTCGCCGACGTCTGCGACCGGGTGCTGGTGATGTACGCCGGGCAGATCGTCGAGGGCGCGCCGATCACCGAGCTGTTCGAGCAGCCCCGCCACCCCTACATGGAGGGCCTGCTGGCCGCGATGCCGCGGATGGACCAGCCGGCCGGCGAGCTGGCCAGCATCCCCGGCCACCCGCCGCGGGTCGGCGCGATGCCCGACGGCTGCCGGTTCCACCCCCGCTGCCGCTACGCCGACGACCGCTGCACCGGCGGCGGCTCGCCGGAGCTGGTGCAGCTGGGCCCCACCCACTCCACCCGGTGCCTGCGGCACCCCGAGCTGACCCTGCGAGGTACCCCGTGAGCCCGGTCGACACGGACAAGGGCGCCGCGAACGGCACCGCGCCGGACGCCACGGCGCTGCTGCAGGTCCGGGACCTGGTCGTCAGCTTCCCCGGCCGGCGCCGCCCGTTCCGGGCCGCGCCGCCGCCGCTGCGCGCGGTCGACGGCGTCAGCTTCGACCTGCACGAGGGCGAGACGCTCGGGCTGGTCGGCGAGAGCGGCTGCGGGAAGTCGACCACCGCCCGCGGGGTGATGCGGCTGATCGAGCCGGCCGAGGGGTCGGTGCGGCTGCAGGGCCGCGAGCTGCTGGGGCTGCCGCCCAAGCAGCTGCGCGCGGCCCGCCGCGACGTGCAGATGGTCTTCCAGGACCCCTACTCGTCGCTGGACCCGTCGATGCTGATCCGCGAGTCGATCGGCGAGCCGCTCGACGTGCACCTGCAGCTGGGCCGGCAGGAGAAGGCCGAGCGGGTCGGTGAGCTGCTGCGCCGGGTCGGGCTGCCGCCGGAGTACATGATGCGCTACCCGCACGAGTTCTCCGGCGGGCAGCGCCAGCGGCTGACGATCGCCAGGGCGATCGCCGCCGACCCGAAGATCCTGGTGCTCGACGAGGCCGTCAGCGCGCTGGACGTGTCCACCCAGAACCAGGTGATCGGGCTGCTGGAGGAGCTGTCCGCGGCGATCGGGCTGACGTACCTGTTCATCGCCCACGACCTGTCGGTGGTGCGCCACATCTCCGACCGGGTCGCGGTGATGTACCTGGGCCAGATCGTCGAGCACGGCGACGCCGCGCGCGTCTTCGACTCCCCGACGCACCCCTACACCGAGGCGCTGCTGTCGGCGGTGCCGGTGCCCTCGCCGCGGGTCCAGCGCTCCCGCGAGCGGATCGTGCTCAGCGGCGACCCGCCGGACCCGTCGCGGGTGCCGTCGGGGTGCCGGTTCCACACCCGCTGCCCCTACGTGATGGACCTCTGCCGCACCGAGGTGCCGCAGCCGACGCGCGCCCACGGCTCCGGCGAGGTGGCCTGCCACCTGCACACCAGCGGTCCGACGCTGGCCGGGGCGTCGGTGCGCTCGCTCGGTGCGGCCCGGCGCCAGCGGGTGCCGGCGTGAGGGCGGCGCTGTGGGAGGGCATCGGCTCGGTCGGGCTGGCCGAGCTGCCCGACCCGGAGCCCGGCCCGGCCGACCTGGTCATCGACGTGGGCGCCTGCGGCATCTGCGGTTCGGACGTGCACGCCTTCGCCGAGGGCGCGTGGATCTCGCCCGGCTCCCGGATGGGCCACGAGTTCGCCGGCACCGTGCGCGCGGTCGGCGCCGAGGTCAGGGGCATCGCCGTCGGCGACCGGGTGGCGGTCAACCCCATGGGCCCGTGCGGCGGGTGCGCCCAGTGCGCGGTGGGGAACACGAACCTGTGCGCCGCCCCGGTGCACGGTGCCGGCGGCGGGCTCGCCGACCGGGTACTGGTGCCGCGCGCACTGCTGGGCCGGCGGGTGTTCCGGCTGCCCGACGGGCTCAGCCTGGAGGAGGGCGCGTTCCTGGAGCCGCTGTCGGTCGCGGTGCGCGCGGTCCGCTCGGCGGCGCTCGACGAGCCGATCCTGGTGACCGGGCTGGGCTCGATCGGCCAGTGCGCGCTGCGGGCGCTGCTCGCCTACGGGGCCACCGACGTCGTCGGCATCGACGTGTCGCCGCCGCGGCTGGCCGCCGGGGCCGCCGCGGGCGCCACCGTCCTGGACGCCCGCGACGGCGTCGACGCCCTGAAGGCCCGGCTGCTCGACCGCTGGGGCACGTCGACCTCGCCGTACCAGCTGGGCAGCGGGAACGCCGGCACCGTCGTCGAGTGCTCGGGGGCGCTGCCGATGCTGGAGCTGGCCACCGCGGTCACCCGGGCGGCCGGCACGATCGTCGTGGCCGGGCTGACCAGCCGCACTCCCCCGCTGGACGTCAACACGGTCGTGCAGAAGGAACTGCGCCTGCGCGGCAGCTTCGCCTACACCGCCGACGACGCCGCGGAGGCCTTCCGGCTGCTGGCCGAGGGCCACGTCCGGGTCGACGACCTGGTCACCCACCGGGTGCCGCTGGCCCGGGTGGCCGAGGCGTTCGCCGCCCAGCACGCCGTCGACGGTTCGATCAAGGTGGTGGTGATCCCGTGAGCGGGACGATGGTGGCCGTGGGCTTCGCCCGCACGGGCGGCTGCGAGGTCATGGAGCGGTTCGAGCTGGCGGTGCCCGAGCCGGGCCCGGGTGAGGTGCGGATCCGCACGACGGCGACGGCGGTCAACCCGACCGACACCATGTACCGGCTGACGGGGCCGCGACCGAAGGAGGGCCTGGCCCCGCCGTGGATCCCCGGCATGGAGCTGGCCGGCGTCATCGACGCGGTCGGGGAAGGCGCCGGGTGGGCCGTCGGGCAGCGGGTGATGGCCATCGTCATGCCGCGCCGCCCGCAGGGCGGGTCGTACGCGGAGAAGGTCGTGGTGCCCGCCGACGCGGTGGCCGCCGTGCCCGACCCGATGTCCGACGCCGAGGCCTCGACGCTGCCGATGAACGGGCTCACCGTCGTCTCCGCGCTGGCGCACCTCGCCCTGTCCCCCGGCGACACCCTCGGCGTCACCGGGGCCGCCGGGGCGGTCGGCGGGTACGCGATCGAGCTGGGCAAGGTGGCCGGGCTGCGGGTGGTCGCGGACGCGAAGCCCGCGGACCGCGCGCTGGTCGAGGGCCTGGGCGCCGACGTCGTCGTGCCGGCCTCCCGCGATGCCGCCGAGGAGGTCGCCGCGTTCCGCGAGGCGGTGCCCGGCGGCGTCGACGGGCTGATCGACGCGGCCGTGCTGGACGCCGCGGCGCTGGGCATCGTCCGCGACGGCGGGGCGCTGGCCACCGTGCGGTTCTGGCCCGGGCCCTCCGAGCGCGGCATCCGGATCCACCCGGTCAGGGTCGGCGACCACCTGCACGACGGCGCCGGCATCGCCCGGCTCGCCGAGCTCGTGCTGGCCGGGCGGCTCACGCCGCGGGTCGCCGACACCCTGCCCGCCGCCGAGGCCGCCGAGGCGCACCGCCGGCTGGAGGCCGGCGGCGTGCGCGGCCGGCTCGTGCTCACGTTCTGAGGAGGAGACATGGGGACAGCGCTGAACGGGAAGCTGGAGGGGAAGGTCGCCGTCATCACCGGCGGCGCGAGCGGCATCGGGCAGGCCACCGCCGCCCGGTTCGCCGAGGAGGGCGCCGACGTCGTCGTCGCCGACCTCGCGCCGGGCGACGAGACGGTCGCGCTGGTGGAGAAGGCCGGCCGGCGGGCGCTGTACGTGCGCACCGACACGACCAGCGAGGCCGAGTGCGACGCGCTCGTCGACGCGGCGGTCGCCGAGTTCGGGCGGGTCGACGTCGGGGTCGCCTCGGCCGGCATCGCCACCGCGGCCGGGCCGAGCAACGTGCAGACCCGGGTGGCGTCCGAGGGCGCGACGAACGTCGTCAACCTCGACGTCGCGGCGTTCCAGCGGGTGCTGGACGTCAACGTCATCGGCGTGCTGCAGACCGACCGCGCGCTGGCCCGGCAGATGCTGGCCCAGGGCGACGGCGGTTCCATCATCAACATCGCCTCCAGCGCGGCGAAGATCCCGCTGGCCGGCGCCTCGCCCTACTGCGTGTCCAAGGCCGGCGTCTGGATGCTCACCAAGGTCATGGCCCTGGAGCTGGCCAGGACCGGCATCCGGGTCAACGCCGTCGGCCCCGGCTACACCGCCACGCCCATGATCGACGGCATCGAGGACAACGAGGCCGCGTTCGCCTCGGCCATGAGCATCACGCCGATGAACCGGCTGGGCCGACCGGCCGAGATCGCGGCCACCTGCCTGCACCTGGCCTCGGCGGAGTCGACGTTCACCACCGGGCAGCTGCTGCTGCCCGCCGGGGGCCAGTTCACCGGCTGACCGACCGGCCCGGGCAGCACGCCCGCGGCGCCGCACCGCAATCGTCCACGTGGACAAACAGGGACCGACAGCAGGGAGCACGGGATGGCAGGAGCACTGCAGGACCGGGTCGCCGTCATCACCGGCGGGGCCAGCGGGATCGGCCGGGCCACCGCCGTTCGGTTCGCCGAGGAGGGCGCCGACGTCGTCATCGGCGACCTCGCCCCCGGCGACGAGACCGTTGCGCTGGTGGAGAAAGCGGGCCGGCGCGCCCACTACGTGCGCACCGACACCACCAGCGAGGCCGACTGCGACGCGCTCGTCGCCGCCGCCGTCGCCGAGTTCGGGCGGGTCGACGTCGGGGTCGCCTCGGCCGGCATCTCCTCGGCCGCCAACGCCGCCGAGCGCCAGGCCAGGGTGGAGAGCGACGCCGGGCACGTCGTCAACGTCTCCACCGACGCCTTCCGCCGGGTCATGGACGTCAACGTCATCGGCGTCCTGCAGACCGACCGCGCGCTCGCCCGGCAGATGCTGGCCCAGGGCCACGGCGGATCGATCATCAACATCGCCTCGACCGCCGGGAAGATCCCGCTGGCCGGCGCCTCGCCGTACTGCGTGTCCAAGGCCGGCGTCTGGATGCTCACCAAGGTCATGGCCCTGGAGCTGGCCAGGACCGGGGTCCGGGTCAACGCCGTCGGCCCGGGCTACACGACCACACCGATGTGGGACGTCCCCGAGGACAGCCCCGCGCACCGCCAGGCCATGAGCATCACCCCGATGGGCCGCAACGGGACCCCCGAGGAGCAGGCCGCGGCCTGCCTGTTCCTCGCCTCCGCCGAGTCGTCGTTCATGACCGGCCAGATCCTGCACCCGGCCGGCGGCCAGTTCACCGACTGACCGATCCGCACACCCTGGAGACACCCGTGAGAACAGCACCGCCGTCAGCGCAGACGAGACTGCGCTCGCGCCCTCGATTGTTGGTCAGCCTGCTCGCCGTGCTCGCCATGCTGGCCCTCGCCGCCTGCGGCGGCGGGGCCCGCTCCGGCGGCGGGGGCGGGAGCACCGGCGAGATCGACCCCAACGGCACGTTCCGCTACGTGTTCGTGCAGAACCCCTCGACCTTCGACCCGCACAAGTCGGCCAACCCCTGGGACATGATCTTCTTCCGGCTGGTCTACGACCAGCTGATCATGGAGGACGAGGCGGGTGAGCTGGTCCCGCAGCTGGCCACGAAGTGGGAGTTCGTCGACGACAACACCGCGCTGGTGCTGTCGCTGCGCGACGACGTCACCTTCATCGACGGCACCAAGTTCGACGCCTCCGCGGTCAAGGCCAACCTGGACCGGGCGATCACCATGGAGGGCAGCACGCTCAAGGGCGCGCTGGCCCGGGTCAACGACGTGCAGGTCGTCGACCCCACCACGGTGCGGGTCAACCTCAAGGGCCCGGGCGGCAACCTGCCCGCGCTGTTCTCCGGCACCGCCGGCACCATGATCAGCCCCGCCGCGCTGGCCAACCCCGACCTCGACCAGAACCCCGTCGGCTCCGGCATGGCGACGCTGGCCGAGTTCATCCCCGGCCAGGTCAGCCGCTACGACCGCAACCCGAACTACTGGGACCCCGAGGCCGCGAAGGCCGCGCACTACGAGATCTACGTGCAGACCTCGGCGCCGACCCGGATGAACATGCTGCAGACCGGGCAGGCCGAGCTGACCTACCTCGACCCGTCGCAGGCCGAGCAGGCCGCCGCGGCCGGGCTCAACTCCGCGCCGAGCAAGAGCCTGTCGATCATGTCGATGTACATGAACACCGGCAAGCCGCCCTTCGACGACATCCGCGTCCGCGAGGCCATGGAGCACGCCGTCGACCGGCAGGCGATCGTGGACGGCGTCTTCTTCGGCATCGGTCAGCCGGTGGCGCAGTACATGCCCCCGGAGTACTGGGCCTACGACCCGGCGGTGACCCCGGACGACCCGCAGTACAACTACGACCCGGCCAAGGCCCGCCAGCTGCTCGCCGAGGCCGGCTACCCGAACGGCGTCGACTTCGAGATGCTCGTGCCCAGCCTCGACGACCACCGCGCGGTGGCCGAGGCGCTGGTCCCGATGCTGGCCGAGGTCGGGCTGCGGGCCAGCACCCGGGTCATCGAGTCGCCCACCACCCCCACCACGTTCTACGCCCGCCAGGAGGGCAACGCCTTCCCCGGCATGGGGGCGCCCTTCCAGGACCCGACCACGGTCTACCAGGCCAGCCTGCCCGGCCAGTTCGCCAACCCGTGGAACACCACCACGCCGGAGTTCCAGCAGGCCTGGCTGGACGCGCTCACCGGCGCCACCCGCGAGGAGCGGCTGCCGGCGATGCACCGGATGATCGAGGAGGAGAAGAAGATCCGGAAGTCGTTCCCGCTGCACGCGCACTTCCCGCCGAGCGCCTGGACCGACAAGGCCGTGTTCCCGGAGGGCTACCAGCCCGCCTACGCCCCGACCTTCCGCGGCGTCGGCGTCACCGCCGGCTGATCCCCACCCACCCCGCCCGCTGACCCCGCCCCCGAGTTCAGGAAAGCCACGATCCTGCCCGCTGAGGGCAGGAACGTGGCTTTCCTGAACTCCGGTGGGGGCGGCGGACGGGGTGGGAGGACGTCCACGAGATCCGGCGCGGGTGTGGACATCCCACCGTTGTCCACCGCCCGCCGCGATCGCAGACTTCTCCTACCGGCCGGTCGAGCTCCGCTCCCGGCGGTACTCCCGCACCACTCACGCCAGCACTCACGCCAGCACTCACGCCAGCACCGAGAGGACAGCCATGCGCCTGGACGGCAGGGTCGCCCTGATCACCGGAGGCGGCTCCGGGATCGGCGCGGCCACCGCCCGCGCGTTCACCCGCGAGGGAGCGCGCGTGGTGATCGCCGACATCGACGAGGCGGCCGGGAAGGCGGTCGCGGACGAGATCGCCGCGAGCGGCGCCACCATCGACTTCCGCCACGCCGACGCCTCCGACCCGACCGCGCTGGAGGAGCTGGTCGCGTTCGCGGTCGACACCCACGGCGGGCTCGACGTGCTGCACAACAACCACGTCTCGTTCGAGTCCGGCCGGATCGGCGACCTGACGCTGGACGGCTTCCGCCGCTCGTTGGACGTCGGCCTGACCAGCTACTGGTACGCGATCAAGCTGGCGCTGGTGCCGATGCTGGCCGCCGGGCGCGGCTCCATCGTCAACACCGCGTCGGTCTCCGGGCTGGCCGGCGACTTCGGGCTGGGCGCCTACAACGTGCTCAAGGCCGGGGTGGTGAACCTGTCGCGGGTCACCGGGATCGAGTACGCGCGCAAGGGCGTGCGCTGCAACGCCGTGTGCCCCGGCCCCATCGCCACCCCGCCGATCGACCGGCTGCACGACGCCGCCCCGCGGATCTGGGACGACATCCGCGACGCGATCCCGATGGGCCGCTACGGCCGGGCCGAGGAGATCGCGAACGTGGTGCTGTTCCTGGCCTCCGACGAGTCGTCGTTCATCACCGGCAGCCACATCGTGGCCGACGGCGGGCTGTGGGCCCACTCGGGCATGCCGCCGATCGGCGGCCTCGGGCCGGACTTCTGAGGCGGTCGGCGTGAAGTTCCACTGGTTCGCCGAGGCCACCTACCCCGAGCTGCCCGCGACCTACCCGCAGCGCCACCCCAGCGCGGGCGTCGACGTGCCGGCGAGCCTGGTCGACTCCCAGCGGGCCGGCGAGATGTACCGGATGTTCATCCGTCTCATGCAGCAGGCCGACCGGCTGGGCTGGGACGGGCTGGCGGTCAACGAGCACCACCAGACCACGTTCGCGATGACCCCCTCGCCCAACCTGCTGGCCGCCAGCCTGGCCTCGTCCACCGAGAACGCCGCCCTGCTGGTGATCGGCAACTCGCTGGCGCTGTACAACCCGCCGCTGCGGGTGGCCGAGGAGATGGCCTACCTGGACTGCCTGTCCGGGGGCAGGCTGATCGCCGGGTTCGTCTTCGGCACCCCGATGGACACCGCGTTCGCCTACGGCGTGCCGCCCTCCGAGCTGCGCGAGCGCTTCCACGAGGCCCGCGAGCTGATCACCCGGGCGTGGACCGAGCCGGAGCCGTTCTCCTTCAACGGCCGGTACAACCAGCTGCGCTACGTCAACGTGCTGCCCCGGCCCGTGCAGGCGCGCCCACCGATCTGGGTGCCCGGCACCGGCAGCGTCGAGACCTGGGACCTGGTGCTCGACGAGGACTACTGCTACGGCTACCTGTCGTTCTTCGGGCTGGCCAACGCCCGCCCGATCGTGCGCGGGTTCTGGGACCGCGTCGAGCAGCGCGGCCTGGAACCCAACCCGAACCGGATGGCCTTCACCCAGCTGGTCTGCGTCGCCGACACCGACGCCGAGGCCGAGCGGCTCTACGGCGACGCGGTCCGCTACTTCTTCACCCGCCAGCGGGCCCCGCTGCACTTCGCCAACCCGCCCGGCTACACCTCCCGGGCCTCCCAGCGGGAGGTGCTGGAGCGGGCGAAGGGCGTCTCGACCGAGGACCGGCTGCGCGCGACCCGCGGCGAGCTGTCGTTCTGGGAGTACGACGAGCTGGGCTTCATCGTCGCCGGCACCCCGGAGCGGGTGCGCCAGCGGCTGCGCGAGCTGGCCGTCGAGCTGCGGGTCGGCCAGCTGATCACCTGCATGCACATGGGCGACCTCGCCGAGGACGTGGCCGCCATGAACAACGAGCTGTTCGGCACCGGGGTCGCGCCGTACCTGCGCGACCTGTGGGCCTCCTACGACGACCCGTGGACCCCGCCGGCCAGCCGGCAGCAGGTGGCCGCCGCGGCACCCCGCGTCCCGGCGCACAGCGTCCACGCGCACAGCACAGCGATCCCGTCCCCGCTAGGAGGAGACACGTGACCACCCTGGAGATCCCGCACGTCGGCCGGTTCGACGTGCAGGTGTGGGAGTCCGGCAGCGGCGAGCCGCTGCTCTACCTGCACGGCTACGAGCGCCACCCCGGCGGCGCAGGGTTCCTGCGGCGACTGGCCGAGGACCGGCGCGTGCTGGCCCCCGAGCAGCCCGGCTACGGCCGCTCCACCGGCGTCGAGTCGTTCACCGACGTGCTCGACGTCGCCCTGTTCTACCGCGAGCTCGTGGAGTCGTGGGGCGTCGACGGCATCGACGTCGTCGGGCACTCGCTGGGCGGGATGTTCGCCGCCGAGCTGGCCGTGGTCGCCCCGCACCTGGTGCGCAAGCTGGTGCTGGTCAACGCGTTCGGGCTGTGGCTGGAGGAGCAGCCCGCGCCCGACCCGTTCGGCGCCGCCGACGAGGTCAAGGCGGCCAAGTGGCACGGCGAGGCGCCCAAGTCGGAGCCGACCAACTTCGAGCCCGACCCCGACGACCCGCACGCGGCCATCCTGTTCGCCGCGCAGAACCTGGGATCGGCCACCAAGTTCATGTGGCCGATCGCCGACCGCGGGCTGCGCAGGCGGCTGCCGCTGATCGACGCGCCGACGCTCGTCGTGCACGGCACCTCCGACGGGCTGCTGCCGCTGGCCTACGCCGAGGAGTTCGTGCGCCTCATCCCGGACGCGCGCCTGGCCCCGATCGAGCGGGCCGGCCACTACCCGATGGTCGAGCGCGAGGACGAGTTCGTCACCGCCGTCACCGACTTCCTGAAGGGCTGAGCCACCATGGGCCGAGTAGAGGGCAAGATCGCGCTGGTCACCGGCGGTGCGGCCGGGATCGGCGCGGAGACCGCGCGCACGCTGGCGCGCGAGGGCGCGCAGGTCGTCATCGCCGACATCAACCTCGACGGCGCCAAGCAGACCGCCGAGGGCATCGGGGACGCCGCCACGGCCGTCCACTTCGACGCCACCGACCCGAAGTCGATCGAGGACCTGGTCGCCGCGGTGATCGCCCAGCACGGGCGGGTCGACATCATCCACAACAACGCCGCGCTGGTCGGACCGGACGCCTGGTTCACCGACGGCTCGGTCATCGACACCACCATCGAGATGTGGGACCGGGCGTTCGCCACCAACGTCCGCAGCATCTTCCTGGTGTGCAAGCACGCGCTGCCGCACATGGTCGCCAACGGCGGCGGGTCGATCATCAACATGGCCTCGGTCGGCGGGATGCGCGGCAGCGCCGCGCTCACCGCCTACGGCACCACCAAGGCCGCGGTGATCGGGCTGACCCGGTTCGTCGCCGCCCAGCACGGCAAGCAGGGCGTGCGCTGCAACGCCGTCGCCCCCGGCGTCATCCGCACCCAGCAGCTGCTCGACGCGGTGCCGCAGCTGCCGGAGGCGGCGCTGGCCGGGGTCGCGGCGCCGCGGGTCGGCGAGCCCTTCGACATCGCCAACATGGTGCTGTTCCTGGCCTCCGACGAGTCGGCGTTCGTCAACGGCGAGGTCTACCGCGTCGACGGCGGCGCGATGACCGCCGGTTCCCGCTGACCCCCCGACCCGGAGAGAGAACATGATCAAGCTGACCGTGCTGTACGACACCCCGACCGACGTCGCCGCGTTCGACGCGCACTACCTGGGCACGCACGTGCCGCTGGCCCGCAAGGTGCCGGGCATCGAGCGGGTCGAGGTGACCCGCTTCGGCCCCGGCCCGGACGGCTCCGCGCCGCCCTACCACCTGCTCGCCGAGCTGTACTTCGCCGACGCCGCGGCCATGCAGGCCGGGCTGGGCTCGCCGGAGGGCAAGGCGCTGGGCGCCGACGTGGTCAACCTCGGTGGCACCCCCGCCACCCACCTCGTCGGGAACGTGGAGGACTGACCGTGAAGTTCCACTGGTTCGCCCAGCACTACTACACGAAGCTGCCGCAGGACTTCGGCGACACCGTGCGCAGCTCGTGGGTCACGCCGCCGGCCTCGGTCGCCGACCCGACGCAGGTCGGCGAGGACTACCACATGTACCTGCGGCTGATGCAGCAGGCCGACGGGCTGGGCTGGGACTCGCTGCTGCTCAACGAGCACCACCAGACCTCGCTGGCGATGACCCCCTCGCCCAACCTGCTGGCCGCGGTACTGGCCGCCACCACCGAGAACGCCGCGATCACGCTGTGCGGCAACTCGCTGGCGCTGTACAACCCGCCGGTGCGGGTGGCGGAGGAGATGGCCATGCTCGACGCGCTGTCGGGCGGGCGGCTCATCGCCGGCATCGTGTTCGGCACCCCGATGGACACCGCGTTCTCCTACGGCGTGCCCCCGATCGAGCTGCGCGAGCGCTTCCACGAGGCCCGCGAGCTGATCCTGCGGGCCTGGCGCGAGCCCGAGCCGTTCGCCTTCAACGGCAAGTACACCCAGCTGCGCTACGTCAACACCTGGCCGCGCCCGGTGCAGGACGACGTCCCGATCTGGATCCCGGGCAGCGGCAGCCCGGAGACCTGGGACGTGGTCAACGACAACGACTACTGCTACGGCTACCTGTCGTTCTCGGGCAAGCAGAGCGCGGCGCCGATCGTCGGCGGGTTCTGGGACTACACGCAGTCCCAGGGCGCCGACATGAACCCGAACCGGATGGCGTTCACCCAGATCATCTGCACCGCCGACAGCGAGGCCGAGGCCGAGCGGCAGTACTCCGACGCGGTGAAGTACTTCTACCGGCAGAACCCGACCGCGATCGAGTTCGCCACCCCGCCCGGGTACAACACGCCGAGCGCGATCAAGGCCAACCTGACCCGGGCCAAGACGCAGTCGGCCGAGGAGCGGCTCAAGGCCACCCGCGGCGAGCTGTCGTTCTGGGAGTACGACGAGCTGGGCTACATCATCGCCGGCACCCCCGAGCGGGTGGAGCAGCGCGTCCGCGAGCTGGCCACCGAGCTGCGCATCGGCCAGCTCATCACCTGCATGCACGTGGGCGACCTGCCCGAGGAGGTGGCCGCGCAGAACAACACGCTGTTCGGCACCCAGGTGATCCCCAAGCTGCGCGACGTGTGGGGCGAGGAGGAGGACCGCTGGACCCCGAAGGTCAGCCAGGAGCGGGTGGCGGCCAAGTTCGGCAACGGCGCCGGACTCCCGGTGTGAGGGGCCGGTGGGACGGAGGCGCGTGCGTCCCCGTCCCACCGCACGGGTGCTGGACGGCGTTCGGATGACCTAACGTGGCTGGGTCCGGCGCAGTCGTCGGGCGTGGGAGGCGAGCGTGATCCTGGGCGGGATGGGAACCCCGGCGCCCGACCAGACCATGGCGCGGCTGCTGCACCTGCTGGCCACCGAGGCCCCCAGCGAGGCCTTCGACCAGCTCGCGGAGATCGTCGAGGCCGGCGAGCCCGGCCCCGAGCGCGACGAGATGCTGGTCGCGATCGGGCGCGCCGGCCGGGTGCGCGAGCTGCTGGCCCGGCGCAAGCGGCGGGAGAAGGAGACCGCAGCGCTCGTCGAGACCGCCCGCGACCTCGCGACGCTGCGCGACGTCGACGAGGTGCTGGAGGCGATCGTGCGCCGGGCGCGCCAGCTGCTCGGCACCGACGCGACCTACCTGGCCCTGCGCGACCCGGCGGCGGGCGACGTCTACATGCGGATCACCCTGGGCACTGTCACCCGTGCGATCGAGTCGGTGCGCCAGCCGCTCGGGCGCGGCGTCGGCGGCCGGATCATCGCCACCGGGCAGCCGTTCGCCACCGCCGACTACCTGACCGACCCGCGGCTCGACCGCGATCCCACGGTCACCGACGCCGTCGTCGAGGACGGCATCGTCAGCATGGCCGGGGTGCCGCTGCGCGTGCGCGACGACGTCGTGGGGGCGCTGTTCGTGGCCAACCGCTACCGGCGCGCCTTCGACGACGCCGAGGTCGAGCTGCTGACCTCGCTGGCCGACCACGCGTCGGTGGTGATCGAGAACGCCCGGCTGTTCGGGCACGCCGAGGCGGCCGCGCAGCGGCTGCGCGAGGCCAACGACGAGCTGGCCCGCCAGGGCCGGTCGCTGGAGCGGGCGGCGGACGCGCACGAGCAGCTGATGCCGCTGGCCCTGCGCCGGGCCGACATCGGCGAGCTGGTGGCCACGGTGGCCGGGATGCTCGGCGGTGGCGTCGCCGCCGTCGGCGCCGACGGGGCGGTCTCGGCCGTCGCCGGCGACGTCGAGCTGCCCACGCCCGTCCCGCACCCCGGTTCGGTCGATGCCGAGCTGGGCGCCCGCGAGGCGCCCGAGGCGCCGGGGACGTGGACGGTGCCGGTGCGCGCGGGCGGCGAGTCGTTCGGCCACCTCGTGCTGGTCGCCGACGGCCAGCCGCCCGACGCCGACCTGCGCACCCTGGAGCGGGCCGCGCAGACCGCGGCCCTGCTGCAGCTGATGGAGCGCCAGGTCTCCACCGCCGAGCAGCGGGTGCGCGGCGAACTGATCGACGACCTGCTGGCCGAGCGCGAGCCCGACTGGGCCACCTTCGACCGGCGGGCGCGCCGCTCCGGCGGGCTCGACCTGCGCGTGCCGCACGTCGTGCTGGTGCTCTCCGCCGACGGCGTCCCCCGCCGCCAGCTGCTGCGCGCCGCGGCCGACCGGGCCGCCCGCGACGGCGGGCTGGCCACCGAGCACGCCGCGCGGGTCGTGCTGCTGCTGCC
>NZ_JAHDTH010000271.1 GCF_018531445.1 Pseudonocardia lacus
GCCGGGGCAGCACGCCCGAGCGGGCGACGAGGGGCTCGCCGTCGGTATGCGGACCCGCCTCGGTGGGTGTGCCGGGCGTCCGCACGGCCGGCGGCGCGGCCGGCGACACGGGGCCGCTCACGGGGCCGCTGTCGTCGCGCCGACGCGCGGCGATCGCCGCGCTGTCCGTGACGGGTGTCGCCCCGGTCCGCGAGACGCCGGCGCTCTTCGCCCCGGTGCTGCCGGTGTCAGGGAGGTCGGCGCCGCCCTTCTCGACCAGGCCCTTCTCGACCAGGCCCTTCCCGACCGGGCCCGCATCGGGCGCGGCGGCGGGCCGGGCGCCGCCGGCCACCCCGGCGATGTCGGCGCCCCTGGTCTTGACCGGCTTTCGAGCGGCGGGCTTCTTCGCCGCGCTCGCCGCGCCGGCGTCGAGCTCGATCCCCTCGGGGACGGTGAGCGGCAGCACCGTGCGCACCGGGTACGGCGAGCGCCCGCGCACCACCACCGTGCCCCGCAGCAGCCTGCGCAGCTCGTCGGCCAGCGCGGGGGCGGTGGCGGTCGGGCCGGTGGCGACGCCGTAGACCATCCAGCGCGGCCCGTCGGCCCCCAGGAACAGCGACGTGGCGGCCCCGGTGGTGGCGTGCAGTTCGCGGCCCCACTCGCCGGTGAACGACCGCACCCGCGCGCCGCTCTCGCGCAGCGAGGCGTCGATCTCCTTGGCCAGGTCGGGCCAGAGCTTGCCGGTCTTGGGGGCGGCCAGCGCGCTGACCGAGAGCCTGCCCTCGGGCAGGGCGAGGTGCACGGCCTGCATCGGGCCGCCGGTCGAGGCCGGGTCGGTGGTCAGGGTGCCGCCGGTGGGCAGCGGCAGGCGCAGGGAGCCGAAGTCGGCGGCACCGGAGAGGGTGGGCTCGTCCTCGGCCTCGCTGTCGTACGGGCCGGCGATCTGCGCGGGCCGGGTGCCCGTCGGCCGCGGTCGCGCCTCGACGGCGACGCCACCGGCCGGGAAGGTGCCGGTGCGCTGCGGGCGGGCCACTACCGCTCCCCGCCGCCGGACCGCGCCGCGGCGCCCGCGGCGAGGTCCATCGGCACGGCCTGGGCGTCCATCGGGTCGCCCGGCACACCGCCGAGCACGTCGCCCGGCGGGGCGTCCTCGACGTCCTCGACGGGGGCCAGCCGCGCGTGGCCGCCGGTGGACCCGTGCCCGCCCGCCCCCCGCTCGGACGGCGGCAGGTCGGCGACCTCGACGAAGCGCACCCGCTCGACGCGCTGCACGACCAGTTGGGCGATGCGGTCGCCGCGGCGCAGCTCGACCGCCTCGCGGGGATCGTGGTTGACCAGGCAGACGCGGATCTCGCCGCGGTAGCCGGCGTCGACCGTGCCCGGCGCGTTGACGATCGACAGGCCGGCGCGCGCGGCCAGCCCGGAGCGGGGGTGCACGAAGCCTGCGTAGCCGTCGGGCAGGGCGATGGCGACCCCGGTGCCGACCAGGGCCCGCTGCCCCGGCTCCAGCCGTACGTCGGCCACCGTCCGCAGGTCGACGCCCGCGTCGCCGTGGCGCGCGTAGGTGGGCACCGGCAGTTCGGGGTCGAGGCGCGTGAGCAGCACATCGAGGGGTCCGTCGGCGTGCGGCGCCGACGGACCGTCCGCGAGCGGGAGCGGCGGGACGAACGGCTCGGAGCGGGGAGCGTCGACGGGGCCGGGCACGACGGGCGACGCTACCCTGGTCGGCGTGGGTGAGCATCCTCTGAGCGGTCGGGCTGCGACGTCCGGCGCTCCCGCGTTCGACGAGCGGTTGTCCGTACCGCTCTGGTGGTTCCTGCCGGCGATCGGGCTGGCCGTGCTGCTGGGCGCCGAGGTGCACATGGGCTACCCCGGGCTGCGTTCCTGGATCGGCTACGCGGTCGCGGTGCCGGTCGTCCTCGGGGCGCTGGTGTGGTTGAGCCGCACCCGCGTGCAGGTGGCCGACGGCGAGCTGCGCGTCGGCGAGGAGGCACTGCCCCTGGACCGCGTGGGCCGCGTCGAGGTGGTGCCGGCCTCCGGGAAGCAGGCTGCACTGGGCCCGGAGCTGGACCCGACGGCCCATCTCCTGCACCGGCCCTGGATCGGACCGGTCGTACGCGTCGAGGTCCGTCCCGGGGAGGGCGCCGAGGGCGCCGAGGGCGCCTCCGCGGACCGGACCCCGTACTGGATCTTCAGCGTGCGCGGCACCGCCGCGCTGGTGGCGGCGCTGGGACGGTGAGCGCGACGGCGCTCGGCGCCGTCGTGCGCCGTCCCCGCGGCGCCCCCGTCAGGCGGCGCAGTCGCGGCAGATGTACTGCGTCCCGCGGGTCTCGGCCAGCCTGCTCCGGTGGTGCACGAGGAAGCAGCTGGCGCAGGTGAACTCGTCGGCCTGCTTGGGCAGCACCTTGACCGTGAGTTCCTCGCCCGACAGGTCGGCCCCGGGCAGCTCGAAGCTCTCCGCGGTGTCCGACTCGTCGACATCGACCACGGACGACTGCGCCTCGTTGCGGCGGGCCTTGAGCTCGTCGAGCGAGTCCTCCGCCATGTCATCGGTCTCGTTGCGCCGTGGCGCGTCGTAGTCGGTCGCCATCGTTCCCACCCTCTTAACACACAAGTCGTCGTCGTGCGGCTGGACAACGCCACAGCACCGGGGTTTGTGCCCGGCAACCGAGTGACGCCGGTCTCAGCCCGATGCCGGTCTGCAGCTGCGCTCGGATTCGACTTAATCGATCCCGCGCACGTTCACGAGCGCGCGCGCCTGCCCCCCGGGGCGCAGAGGGTAACCCAGCATGCCGCCGAACGCCCGTCACCCCACCGGGTCGACCTGTCGACCCGATCACGGCGCCGGTCGGCCCGCTCTCGCGCACGCGCGCCCGGGTTAGGGTCTGCGGCTGTGGGTGTCTCCGCCGACGACCTGACGTCCGTGCCCGTCCCCGGAGCCGACCCGGCCGTGGTCGGGCCGTGGCTCGCCGACCGCCTCGGCGACCCCGCGTGGCGCGACTGCGCGCTCGCGCCCGTGGGCGCCGGGCGGTCCAACCTGACCTATCGGGTGCAGAGCCCCGCCGGTGCGGTCGTGCTGCGCCGCCCGCCCGTCGGACAGGTCGCCGCCACCGCTCACGACATGGGGCGCGAGCGGCGGATCATCTCCGGGCTGGCCGACAGCGACGTGCCCGTGCCCGCCGTCCTGGCCTGGTCCGACGGGGGCCCGCCGGTCGACGCACCCTGCTACGTCATGGAACTGGTCGAGGGCGTCGTCCCGGCGGGCGCGCTGCCCGCCGGCTGGGCCGAGACCCCCGAGGAACGCGGGCGCGCCGCCGACGCGCTGGTCGACGTCCTGGTGCGGTTGCACTCCGTCGACCCCGCCGCCCACGGGCTGGCCGACTTCGGCCGCCCCGAGGGGTTCATGGCCCGCCAGGTGCGGCGCTGGGTGAGCCAGTGGGAGCACGCCCGCCCCGCCGTGCCCGAGGAGGGCATCGCCGAGCCGCTGCAGTCCCTGGCCGACGACCTGGCCGCCGCGCTGCCCACCACGCAGCGGCACACGATCGTGCACGGCGACTACAAGCTGGAGAACTGCATCTTCGCCGCCGACGACCCGGGCACCATCGCGGCGGTGCTCGACTGGGAGATGTCGACCCTCGGCGACCCGCTCGCCGACCTCGGGCTGCTGCTCATCTACTGGCGCCAGTCCGACGACCCCGCGGCCTGGCGGGACGCGCGGGGCGTGCCCGGCATCACCGCGCTGCCGGGGTTCCCGAGCCGCGCCGGGATCACCGAGCGGTACGCCGCTGCCACCGGCCTGGACGTGTCCCCGCTGCCCTGGTACGTGGCCTTCGGCGCGTTCAAGCTGGCGGTCGTGCTGGCCGGGATCGTGGCCAGGGTCCGCACCGGGATGGTGCCCGAAACCATGGCGGTCGACCTCGGTAGCGTGCTGCCACTGGTCACGTTGGGCCAGCACGTGCTGGCCGAAGGACTCGACTGAGATGACCACCGGATCCGACCGCAACGGCGTCCCCGCCCGCCCGGGCGGCACCGCGACCCGTCCCGGCACCGGCGCACCGGAGGGCCCCGGCCGCACGGCCGCGGCCAAGGCGGCCGCCGCGCGCACCGCGGCCGCGCTGAACCCGCGCCCCTCCCGCGTGCGGCCCTACCAGCGCCGCAGGCGCGGGCCGATCATCGTGGTGGTGACGGTGCTGGCGCTGCTGGCGGCGGGCACCTGGGTGACGGTGCTGTCCACGGCGTCCGACGGCTTCGGCGAGGGCACCTGCCCGGCCCCCGTGGCCGGCCCCCCGGCCGGCGAAACGGTGGAGCGCAGCGCGCTCTACGCCGTGCCGCCGGCACCGGTGTCGGCCGTGCGGGTGCTGGTCAGCAACGGCGGCGGCCAGCGCCAGCAGGCCAACCTGGTGGCCGCGGAGCTGGAGGAGCTGGGCTTCGCCCGCGCCGCCGCCCCGACCAACGACCCGTTCTACCCCGACGGCGACCTGGAGTGCGTCGGCCAGCTGCGCTTCGGCACCGCGGGCGAGGCCGCGGCCAGCACGCTCGCGCTCGTCCTCCCGTGCGTGGAGCTCGTGCGCGACGGGCGCGCCGACGACACGGTCAACGTCGCGGTGGGCACCGCGTTCGGCGACCTGTCCCCCGCCCGCCCGGCCCGCGACGCGCTCGACCAGCTCAGCAACGACGCCGGCGGGTCCGACGGGGCCGCCAACGCCGATCCCTCCGCGCCCGACGCCGGCCCGCCGCCCGGCCCCACCGTCGACCCCGCCCTGCTGGAGCAGGCCCGCGAGTCGACCTGCTGAGTCGCCGGGCCACCGGCCCGCGTCAGACGCCGCCCGCGCCGTGCTCGCGGATCAGCGCGGCCAGCTCCTCGGCGATCGCCGGGGTGGCCGCGAACAGCGCGTCGTCGCCCAGGCCGTCGTCGGGCGGCGTGGAGCCGGTCGGTCCCGGCACGCGCACCACGGCACCGGCCTCGGCGGCGATGAGCGCGGCCGCGGCCCAGTCCCACCAGTTGGTGCCGTGCTCGATGTAGGCGTCGACCCACCCCGCGGCCACCGCGCACAGGTCCAGCGCCGCCGACCCGGTCCGCCGGACGTCGCGCACCAGCGGCAGCAGCCCGCCGATCATCGCGACCTGCCGGGAGCGCCGCTGCGCGCTGTAGGAGAACCCGGTGGCCAGCAGCGACAGCGCGACGTCCGACGCGCCGGAGACGCGCAGCGGCCGCCCGTCGCAGGTGGCGCCCCCACCCGCGGCGGCGCTCCACAACCGGCCCGACGCCGGCTCCACCACCGCCCCGGCCACCGACCGCCCGTCGCGCACGGCGGCGACGGACACCGCGTACCAGGGCATGCCGTAGAGGAAGTTGACGGTGCCGTCGATCGGGTCGACCACCCAGCACACCCCCGGCCCGTTGGCCGCGGCGAGCGCACCGCCCTGTTCCTCGCCGGCGACCGCGTCATCGGGACGGAGTTCGGCCAACCGCTCCCGGATCAGCGTCTCCAGCGCGTGGTCGGAAGCGGTGACGACATCCGTCGGAGTGGATTTCGTCGACACGCTGTCGCTGGATCGGTCCACCCCGGACCCCGCGTCCCACGGCCGGGGCAGCGCACGCAGGTGCTCGGCCGCTTCCAGCGCCACGCTCTCGGCGATGCGCCGCAGGTCAGCGGGTGTCTCATCAGGATCTGCCGGCAGGTTCTGACCGATCGGCCGTGCCTCGCTCACCCCCGTATCCGACCACATCGACATCTTCGGCGTGCCGAGGCGCGAGCGTCCCGGGAACGCGCCGTTACAATGGCGCAGTACCCGATGCGGGATCGCCTCCGACAGCACGTCACGGAGCGCGATCCGGCGAGGTATCAGACAACATCTGCAGCCGGATCTCCGACGCGTCCCGGCGCACCGCAGAGCGCACCGTAGCGAGAGGGCCTAGTGGCAGCCGCAGACTCCGCAACCCGCATCGACCCGTCCGTCGACCCGTCGGCCGGGGCCGCTCCCCGCCGTGCGCGGGCGGGCGGCGCCGCCACGAAGACCGCGGCGAAGGCGCCCCGGTCGAAGGCCGGTCCGGCCAAGAAGGGCGCACCGGCCAAGAAGGGCGCCGACGCCGAGGTCACCGATCTCGACGGCGCCGAGGGCGAGCTGGAGGGCGCCCCCGAGGAGGTCGAGCTCGAGGACGTCGAACTCGACGCCGAACTGGTCGCCGACGACGCCGCCGACGTCGCGGTCGTCGTGGACGACGAAGAGGACGACGAGGACGACGAGGAGCCGGCCAACACCGGCGCCAACCGCCGCAGCCCCGCCCAGCGCGAGCGCTCCTCGAACGCCAAGACCGGCGACTTCGTCTGGGACGAGGAGGAGTCCGAGGCCCTGCGCCAGGCGCGCAAGGACGCCGAGCTCACCGCCTCGGCCGACTCGGTCCGCGCCTACCTCAAGCAGATCGGCAAGGTCGCGCTGCTCAACGCGGAGGAGGAGGTCGAGCTCGCCAAGCGGATCGAGGCCGGCCTCTACGCCGCGGAGCGGATGCGCCGCTCGATCGACGCCGGCGAGAAGGTCTCCCCGCAGCTGCGTCGCGACCTGCGCTGGATCGTCCGCGACGGCGAGCGCGCCAAGAACCACCTGCTGGAGGCGAACCTCCGGCTCGTGGTCTCGCTGGCCAAGCGCTACACCGGCCGTGGCATGGCGTTCCTGGACCTGATCCAGGAGGGCAACCTGGGCCTGATCCGCGCGGTCGAGAAGTTCGACTACACAAAGGGCTACAAGTTCTCCACCTACGCCACGTGGTGGATCCGCCAGGCGATCACCCGCGCCATGGCCGACCAGGCCCGCACCATCCGCATCCCGGTGCACATGGTCGAGGTCATCAACAAGCTCGGGCGCATCCAGCGCGAGCTGCTCCAGGACCTGGGCCGCGAGCCCACCCCGGAGGAGCTGGCCAAGGAGATGGACATCACCCCGGAGAAGGTGCTGGAGATCCAGCAGTACGCCCGGGAGCCCATCTCGCTCGACCAGACCATCGGCGACGAGGGCGACAGCCAGCTCGGCGACTTCATCGAGGACTCCGAGGCCATCGTCGCGGTCGACGCGGTCAGCTTCACGCTCCTGCAGGACCAGCTCCAGTCGGTGCTGGCCACGCTGTCCGAGCGCGAGGCGGGCGTCGTGCGGCTGCGCTTCGGCCTCACCGACGGCCAGCCCCGCACGCTGGACGAGATCGGCCAGGTCTACGGGGTCACCCGCGAGCGGATCCGGCAGATCGAGTCCAAGACGATGTCGAAGCTGCGCCACCCGTCGCGGTCGCAGGTCCTGCGCGACTACCTGGACTGACCACCTGGATCACAGCACGACCCGAGGACACCCCCCGAACCGCGCCGCGGCTCGGGGGGTGTTCCCGTCGCCCCACCGGTGCGCGCCCCGACGTGGAGGATCCGATGCGGACCCTGCTGAACGTGATCTGGCTGCTGCTCTGCGGGATCTGGCTGGCGCTCGGCTACGCCGTCGCCGGGGTCATCTGCTGCGTGCTGATCGTCACGATCCCGTTCGGCATCGCGTCGTTCCGGATGGCCGACTTCGCCCTGTGGCCGTTCGGGCGCAAGCTGGTCGCGCGGCCCGGCGCCGGCATCCCGTCGGCCCTCGGCAACGTCGTGTGGATCCTCGTCGCCGGCTGGTGGCTGGCGCTCGTGCACATCGCGACGGCGGTCGCCCTCGCGATCACGATCATCGGGATCCCGCTGGCGGTGGCCAACCTCAAGCTGGTGCCGGTGTCGCTGGTGCCCCTCGGCCGCGAGATCGTCCCCGCGTCGGACGCCCGCTCCTGACCCCGCGGGCCGGCGCCGTCAGAGCCGGCCGAGGTCGACCTCCACCTCGAACGGTGCCGTCACCTTCACGACGCCGGCGAACACCTCGCCGTCGCGGTAACGCCCGCTGCGCGGGTCGAGGACGTAGGTGTAGGTGAGCGGGAGGCCGGTCGGGGTCTGCTCGACCCGCCAGTAGAAGGCGATGCCCGCTCTCGCGTACTGCTCCGCCTTCACGATGCGGTCGGTGGTCTCCGACCCGGGCGAGACGACCTCGACGACGAGCAGCACGTGCTCGGGACGGGTGGGGTCGACGTCGATGGTGTCGGCCCGGTAGACGGTGACGTCCGGCCGGCGGTTGGTCAGCGGGACGTCGTGCAGGCGGACATCGAAGTCGGTATCGGCGTTCCACCCGGGTCCCGCGGCCGCGTCGAGGGCGTTGGCCAGGACCCGGGCCAAGCGGTTGTGCCGCTTGGACGCGCTCGGACTCACGACGACCATCCCGTCCACGATCTCGATGCCCGCGCACTGCTCCTCGGTCCACTCCGCGTACTGCTCGGCGGTGACCTGCTGGTGCATCCACGCGGGGGCGATCCAGTCGGTGGTCATGAAGCAACCCCCTGGGCTGGCGACACGAGCTGGGCTGACCGAGCCAGACTAGCGCTCGGGCGCCGGGCGGGGACGCTCCCGGACGTGCGGCGGGGTGTGCGTGTGGGGGTGCGGCCCGGCCGGCGGGTGCGGCTGGCGCGGGCCGGACGGGTACGGGCCCGGGGGGTGCGGGCGCGCGTGCGGGTGCTGGGTGGGGCGCGCGTGCGGGTGCGGGTGCGGGGCGGGGTGGA
>NZ_JAHDTH010000272.1 GCF_018531445.1 Pseudonocardia lacus
CGCCGTGCGCGCGGTCGTGCCGGGGGCCACCAGGTCGGCCAGCTCGGCCAGCGCGTCGGCGGCGGCGCCGCCCCGCCCGACCACCGGGTGCACCTGCGCGCCGGGCGGGACGAGGTCGCCGTCGCGGTCGGGGTAGGCGAAGAAGGCCACCGGCGAGCGCGCGCCCACCAGCACGACGTGCCGGGCGCCGCCGAGCTGGTGGTCGGCCATCTCGCGGGCGTAGCCCAGCCGGCCGGCCGGCGCGACCCCGGCGCCGCGCTCCAGGCGCGTCGGGAACGTCTCGACGAGCAGCTTGGCCCCGGTCGCCGCGGCGATCCGGTCGGCGGCGGCCAGGCCGGCGGCCAGCGTGGCGTCGCCGCCGATCAGCAGCACGCACGGGGCACCGGAGGTGAGCGCGTCCGCGGCCTCCCGGACCGCGTCGGAGCTCGCCCGCTCGCCCGGACCGGGAGCAGGGGCCACCGCGGCCCGTCCGCCGTCGCCCCAGCTGACGTCGGCGGGCAGCACCAGCGTGGCGACCTGACCGGCACGCGCCGCGGCGACCGCGTCGGCGGTGTCGGCCCCGATGCGTGCGGGGGCGGAGGTGGAGCGCACCCAGCCCGAGACGGCGCCGGCGATCGAGGCGATGTCGGACTGCAGCGGGGCGTCGAGGTGGACGTGGTCGGTGCCGTGGTCGCCGATCACGTTCACCAGCCCGACGCCCGCCCGGCGGGCGTTGTGCAGGTTGGCCAGCCCGTTGCCCAGCCCCGGGCCCAGGTGCAGCAGGGTGGCCGCGGGGCGCCCGGCCATCCGGGCGAAGCCGTCGGCCGCGCCGGTGGCGACCCCCTCGAACAGCGTGAGCACGCCGCGCATGGCCGGGACGCCGTCGAGTGCGGCGACGAAGTGCATCTCCGAGGTGCCGGGGTTGGCGAAGCAGACGTCGACGCCGCTGTCGACGAGCGTGTGCAGCAGGGCGTGGGCGCCGTTGGCGGTGGCGTCGGCGGCGGCCGGAGCGGCCGTCCTCCGGGTGCTGGTGTCGGTGCTGCTGGTGTCGGTGCTGCCGGAGTCGGTACGGGCGGTGTCGGTCATGTCAGGCCGCCTGCCCGGTGGTGACCTCGACCGAGGTGGCCGGTGGGGTCGTCAACGTCTGCAGCACGACGCAGTAGCGCTCGGTCAGCCGGACGAGCGTGTCGACCTGCTCGCGCGGTGCCGTCGTGTCGAGGTCGAAGAACAGCCGGACGTCGCGGAAACCGACCGGGGCCTGCTTGTCGACGCCCAGCGTGCCGCGGAAGTCGAGGTCGCCCTCCGCGCGGACCCTGCCGGTGGCCTCGATGCCCAGTGAGGTGGCCACCGCCCGCAGGGTGACCCCGGCGCACGCCACCAGTGCCTCGAGCAGCATGTCGCCCGAGCAGAGCTGGGTGCCGTCGCCGCCGGCCGCCGGGTGCAGCCCGGCCTCGGCCAGCGCCCCGGCCGTGCGCACGGAGCAGGCGATGCCCGAGCCGTCCAGGTCCCCGTCGGCGCGCAGCGTGACCACCGCCTTGTCCGGGTCGGCCGAGTAACTCGCCTTGAGGGGTGCCTGGGTGGCCTTGAGCGCCGCTGCATCCATGGCCGCGATCGTGCCTCCTCGCGCCCGCCGACGCACCTGCCCCGCCGGGGCGCCCTAGGCTGCGCGGGGGCCACCGGGGCCCCGGGGGAGGGGCTGGCCGTGGCGGAGGCGGACGTGCCGGACGGGTCGGGCCCGCCGGCGTCGGTCGGCGACCTGCGCGAGGAACTGCGCGCCGTCGGCCGCGACCGGCTGCTCACCGTGCCCAACGCCCTCAGCCTGCTGCGGCTGGCCGGCGTGCCGCTGCTGCTGTACCTGCTGATCGGGCTGCAGGCCGACGGCTGGGCGGTGGTCGTGCTGATGGTGGGCGGCATCACCGACTGGGCCGACGGCAAGCTGGCCAGGGTCCTGGGCCAGTACAGCCGCCTCGGCGCGCTGCTCGACCCGGCGGTCGACCGGCTCTACATCCTCGCGGTGCTCATCGGGCTGGGCGTGCGCGGCATCGTGCCGTGGTGGGCGATCGGCGTGCTGGTGGCCCGCGACCTCGTGCTCGCGCTCACCCTGCCGGTGCTGCGCCGCCGCGGCTACGGCCCCTACCCGGTGACCTACGTCGGGAAGGGCGCCACCTTCCTGCTGCTCTACGCGTTCCCGCTGGTGCTGCTCGGCCAGACCGACACCTGGGCGGCGCCGATCGCGCTGCCGCTGGGCCTGGCGTTCGGGATCTGGGGAACCGCCCTCTACCTGTACTCGGGCCTGCTGTACCTGGCCCAGTTCGGCCTCGCGCTGCGCACCCCCACCCCGACCGGGCCCGCACCGGGCGACCACTAGGCTCGCTCCCGTGATTCCCGAGGACCTGCGCTACACCGATGCGCACGAGTGGGTGCGCGACCTCGGCGAGGGGGTGGTCCGGGTCGGGATCACCGACCACGCCCAGAGCCAGCTCGGCGACGTCGTCTTCGTCCAGCTGCCCGCCGTCGGCGACAGCGTCACCGCCGGGACCGCGGTCGGCGAGGTGGAGTCCACCAAGTCGGTCTCCGACATCTACGCGCCCCTCACGGGCACCGTGGTCGCGGTCAACGAGGCGCTCGCCGACACCCCGGAGCTGGTCAACTCCGGTCCCTACGGCGACGGGTGGATGATCGAGGTCCGGCTGGACGACGCCGCGGGCGCGGCGCCGCTGGACGACCTGCTCGACCCGGCCGCCTACCGGGATCTCACCGGTAGCTGACCGGCACCGACGCGGGGCCGGGCACGCGGTAGGTTGACCGGACCGATCGCGTCGCGCGCGGCCTGCACACATCCCGAGGTCCGGTCGGGTCGACGACCCGCTCCGGGTCCACCGTTCCCACGCAGGAGGAGACACCGAAGGTGACCATGAACGACGGGCCGGGCGTTCCGCCGGAGCGTTCCCCGGAAGCCACTTCGGTCTTCCGCGCGGACTTCCTGTCCGAGGCCGAGCCCCCCGCCCAGGACCAGTCGGTCTCCGGCGTCGACGCGCTGCCGGCCGGTGCCGCGCTGCTGGTGGTCAAGCGCGGGCCGAACGCGGGCTCGCGGTTCCTCCTCGACCGCGCGTCGACCAGCGCCGGGCGCCACCCGGACAGCGACATCTTCCTCGACGACGTGACCGTCTCGCGCCGGCACGCCGAGTTCCGCAACGACGCCGGCGAGTTCGTCGTCGTCGACGTGGGCAGCCTCAACGGCACCTACGTCAACCGCGAGCCGGTGGACACGGCGGTGCTGGCCAACGGCGACGAGGTGCAGATCGGCAAGTTCCGGCTGGTCTTCCTCACCGGGCCGCGGGACCACTGAGCCCGGCCGCGTCGAGCGGGCCCCGGGTCGGCGGACGAGCCGCCGGCCTGGCAGCCGCGCGCGTACCGGACCTTTCGGGCGGCGACGGCGCCGGTCACGGTGGCGAACCGCGCGGCTCCGGACCGCGCGGGGGCGGGCGCAGGCCCGATGTGCCGTGTAGCGTCGACACAGCAGGACGTCATGAGGAGGAGTGCGCATGAGCGAGATGCGCGTCGTGGGTGTCCGGGTCGAACTCCCCGCGAACCAGCCGATCCTCCTCTTGCGGGAGACCACCGGCGACCGCTACCTCCCGATCTGGATCGGATCGGTGGAGGCCACCGCGATAGCCCTGGAGCAGCAGGGGGTCAAGCCGGCCCGGCCGCTGACCCACGACCTGCTCAAGGACGTCATCACGTCGCTGGGCCGCCGCCTGGAACAGGTGCGGATCACCGACCTGCAGGAGGGCACCTTCTACGCCGAGCTGGTGTTCGACGGCGGGGTCAAGGTGTCGGCCCGCCCGAGCGACTCGGTGGCGCTGGCGCTGCGGATCGGGGTGCCGATCCACGCCGAGGAGAGCGTGCTCACCGAGGCCGGTCTCGTCATCCCCGACGAGCAGGAGGACGAGGTCGAGAAGTTCCGCGAGTTCCTCGACTCGATCTCCCCGGAGGACTTCCGCGGCGCCCAGCCCTGACCGTTTCCTGACCCTGGCGCCGCGCGCCCACCCCGGCCGACCAGCCACGATCGGCCGCACGCGCCGCCCGGCCGGGTCCGCGGGCGGGTCGTTCAGCAGGGCCGGACGGGGGACACGCCCGTGACCGGGTGACTCGACCGGCGCGCCGCGTTGACCGGGTGCCGGTGCGCGCTTACCGTCGGCTCCGAACAGCGGGTCCGCGCGCGCGGACCCCGGTGGAAGGAGTTCGGTGGAGAACCCGCCGTCGATGCCCGAGCAGGGCGAGCTCTTCCCGGATCCCCTCCTGGGGACCGGTCTGGACGGGCTGCCCGACCAGCTCGTCGGTTTCCGGGGGCCCACCGCGTGCCAGGTCGTCGGCATCACCTACCGGCAGCTGGACTACTGGGCGCGCACCGGTCTGGTGGCGCCCTCGATCCGCGGCGCGGCCGGGTCCGGCTCGCAGCGGCTGTACTCCTTCAAGGACGTGCTGGTCCTCAAGGTCGTCAAGCGGCTGCTCGACGCCGGGGTGTCGCTGCAGAACATCCGGGTGGCGGTCGAGCACCTGCGCCGGCGCGGCATCCGCGACCTGGCCGGCATCACGCTCTTCAGCGACGGCACCACGGTCTACGAGTGCTCGTCGCCGGAGGAGGTCGTCGACCTGCTGCGCGGCGGCCAGGGCGTGTTCGGCATCGCCGTGGGCGGGGCGATGAAGGAGATCAGCGGCTCCATCAAGGACTTCCCGGTCGAGCGCGCCGACGGCGGCACCGTCGACGACGCCCCCGAGGACGAGCTGTCCCGGCGCCGGGCGCGCCGCGCCATCAGCTGACGCGGCGCCACCGGCCCGCCCGGCGTCACGCGTTGGACGAGAACGGGTCGTGCTCGGCGAGCAGCTTCTCCAGCCGGGCCTGGTCGACCCGGGTGAGTACCGCCGTGGACTCCTGCCGGTCGCGCACGACCTTGGCCAGGGTGAACGTCGAGGTCACGAGGTAGAGCACGCCGACGGCCAGGAAGGCCCGGATCCACGGGTCGGCGGGCAGGTAGGCGACCGCGACGCCGACGGCGGTCACGGCCGCGCCGAACGAGATCATGGACTGGACGAAGAAGGCGGACGTGGGACCGGAGTTCGGCGTCGTCGTCGAGGACATGGCGGAATCCTGGTCCCGGCGAGCTGTGGCTACCTCCGGGTAACTACCGACCGCGCGACACGATCCGGCCACCCCGCGTGACCGCCGGACGCGCCCCGGGGCGCGTCCGCGACATCCGTCGCGATCGCACCGGGACGTCGGCTGGATGATCGCGCGAGCGGGGCCTACCATCGGCCCCGCGGTCGTCGACCCCGCGCGGGAGAGTCCCGGTGGCTGGAGCACCAGCCGACCGGGCGCCGAAGGAGCAAATCCTCCCCGGAACCTCTCAGGCACCCAGGACCGCGCGGTCGAGGCGCCTCTGGAGCGCCGCCGGCGCGGTGTGCACGCGGCACCGTTCGGCGTGACAGAGGGGGAGGGCCGGTCCTGCCTGCCCCGTCCCCCGGAGGTGCTCGTCGTGGATTCCCGCGTTCCCCTGTCCGAACTGGAAGCCGGCGTCCCGTTCGCCGAGCGGCACATCGGGCCCCGCTCCGCCGAGCTGGAGCGCATGCTGGCCGCGGTCCGCGCGTCCTCGCTGGAGGAGCTGGCCGACGCCGCCGTGCCCGACAGCATCCGCGACCGCGAGCCGGTCGCGACCACGCTGCCGCCCGGGGCGTCGGAGTCGACCGTGCTGGCCGAGCTGCGCGCCCTCGCGGCCCGCAACACGGTGACCGTGCCCATGATCGGGCTGGGCTACAGCGGCACGATCACCCCGCCGGTCGTGCGCCGCCACGTGCTGGAGAACCCGGCCTGGTACACCGCCTACACGCCCTACCAGCCCGAGATCAGCCAGGGCCGGCTGGAGGCGCTGCTGACCTTCCAGACCACCGTCGCCGACCTGACCGGCCTGCCGGTGGCGGGGGCGTCGCTGCTGGACGAGGCGACCGCGGCGGCCGAGGCGATGACCCTGCTGCGCCGGGCCGGGCGGGCGTCCTCGCCGCGGTTCGTCGTCGACGCCGACACGCTGCCGCGCACGCTCGACGTGCTGCGCACGCGGGCCGAGCCGCTGGGCATCGAGCTCGTGGTCGCCGACCTGGCCGCCGGGCTGCCCGACGGCGAGTTCTACGGCGTGCTGCTCAGCTACCCGGGCGCGTCCGGCGCGGTCCGCGACATCGGCCCCACCATCGAGGCCGCGCACGAGCGCGGGGCGCTGGCCGCCGTCGCCGCCGACCTGCTCGCGCTGACCCTGCTCACCCCGCCCGGCGAGCTGGGCGCCGACGCCGTCGTGGGCACCACCCAGCGCTTCGGGGTGCCGCTGGGCTTCGGCGGCCCGCACGCCGGCTACCTCTCGGTGCACCAGAAGCACGCCCGCCAGCTGCCCGGCCGGCTGGTCGGGCTCTCCCGCGACGCCGACGGCAACCCCGCGCTGCGCCTGGCGCTGCAGACCCGCGAGCAGCACATCCGCCGGGAGAAGGCGACCTCCAACATCTGCACCGCCCAGGTGCTGCTGGCCGTCGTCGCCGCCTGCTACGCCGTGCACCACGGCCCCGACGGCCTGCGCCGCATCGCCCTGCGCAGCCACCGGATGGCCGCGGTGCTGGCCGCGGGCCTGCGCGCCGGCGGGGTCGAGGTGCTGCACGAGGAGTTCTTCGACACCGTCGGGGTGCGGGTGGCCGGGCGGGCCGAGGCGCTGGCCGACGCCGCGCACGACGCCGGCATCGCGCTGCGCCGCGTCGACGCCGACACCCTGGGCATCGCCTGCTCCGAGGTGACGACCACCGCGCACCTGCGCACCCTCTGGGAGGTGTTCGGGGTGCCCGCCGCGGATCCCGCCGACCTGGACGCGGCCACCCCCGACGCGCTGCCCGACGGCCTGCGGCGCACCAGCGACTACCTGTCGCACCCGGTGTTCCACGAGCACCGCTCGGAGACCTCGCTGATGCGCTGGCTGCGCCGGCTGGCCGACGCCGACCTGGCCCTGGACCGCACGATGATCCCGCTGGGCTCGTGCACCATGAAGCTCAACGCCGCGGCCGAGATGGAGCCCATCACCTGGCCCGGGTTCGCCGACCTGCACCCGTTCGCGCCGGCGGCCGACGCGGCCGGCACGCTGGAGCTGATCGCCGACCTGGAGCGCTGGCTGGCCGAGCTGACCGGCTACGCCGCGGTGTCGCTGCAGCCCAACGCGGGCAGCCAGGGCGAGTTCGCCGGGCTGCTGGCGATCGCGGCCTACCACCGCAGCCGCGGCGAGGGCCACCGCGACGTCTGCCTGATCCCGGCCAGCGCGCACGGCACGAACGCCGCCTCGGCGGTGATGGCCGGGATGCGGGTGGTCGTGGTGGCGACCGGCCCGACCGGCGACGTCGACCTCGACGACCTGCACGCCAACATCGCCCAGCACCGCGACGCGCTGGCCGCGCTGATGATCACCTACCCGTCCACGCACGGGGTCTACGAGGCCGCGGTGCGTGAGGTCTGCGACGCCGTGCACGAGGCGGGCGGGCAGGTCTACGTCGACGGCGCCAACCTGAACGCGCTGGTCGGGCTGGCCCGGCCGGGCGCCTTCGGCGGCGACGTCAGCCACCTGAACCTGCACAAGACGTTCTGCATCCCGCACGGCGGCGGCGGCCCGGGCGTGGGCCCGGTCGCGGTGGCCGAGCACCTGGCGCCGTTCCTGCCCGATCGCGGCACCGTCGGCGCGGTGTCGGCGGCCCCGTACGGCAGCCCCGGCGTGCTGCCCATCTCGTGGGCCTACGTGCGGCTGATGGGGCCGGAGGGCCTGCGCCGCGCCACGCTGACCGCCGTCCTGGCCGCCAACTACGTGGCCGCCCGCCTGCGCGAGCACTACCCGGTGCTCTACGCGGGCGCCGACGGGCACGTGGCCCACGAGTGCATCCTCGACCTGCGCGGGATCACCAAGGACACCGGCGTGAGCGTCGACGACGTGGCCAAGCGGCTGGCCGACTACGGCCTGCACGCCCCGACCATGTCGTTCCCGGTGGCGGGCACCCTGATGGTCGAGCCGACCGAGAGCGAGGACCTGGCCGAGATCGACCGCTTCATCGACGCGATGATCGGCATCCGCGCCGAGATCGCCCGGGTGGCCGCGGGGGAGTGGCCGGCGACCGACAACCCGCTGCGCAACGCCCCGCACACGGCGGCCAGCCTGCTGGGCAAGTGGGACCACCCGTACCCGGCCGATCTGGCCGGCTACCCGACCGGTGCGGTGCCGGGCGTGCACGACCGCAAGGTCTGGCCGCCGGTGCGCCGCGTCGACGGGGCGCACGGCGACCGGAACCTGGTCTGCAGCTGCCCGCCGGTGGAAGCGTTCGCCGAGTCCCGCTAGCGGCGGGGCCCCCGGGTCTCGCGGCGCCCGCGCGTCGAACCGCGATCAGGGGTGGATGGGCCCCCTCCGGCCCACCCACCCCTGATGCGATGAAGGAGCGGGGCCTCCGCTCCTCGTGACCCTCGGCTCATGCTCGAGGTGTGCACGCCATCGATTCGAGGAGGCCCCTGTGAGCGGAGCATACGAGGGACGCCAGATCGTCGGGG
>NZ_JAHDTH010000273.1 GCF_018531445.1 Pseudonocardia lacus
GTCGCTGCCGTCGGGGGCGGCCGCGCAGGCCCTGGCCGGGGCCCGCGGCGAGCCCGCTTCCCCGGAGCAGCTCGCCGCCGACCGCGCCGCGGTCGAGGCCGCCGATGCCGCGCTCACCGAGGCCCGCCAGAACCGGGAGCAGGCCGTGCTCGTCAGCCCGATCGACGGCACCGTCGGCGCCCTCGACCTGCAGGTCGGCGACACCGTGGTGGGCGGTTCGCCCGCGCCGCAGGTGGTGGTCGTCGCGGCGAGCCGCGGCTACCAGCTGGAGGTCCCGGTCGACGAGGGCGACATCGCCCGGGTGGCCGTCGGCAACCCGGTCACGGTCACTCCGGACGGCTCCGGCGACGCGATCGAGGGCAGCGTCGCCGCCGTCGGGTTGCTGCCCGCCGGCTCGACCGGCAGCGCGGTCACCTACGAGGTCACGATCGCCCTGCCCGGCGCCACCGGGCCGTTCCCGGCCGGTCAGGGGGCGTCGGTGGCGATCCGGCTGGCCGACGTCACCGGGGTGCTGACGGTGCCGACGTCGGCGGTGCACACCGACGGCGCGACCAGTGCGGTCGCCGTGCTGCGCGGCGACGCGGTGGAACCGGTCCCGGTGCGGGTCGGGGCGGTCGGCCCGGTGCGCACGGAGATCCTCTCCGGTCTCGCGGCCGGCGACGAGGTGGTCATCGCCGACCCGTCGCGGCCCCTGCCGACGCCCGGGCTGACGAACCTGGGCGGCCTGCGCAGCGGGAGCCGCAGCCAGGGCGGCGGCTGACGACCCCGGCCCGCGGGCCCGGCCGGGCTCGTCGTCACTCCGCCCGGCCGGTCGCCTGGTCGAGCGCGGCCCACTGCCGGGCCACGGCGCCGTGCAGGAGGGCGAGGTCCTGGCCGACGGTGAGCAGGCGGACCCCGCGCCCCGCCCAGTGCGCGGCCATCTCCGCGTCCGAGCAGTGCAGGCCGACCACCACGCCGGCCTCCCGGCACGTCGTCACGATCCCCTCGATGAGCGCGTCGACGGCGGGGGAGTCGCGGTAGGTGGCGCGGTCGAACCCGCAGCCCAGCGCGAGGTCGTTGGGTCCGATGTAGACACCGTCGACCCCGGGCACCCGGACGATCTCGTCCAGCGCGTCCACCGCGGCCCGCGTCTCCACCATGACCAGGCACAGCACGGCGGCGTCCTGCTCGCGCGGGCCGGGCGCCCCGTCGTCGCGCACGCTGGCCCACATGGGTCCCCAGCTGCGCGAGCCGTGCGGCGGATACCGGCACGCCGCCGCGGCCGCGGCCGCCTCGACCGCGCTGTCGACCATCGGCACGATCACCCCGCAGGTGCCGACGTCGAGCGCCCGCATGATCGACGCCGGGTCGTTCCACGGCACCCTGGCCAGCGGGGCCCGGCCGGCGGCGCGCATGGCCTGGAGCATTCCGGGCAGGTCGGCGTAGGTGGCGTGGCCGTGCTGCAGGTCGACGCACACGTAGTCGAAGGGGCTCGCGGCCATCAGCTCGGCGACCGCCGCGTCGCGCGTCGAGCTCCACACCCCGAACGCCGCCCGGTCCTGCTCCCAGAGCCGGACCAGGTGGGCCTTGCTGCGGGCGATGACGCCGTCGGTGCTACCGGTCACGGCTCCCGGACACTACGCGGGTCGCGGTCGGCCCGCCGCTCAGTCAGTCGAACAGGTCGGGGTCGCTGCGCACGATCTCGTCCCACAGCGGCTGGAAGGCGAACCAGCCCGCGTAGGACCCGCCGATCTGGTCGCGGGTGAACCGGGCGTTGTCCGGGTCGATGATCGTCGGCGTGCCGGCCGCCTCGGCCAGCAACTGGGCCTGGCAGTTGCGCTCGGTGCTGACGAACCACCACGCCGCCTCGGCGACGGTCTGCCCGACGGTGAAGATGCCGTGGTTCTGGTGGAAGCACATGGCGTTCTGCCCCAGGCCCTCGGCCAGCAGCCGGGCCGATTCCTCGTCGACGACGACCGCGCCGCGGCCCTCGGTGACGACGCAGTGGTTCTCGTAGAGCGCGCAGGCGTCCTGTGTGATCGGGTCGAGCACCCGCCCCAGCGACGACCACGCCTTGCCGTGCACGGAGTGGGCGTGGCAGGCGGCCACGACGTCGGGGCGCGCGGCGTGCACGGCGGCGTGGATGACGAACCCGGCCCGGTTGACCGGCTTGTTCCCGTGCCGGACGGTGCCTTCGTGGTCGACGAGGATCAGGTCGGAGACCCGGATGTGGCGGAAGGACATCCCGAACGGGTTGACCCAGAACATGTCCGGGTGCTCGGGGTCGCGCACGGTGATGTGCCCGGCCACGCCCTCGCCGAAGCCGAACCGGCCGAACAGCCGCAGCGCTCCGGCCAGCTGCTCCTGGCGGTGGCGGCGCTCCTCCTCGACGGTGGCGAACACCGGCGGCTCGGGCAGCGAGAGGCCTTCCTGGGTCGGCACGTAGGCCGACATCGAGCCGGCGGTGTCGTCGGTGGTGGACGGGGACGTCGTCGGCGCAGCCATCCCTCGACGGTGCGCCGCGGCGCTGCCCTGGTCAAGGCCCGTCCGGCAGGTCGCGGTACTCGTTGACAGCGGCCCGCCGTCGCTCCTAGCGTGCTGAACGAACGTTCAGCCGTCCCGCGCGTCCCGTTCGACGAAGGGCTGGAAATTGGTCAGCGCCGACCCCGCCACCTCCCCGCGCACGAGCGCGGACAGCACCGAGAAGGCCCTGCTCACCGCCCGGTTCACCGCGCCGGGAAGCCCGTTCGCCCTGGTGGAGCGCGAGGTCGGGGGCATCCCGATGCGGGTGTACGCCGAGGGCCCGCAGACCTTGCGCGACGTGCTGCTGTCGACCGCCGCGCACGGCGACCGCACCTTCCTCGTCTACGGCGAGCAGCGCTGGAGCTTCGCCGAGAACCTGCGCCGGACCCTGGGCCTGGCCCGCGCCCTGCGCGAGGAGTACGGGCTGGCCAAGGGCGACCGCATCGCGGTCAGCATGCGCAACTACCCCGAGTGGGCGCCGATCCTGTTCGCCGCCTTCACCGCCGGCCTGGTCGTGGTGCCGCTCAACGCCTGGTGGACCGCCCCCGAGCTGCGCTACGCCCTGGACGACTCCGGGGCAAAGCTGCTGGTGGCCGACGCCGAGCGGATCGCCGTGCTGGCCGAGCACCGCGGCGAGCTGGGCATCCCGATGGTCGAGGTGCGCGGCGGCGAGCCGGCCGACGGGGTGCGCACCTGGGACGACCTGATCGCCGGGCTCGACCCCGCCGCCACCGCCCCGGACGTCGAGGTCGACCCCGACGACGACGCCACCATCCTCTACACCTCCGGCACCACCGGGCGGCCCAAGGGCGCGGTGGGCACCCATCGCAACCACTGCACGAACCTGATGAACACGATGCTCGGTGGGTTCGTCTCGGCCACGATCGCCAACGGTGGCGTGCCGCCCACCCCCGACCCGGACGCCCCCCAGCCCGGCGCGCTCAACACGTTCCCGCTGTTCCACATCGCCGGCCTGACCGGGCTGCTCTACACCCTGGCCGCCGGGGCGAAGCACGCCACGCAGTACCGCTGGGACGCCGCGGAGGCCATCGAGCTGGTCTCCCGCGAGCAGCTGACCGGCGTGTCCGGGGTGCCCACGGTGATGCGCCAGCTGGTCGAGGCCGCCGCGTCCGACCCGTCGCGGCTGTCCAGCCTGGCCGGCATCAGCATGGGCGGCACCCCGGTGCCGCCCGACCTGATCGGTCGCATCGACGCCGACTTCACCCACCTGGTCGCCCCGGCCAACGGCTACGGCCTCACCGAGACCACCTCGGCGGTGGTGTCGAACAGCGGCAGCGACTACGTGACCCGCCCGGACAGCGTCGGGCGCTGCGCGCCCGGGGCGGACGTCCGCGTCGTCGACCCGGCGACCGGCGAGGACGTGGCCCCCGGCGAGGTCGGGGAGCTGTGGTTCCGCGGCCCGAACATCGTGCGCGGCTACTGGAACAACCCCGGGGCCACCGCGGCCGCGTTCACCGACGGCTGGTTCCACACCGGCGACCTCGGCGCCGTGCGCGACGGTTGGGTCTACGTCGTCGACCGGCTCAAGGACGTGGTGATCCGCGGCGGGGAGAACATCTACTGCGCCGAGGTGGAGGCGGCCCTCTACGAGCACCCGGCCGTCGGCGACGTGGCGATCGTCGGGGTGCCGCACGAGTCGCTGGGGGAGGAGGCGGTGGCGGTCGTGCAGCTGCGCCCCGGGACGAGCGCGTCGGCGGCCGACCTGCAGGCCCACGTGCGCGAGCGGCTGGCCTCGTTCAAGGTGCCGGCGCACGTCGTGTTCCGCGCGGAGGCGCTGCCGCGCACGCCGAGCGGCAAGGTGCTCAAGCGCGACCTGCGCGGTGACGTCGCCGCCGAGATCAAGGGCCGCTGAGGGGGCCGCCGGGGGTGCTCAGCCGGCCGGCCAGGCCCGGCCGGCCAGCACCGCCATGTGCAGGTCGGTGAGCGTGTCCTCCAGGTCGGGCAGCTCGGCGATGCGGCCGTCGTGCACGCGCGAGCCGACCAGCTCGGTGGCCGCGCCGACCAGCGCCACGTAGGCGTCGAAGGGCACCCGGGGCCAGTCGGGGTGCCGGCGGCGGGCGCGCTCGTGCCAGCCCTGGTTGAGCCGGGCGAACTGGTGGGTCGCGGCTCCGTGGCGGGTCACGCCCTCCTCGGCGATGGCCGGCAGGTCGATGTAGAACAGCCGGGCGAAGGCGGGCTCGTCGACCAGGAACCGCAGGAACGCGCGTAACGCGGTGCGCAGCTGCTGCTCGGCGTCGGCGTCCTCGGGCAGCTCCCGGGGCGCCGCGGTGACCGCGTCGACCAGCTGCGCCCAGCCGTGCGCGCCCGCCGCGAGCACGCAGGAGTCCTTGTCGGTGAAGTGCGCGTAGAACGTCGCGCGCGACACCCGGGCCCGGCGCACGATGTCGGCGACGGTCACGCCGTGCACGCCCTTCTCGGCCACGGTCGCCACCGCGGCGCCCAGCAGGCGTCTGTGCTGATCGGCGGCGACGTCGGAGGCGGGCAGGCTGGAGCGCCCCCGCGGCAGGCCGCGCCCGCCGCGCTCGTCCCGAGGTGCGGACAGCGAGCCCCCTTCCCGCATGGCACCTCGCGATCTGCCGTCGTGGAGCCCTGGAGCACGCGAACGTGAGTCTGGGCCGGTCGGACCCAGCGAATCGTCCTGCAACCCGTCACGTCCGACAAGCGCCGGACGACGAGCGCGGTACCGGCGCGCCGTGCATGGCTGACCGGGATGGTCCGGGACGGCGCCTCGACCGCCACCCCGGGCCCCTCCGTCGCGGAGGGGCCCGGCGGGCTTCGTAGAGTGCTCGGCTGTGACGGCAGCGGACGGGGCGGCACCCGTGCTCGACGACGGGGTCGCCCGCCGGTTGAAGGCGCTGGCGTGCACCGCCCCGCTGCACGAGCTCGACCAGCGCAAGCACCGGCTGGAGTGGGTCGACGCCGGCCGCTACCAGATGGCCGAGATCGCGCTGCAGGCCATCGACCAGGTCACCCTGGCCATGGACTTCGACACCGGCGCCGACCAGGGCCAGGTCGTGCGCAGGCTGGCGCCGTTCATCTCCGCGCAGGCCCCCGACGCGCCCGGCGCCGAGCACGAGCGCATCGGCCACTGGGTCGTCGAGAACCTGATCAACGTCGGCAGCGTCGACCGCGGCTTCCGGGCCGACTACGGCACCAGCGGACCCGACGGCGGTTACCTGCGCCGCCGGTTCGACTTCAAGCTGCTCGTCGAGCTGGCCGGCCCGGACGGCGCGATCTACCTGCGCGCCTCCGACGAGGCGATCAACGTGCTGGTCGGCGCGCTGGACACCGACGTCGAGTCGGCCCAGGTCGCGGCCGAGGTCAAGCTGGAGAACCTGATCAGCCGCGGGCGCCTCGGCGACGCCCGACTGGCCGCCGAGCAGGCCCGCTACCGCACCGTGCAGTACGCCGAGGCGCTGCGCGGGCGCCTGGACTCCACCCGCCGCGACGTGCGCTCGGTGGACTGGCTCTCGGCCGTGCCGGAGCTGATCGACGAGGCGCTGCGCCACATCGAGTCCCGGTACCGGGCCGAGTCGGCCATCCTGGCCAACATCGCCGACGCCCGCGACACCGCGACCGAGCCCGGCCGCCGCCGGCAGGCCGCGGAGCTGGTCGACATCGTCGGCGACTGCATCCAGCGCCACACCCAGCTGCAGACCCGGCTGCAGGAGGCCGGGGCCACCTTCCGCGCCGAGCAGGACCGCCAGCAGTTCGCCGGGCGCCCGCAGCGGGCCGCGGTGGACGTGTTCGGGCAGCTGCTGAACCCGTGCCTGGAGCTGGACGTCGCCCGCGCGGCCGGGCCGACCGGCCGGTTCTTCAGCGCCGGCACCGGGTTGCGCGTGCCCAGCGTGCCCAGCCTCACCGGGCTGGTCGAGGTGCTGCTGGAGCCGCCGCCGGAGCGCGACCCGCTCGGTGAGGTGATGCCCGAGCCGGAGCTGGTCGCCGTGGACACCGACCGCTACAGCGACGAGCAGTGGCGGCGGGTCGGCGCGCTGCTGGAGGCGCCCGGCCCGCCCCGGCGGCTGTCCGCGGCGCTGGCCGCGGCCCGGGCGCTCGACCCGGCGCTGGCCGAGCTGGTCGTGCTGCGGTCCCTGCACGCGCTGGGCACGTCGGTGGCCACCGCGCGCAACCAGGGCGACGAGCGGGTGTGCCTGGCCGTCGACGACGGCACGGTGCTGCGCGACCCCGAGTTCGGCGGGTCCGACCTGCTGATCGGGTCGGTCGAGGTGGCGCTCGACGAACCGGCCGCCGAGCTGGCCGACGAGTTGGCCGAGGACGTGGCGTGACCGGCATCCGCGCCCAGGACGTGGAGTCGGCGTCGCGGCTGGTCGCGCTGGGCATGCGGCCCAAGCTGGTGCCGGCGCGCGACCCCGGCTACGCCGAGCTGGTGCGCCGTTACGGCGAGGACGACACGTTCAAGGACCTCGTGCACCGGGTGGCGTCCGGGCTGGGGCTGGTGGTGCTGGCGGTCGGGCCGCAGTCGGGCGCGGTCGTCGCGGCCACCGAGGAGTCGATCTTCGAGATCCGGATGGACGAGTACGCCCGGCGTACCGCGCTGGCCAACCGGCAGGCCGACAAGGTGCTGCACGGGCTGGCCCACCTCGCGGTGGCCGCACTGGCCTTCCCGCGCCCGGACGACCTGGGCAACGACAGCTACGTCGGGCGGGTCTCGGTCGAGCAGGTCGACGCCGCGGTGCGGGAGGCCTGCCGGGTGCTGCAGGAGCGGGTGGAGGGCACCGGGGAGAACAGCGACCCGCTCTCGGAGGCCCCGGAGCTGGAGGCGGTGTGGCGGGCGTACTCGCGGCGCCCACCGGCCGCGGCCACCAAGGACGGCCGGGCCGGCGACGCGACCACCCGCGGCATCGTCGGCAAGGCCCTGCGCTTCCTGGCCGACCAGGGCTTCCTGGTGCCGGTCGGGGCGGACGGGCAGGGGACGGGCGGCGCCTTCCGCACGACCGCCCGCTACCAGGTGCAGGTCCGCGAGCTGGCCGCCCGCCGCGCCTTCGACGAGCTGCTGGAGCTGGGCGTGCTCCCGGTGACCTCCGCGCTCGGCACCCTGCGGCCCACCGCGCCCTCGGTCGACGGCTCGGAGGGGTTCGGCCCGGAGGCCGGGGATGTATGAGCTCTCGCGGGTGCGGCTGTTCTCGGTCGGCCCGCCCGGTGCCCGCTACCAGGACGTCTGCCTCGACCTGCGGGGGCTGGGCGCCCCGGTCAGCGGCGCGCCGGCGCAGCTGGACTTCTTCTCCGCCGACGACGTCGAGCGGGTGCCGCGCAGGCCATCGCCCGCGTCGGTGCTGTTCCTGGAGAACGGCGGCGGCAAGTCGGTGCTGCTCAAGCTGGTGTTCTCGGTGATCCTGCCGGGCAGGCGCCAGGTCGTGGGCACGACCAGCACGAACGTGCTGGAGAAGTTCGTGCTCGGCGACGACGTCGCGCACGTGGTGTGCGAGTGGATGCACACGGGCACCGGGCAGCTGCTGGTCACCGGGAAGGTCTCGGAGTGGCGCGGGCACTCCGCGTCCAGCGACCCGGACAAGCTCACCGACGCCTGGTACTCCTTCACCCCCGGACCCGGCCTCGGGCTCGACGACCTGCCGTTCACCCGGGAGCGGCGCAGGCTCACCCTCGCCGCGTACCGCGACCGGCTGGTCGAGGCCGACCTGGCCGACCCGACCCGCGGGCTGGTGTGGGAGACCGGGCACGCCGACTGGACCCGCCACCTCGTCGACGTGGGGCTCGACCCCGAGCTGTTCCGCTACCAGCGGGCGATGAACGCCGGCGAGGGCGAGGCCGCCGACGCGTTCACCTTCCCCACCGACGAGGCGTTCGTCGACTTCCTGCTCCGCGCGGTGCTCGACCCGCAGGAGCCGCGCACGCTGGCCGAGCTGGTCGCCGGCTACGCGAAGCGGCTCGCCGAGCGCGCCGACCTGGAGCTCGAGCGCGAGTTCGTGGCCGGCGTGCTCGACCTGCTGGGCCCGCTGGCCGAGGCCGAGCGGGCCGCGCGGACGGCGCGCGGCACCGAGGCC